>DASWEL010000031.1:0-2235 GCA_036394755.1 Gemmatimonadales bacterium | reverse complement strand
CACGTCACAACCGAACTATCGTGCCGGCGTGATCGTCAGGTTGCGGAACTCGACCGGCCCATGATCTCCCTGCAGCATGATCGGCCCCGGCTTCTCCTCATAGCTGTCGAGCGCCCCTCCAGTGGGTCCAGGAATGTTCGTCCGGCAAATCACTTGTTTGCCGTTGAGCACCACGGTCACCATCCGGCCGACTAACGTGATGTCGTAGGTCTGCCACTCGCCGGCGCCCTTTGCCGCATTCTGGTTGGGAATCAGGAATCCGTAGATCGCGCCGACGCCGCCCGTCGCCTCGCCGCTCGCGCTGGTCACGACCGAGTCCTCGATCTGCGCCTCGTAGCGGCCACGCAAATACACGCCGCTGTTGCCTTCCTTGGGATAGCGGAACTCGACGTGCAGCTTGAAGTCGCTGTAGGCTGCGTCCGTCACGAGATTGCCGCCGCGCTGCGTATTCGTGAGAACGGCGGCGACCGCCTTCCACTGATTCTCGCCAGCCACCACATGCCAACCGGTGAGATCGCGCGCGTTGAAGAACCGCCGCGGCGCGCCCCATTGTACCACGCCCTTATGCTCGAGGGCCGGCGCGCGATGACCGCTCCAGGCGAGCTGGCGACCATCCGACGTGGTCAGCGAACCCGCGAGCGAGTCGCCCGCGAAGACGCCCGTAAACTGGAAATCGCCGTTCCCGCCCTCCCACTGCGGCGGGAGCGACCAGCGCAACGTGTCGTGCGCGAAATCGAGCCGGGAAATCGGCCGGACACTGCCGACGACGCCAACGAACCGCCCCACCAGGACGCGATCGCCGGACCAGTGGACCTCGAGCCAGGAGGGCAGGTGACGGCCTTCGCCGCCGCTGACCGTCAGGTCCCAGCGCCCGACGACCGGCGGGTGAGCCGGCTCCTGCGCGGTGAGCGATGCGATAAAGAAAGTGGAGACGACGAGGGTGCTACGAACTACCTGCGCGGGCGACGGCAAATCGGCCATGGTCCCATCCTCGGCTCTTTCCCAAACGTGAGCAGCACAGACCCCAGCTGACAGTCGTGTCTGTGAGCTGGATTGTCAACGTCAACCGCTGACTCACGGCTCGAACGCCTCCCAAGCTGTCCGCACCCGCTCCATCAGGCGAACAAACCGAGGCTCACCTCGCAGGTTCGCGAGAAACGGCTCGTACTCGGAGAGCCACGGCAAATTGATGAAGCCGAACTCGACGGCGCGCTCGCAGCAATCGATCGCCGCGTCGCGCTCGTTCACCAGCGCCAAGCAATCAGCCAGCCACCAGGAGAAGATCTCATCCCACTGCGCGGCGGCGCGCAGCTCCGGCGTCACGACGCGCAGCAGCTTGTCGTGCTCACCGCGCAGCGCGCAGGCCATGGCCGGCGCCAACCGCGCCCAAGCCATGGGAGATGGGTCACGCCCCACGCCGTCGAGCAGTGCCAGCCCTTCGTCGCGCTGCCCGTTCGCCGCCAGCATCATGGCGTGCATCATCCGCGGCGTCGGGTTCCCCGGATCGATGTCGACCGCGCGTTGCGTCCAGGTGAGCGCCTCGGGGTAGTTGCCGGCGAACATCGCGACCATCCCGGACATGATGAGGTTGACGGACGTCAACGGATCCACGTGCTGCAGCCGATCCAGCAGCGCGCGCGCGAGCGCGGGGCGTCCGGAAACGCCGTAGGAATAGGCGAGCCAGAGCAGCGCCTCGGGATCGTTGGGATCGAGCAACAACGCTCGCTTGTAATCACGCGCCGCGCCGACCGGGTCGGCGCGAGTGTGTCGAATCGCGCCGCGGAGACTGTGCCCTTTGGAGGATTCTGGGTTGAGCGCGAACACCTTCGCCGCGCACGCTTCCGCCCTCCGCAGGCACTCATCGTACTGCGACACGGGGACCATGCCGACGTTGACCTTCTGCCAGTAGATGAGTCCTTCGGCGACGAACAGCAGCTCGTTGTCGCCGACGATGTCCTGGGCACGCCGGACGAGCTGGAGCGCGTGGTCGAGCGACTGGGCGTTGAAGGTCCAGATCTCCTGGCGCGCGAGCAGGTAATACTCGTACGCCCGCACATCCGCGAGGGGACGTTGCGCCAGCCGCTTGTCCTCGTTGGGCGTGAGTCTGAGGCGCAGCGCGTCGACGATCTGGCGGGAGAGGCGCTCCTGAATGTCGAACACGTCCTCCAGCGTGCCGGTGAACTTATCCGCCCAGAGCGGCGCATCGGCCTTGGCGTCCACCAGCTGCGCCGTAAC
>DASWEL010000030.1:0-6314 GCA_036394755.1 Gemmatimonadales bacterium | reverse complement strand
CGTTTGAGCTCGAACAGCGTAATACCCGCCGCGAGGAGCGCCTTGCGCCGCTTGGCGTAGCCGGCGTGTACCACCGCGACGTCGGTTGCCTCGAGCGCGTTGGTGAGCACGGCGACTTTCACACCCTGTCTCGCGATGACCGCCAACGCCTCGACGCCGGCGCTCCCGGGCACGAAGTAGGGCGAGACCAACCTCAGCTCACGCATCGGCGCGCGAAGAATCTCCTCGAGACGGTGCCACAGCAGGGCGTCCTCCGGTGCCCGGCCCAGCCCCTTCGCCGGGTCGTCGCTGAGCATCCGCGTCCCGGCCCAGTCGAACGTGAGGCGGTGTGCCAGCAGGTCTCGGACGAACGACGACCTCGCGAGCGCCTCTCTGTACGCCGCGGCGTCGGGGTGGAGCTCAGCCCGCGCGGCGTCGGCTGCCACTCCGGCGATCGCCGCCGCGGTGGCACGGGGCAGCACGCGCGCGGCGGGAACGGACGAGGCGCTGGCCCAGTAGCGGTCGAAGTCCCGCGACACGTCGCTGACGACCGGACCGATCGCCAGGACATCGAGATCCACGAACCAGGGCGCCCCCCCCTGGCCCGCGTCGAAGTACTCGTCGCCCACGTTGCGCCCACCGATGACGGTAACTTGGCCGTCGGCGGTGAACGACTTGTTGTGCATCCGCCGGTTGAGGCGCTTGAAGTCCGTGAGGTAGCCGAGCAGGCGCCAGCGGCGCACCCTGAACGGATTGAACAGCCGAACCGCGATGTTCGGGTGGGCGTCGAGCGCGGCGAGGACGGGATCGAGACCGGCGGTGTTGTTGTCGTCGAGCAGCAGCCGCACCTGCACGCCCCGGTCGGCGGCGCGGCGCAGCGCCGAGAACAGCATCGAGCCCGACATGTCGTTGTGCCACATGTAATACCGCGCGTCGAGCGTGCGCTCGGCGGCGTCGGCCAGCAACGCGCGCGCCGCGAAGGCATCACGGCCGTCCGGCAGCGCGACGATGCCGGACCGGCCGGGGTGCGCCTCCACCAGCGACCCGCATGCCCGACCCAGCCGGGTATCGACGATGGCGTGGACGTTCGTGCCTATGAACCGAGCGCCTTCTCGGAGGCGCCCTTCTGCTGTTCGAGGTCCGCGCGCAGCTGGTCCCGTAACTTGCCCACGACCTTCCCGCGGATGTTGAAGATGCCTTTCGGCAAGTCGTCGAAGCGGAAGCGCCGGAGCACGACCAAATAGATCCCCGGTTTCCCGCCTGCGCGCGTCCGGTCGACGATGCCCGTCAGGTCGAAGACAGCCTCGAAGTAGTGATTCGCGTAAATCTGCTTTGACGCCATGACAGTCATGTCCGGGAGCTCCGAGGGCGCGAACACCACCTGGTGGGTGACGCTCAGGATCGGCTGCAAGCCGGACGTAGAGTCGTCAGCCCAGAACAGCGCCTCGTGCGCGCCGTCCAGCTCGGCGTGAGGATAGCCCGTCAGGTATTGTCGCAGCGAGGGGAAGTCCTGATAGACGTAGGGTGACTGCGCCAGCAGCGCGGCAAAGGCATCGCTCGCGTGAACGCCGCCGACGTCGTCGTACACCGCCAGTGCGGAGTCGCCACGCTTGCGATAGTCCGTGACGTACTCCACTAAACGCCGCCGTACGTACGCGTTGAGCTGCGTCCCCGGGTCGGCGGCTGACCAGTCGATCTCGCTTTGAAGCCGCTGCATGTCCGCGGCGGGCAGTTTGATCTTGCAGTCGCCGGGCTTGCACTTCCTGACATCGTCCACGTCGTGCACCGGAACGGTCGCGTCCGCGACATCCGCGGGACTGGCCGGAGTGGAAAAGATCCCGAAGTGAGGACGCGTCCGCGCGCGGAGCGAGTTCGGGAAGTCTTGCAACCGGGTGACGTAGAACGTCCGCGGGACGTCCACGGTGATGATCCCGAACACCGCGACATCCCTCTGGTTCTCCGTGTCCAGGACTTTCACGATCACGTCGCCGCGCTCGATCGACGCGATCCGCGCCGAGTCGAGCCCGATGCGCTGTTGGAGAAATGTCGCCAGCCTGGCCGGGGGTTGTTGTGCCCGCAGCGGGAACCCCACCGTCGCACCGCAGCCGGCCAGCGCGACGCAGCCAAGCAGCCTCATACCACCTCTCGCACGTAGCTGCACCATATGTCCACCCCTCCCCCGCACTGCGGGCTCGTCCGACGGACGCGACGTCACGCCGTCCCGGTCACGTACTCTTCCCGGTACATCCGAATCAGCTCAAAGAAATACGACACCCCCAGCGGCCCAATGAGGAGACCCAGTAGGCCCAAGTACGGGACTCCCACGAGAGCCCCAATCAGCGTGACCAATGGGTGGATGTGTGCCCATCTCCGGGACACCATCGGCCGGATCACGTAATCGATATTCCCGATAATCAGAATCCCCCAGAGCGCGAGCAGCACGGCCGCGCCCGGCCGATGATCGAGCACCAGCGCGATCGCCCCCGGCCCCCACACGAGCCCGCTGCCCAGCACGGGCAGGATCGAGAACACGATCGTGACCACGCCCCACAGCGCCGCGTTCGGGAGTCCGAACATCCAGAAACCGAAGCTCGTGAGCGTGCCATGCAGTGCAGCCGACAGACCCGTGCCGATCAGCGTAGACGTCGTGACGTCGCGGAAGCGCTGGCGCAGCTTCTCCGTGTTGCTCGCGGAGAATGGAATGTACGGGCGGACGGCGTTCCACGTTTCCCCGGGTCGGAGGAGCAAGTAGTAGAGGCCGAAGCAAGAGATCGTCAGGTTCAACACCATCCGAGAAGCCGTTCCGATGAACCCGAACGCGGAGGACCCGATCCACGCCACGACCTTGGAGCCGAGGTCCGCGAGCCGGGCGCCCGCGTCAACCCCGCCGACCCTGAGCTCGGAGAGCCGCGTGATGATGGGGCTCTGCATAATGGCCCCTGGGATCCGCTGCGCCTCGCTTACGATTAAGGTGACGGAGGACCCGCCGGCCGCAATGAGCACGAGGAGAACGAGCGCCACCACAAGGCTGGCGGCGGCCTTTCCTGGCGTGCGGCGCGCGAGCCAATCGTGCAGTGGCTGGAGTGCGACGTACAGGACGGGGATACCGATCAACCCCGTGGCGTATGGCGCGAGCGCCATCGCCAGCGCGACGCTGAGCGCGATCACCAGCGCGGCGGCGGTCCGTTGGCGAGCCTCGGAGAGGGCGGTCAGGGCGATCCTAATTGCTCGAGCAATCGCTTGATCGTCGACTCCTCCTCTTTGAGGCCCTCGCGGAAGTCCTGAGCATCGGTGTCCGCGATCTCCATGCGCAGGTCCGACAGGTATGTCTCCAACGCATGCCTTAGTGTCACCGCTTCCTGGTCGGTCAGGCTGAGTTGCACCATGAAGCTTCCCTACGCCACCTGCGCCGCGATTCGTCGTGGGTCCCCGAACAAGCGCGCGCTGAGGGCTCCGAACACCAGGCCGCCGACATGCGCTACGTAGGCCACGCCCCCGGTTTGCGCAGTCGCGGCGACCTGACCGAGACTGACGAGCTGTAACACAAACCAGACGCCGATGAGCAGTGCGGCCGGGATGAACGTGACCCGCGCGAACACGAAGATGATGAGAACCGAGCGGATTTGATCGCGCGGGTAGGTGACCAGGAACGCGCCCATGACGGCGGCGATCGCCCCGCTCGCGCCCAGGTTCGGAACGGTGGAACTCGGGCCGAGTCCAACCTGGGCCAGCATGGCGACCACCCCGCCGATGAGATAGAACGCCAGGTATCGCCCGGGGCCCATGGCACCTTCGATCTGCGGACCGAAGGCCCAGAGGAACACCATGTTGCCGATGATATGCGACCAGCTGGCATGCATGAACATCGCCGTCAGCAGCGTGATCAGCTGATGACCGGCGCTGATCTGGGCCGGGACCACCGACCATTTCATCACGAACGGCTCGCCGCCCTGCAGCTCCATAATGAAGACGATCGCGTTCACCAGGATGATGGACGCGGTGACGACGGGCCGATGCAGAGGACGCCGTGAGGCGTCCCCCAGCGGGATCATGGTGCCCATGTCGACCTCGAGTGACGTGCCTACGGATGCACTAATGCGCGCAGCTTGAAGGCACCGGCGATCGACACGATAGCCACGACGATCGCGAAACCCGCGATCAGGCCCATGATGGCG
Source organism: Gemmatimonadales bacterium (assembly GCA_036394755.1). Lineage (GTDB taxonomy): Bacteria > Gemmatimonadota > Gemmatimonadetes > Gemmatimonadales > GWC2-71-9 > 20CM-2-65-7. The sequence continues at coordinate 2,160 of DASWEL010000030.1, read as the reverse complement.
GCCAGCGTGGCCGGCGGCGACAATAGTGCGAAGAACCCCGCGACCACGCTGAGCACACCGAACGCCATCGGCCAACCCCAATCCATCCGCACCCGCCGCAGTTGCAGCGCGACGTAGATCCCCAGGATACCGGTCACCAGCAACCACCACGCGGCCCACACGACCGCGAAGGTGAGAGCGAGCGTCGGGTAGTAGACGAGCGCCGCGATCCCGAACCCGACGCCAACGAAGCCCGCGAGCAGCAGCACCCACCAATGCTGCATCATCCCTCGAAGCTGAAATGCATGCACGATGTCCACGAAGCCCAGGAACAGCGCCCAAAACGCGATCACCAGGGCAAACGCCGCAACGGAGTCGAGTGGCCGCGCGAAGATGAAGACTCCCACCGCGAGGGACAACAAGCCTCGGAGCATGAGCGCCCACCACGTCAACCGGTATATGCGTTTCACATCATCCATCATAGGGCTGGTCATACCCCCTCCAGTTTAGGGAACCTGCGGTCACCGCAAGAACACTTCCGGTGCTCTCTTGGGGACCTCGAACGGCGTCGCGGATCGAAGGTTGGGATCGAACCGCCCGAACATCCCGGAATCGCTCTTGAAATGCCGCTCCAACGCCTCAATCCGACTCTGGTCGTTTGGGTGATCCGACAATAACTGCGGGATCTCCCGGGTTCTCGCCTCCTTGAATTCCTGGAACAGCCACACCAGCCCCCACGGATTGGATCCGGCCGCCGCACACACGTCGGCTCCGGTCGAATCGGCGCGCGCTTCAGCCTGGCGGGAGTACAGGAGCGAATGCAGCTTCCCGAGCAGCGCGATCGCGAGAATGTGGGCGCGGGTGGGTCCCACCAGAATCACACCCCCGACCTCTCTCCACCGCAGCCGTTTCTCTTTCTCGAGCAGTGTCATGGAGTCGTGATGCAGCGTGTGCGCGATCTCGTGACACAGTGTTCCCGCCAGCTCCTCTTTGTTCTTGGCGAAGTACAGGAGCGCATCCACCACGTAGATGTATCCGCCGGGAGTCGCGAACGCATTGGGCTGGGCCTCGTGAACCAGGTAGACCTTGAAGGGATGGTTGTATCGCGCCTGCGCGGCTTGCATGATCGGCTGGATCACGGGGAGCAACACATCATAGAGCGGCGACGAATCGATGATCTCGCTCCTGGCCTTTAGCTCGTTAAAGGTCTCCTGACCAATCGTCAATTCCCCGTCCTGCGCCGTCTGTTGGACGGTCGCCGTTATCGCGCCGTTGGTCGCCAGCAGTAAGCTGACCACGGCCGCGCCAGCAAGGGTGATCTTCATTCGTCTCCTCGTGTTCCGCTGCGTCGTCGGGGAACGTACACCCATGCCGACACACTGCAACTCACGCGGGCTCGCTTCGGATGCCATTGCGGTCTTGATCATCGGCGCGAGGCATACGCCGCGCCACGGCTAATCGTGTGCGGCATCAAGCGTTCGCTTTTCGATGCTGCCAACCAGTTGGTAATTGCCAACCGGTCAGCGCTCGCGGAAGGGAGTTTGTCACGGCATTCCACGAGCTGGGATATATTCGCTTTCCTCAGGAACTGAAAAGCTGGCGTTATGAATTCGCGAACGATCGGTTTCGCCGAGGACGCGATGACGCCGTCACGCAAACCAGTGGCGCTCGTGACGGGCGCTCAACCGCAGCCCTTCCGATGCGCCCATGCAAACGCCACTTGACAGTCTGTAAGTATGTACTTACCGTAAGCAATGGCTTACGCTGCAGTGTTCACCGCCCTGGCCGACCCAACCCGCCGCCGCATCCTCGAAGCCTTGCGCAAACAGCCCAAGACCGTGGGCGAGCTGGCGGAAGGCCGGCCGGTGAGTCGACCCGCCGTGTCGCAACACCTCAAGGTGCTTCAGGCCGCGCGCTTGGTCACCGTACAGCCGCAGGGCAATCGTCGCCTGTATTCCATCAAGCGTGATGGACTGGATGATCTGCGGAAATATCTCGAGAGTTTCTGGTCCGATGTCTTGACTGCTTATGGCGCTGAAATCGTGCGACGCATGACACCGAAAAGGAGAACGTGATGCTGGATCCGATCGTCAAGACCATCGAGGTTCCCTGCAGCCAAGCCAAAGCGTTCGACGTATTTCTGAACGAAATGGACAGCTGGTGGCCGCTCGGCAAATTCAG
>DASWEL010000029.1:0-25528 GCA_036394755.1 Gemmatimonadales bacterium | reverse complement strand
CTTGAGCGGCGAGGACGGTTGTCGCTACCAGGGCGGCGAGCAACAGGCAGGGTATGACGCGCAATTGACGTAGTTTGCCGATCTTTGCTATGTTGCGACACTTGCTCCGCACTGTCAACCTTTTCGACACCGCGAAGAGCGCCCTGTTCCTGTGTGTTCTCGCCGCCTGCCGTGGTCAGACGGGCGGCGGAGATCAGGCCGGAGCGGGGAGGGGGCTCGTCTACTACGAGACCTACGACCCACGCTCGCTCGACCCCGCGCTGTCGACCGACGTGCCGACGGGCGAGATGGTGACGCTGCTGTTCGACGGACTGACCCGGTTCGACCCCGATGGCCGGCTCCTGCCGGGCCTCTCAGACCGCTGGACGAGCGATCGGAAGGGACAGCGCTACGTCTTCCATCTCCGACCGAGTGTCAGCTTTCATGACGGGCGACCACTCGTCGCCGCGGATGTTAAACGCTCCTTCATACGCGTCCTCAATCCCGCGACTCACGGCGGGCGCGTGTGGCCGCTGCTGCCCATCGCGGGAGCCGGCGACTTCGCGGACGGACGCGCGCCCGATGTGCGCGGCATCGAGGTGCTGGGGGACACCGGGGTGGCGTTCACGCTGACCGAGCCGCTCGCGATTTTCCCGAAATTCCTCGCCATGCCGGTGGCGTCGGTTGTGCCGTCGTCCGTCCCGGCCGACTTCGGCCAGCGGCCCGTTGGAACGGGGGCGTGGCGCTTCGTCGCGTGGCAGCACGACGACTATCTGCGCTTTGCCAGGAATCCGGGCTACTGGGGCGGAGCACCGCTGAGTGAATCACTCACCGTTCGGATCATCCCCGAGGCGCTGACGCGCGCCGCCGAGTTCCTGTCAGGACGGATCTCGGTCGTCGAGATCCCGTTCGGCGAGACGGTCAAGTGGGAGCAGGAACATCCCGCCTGGCTGAAGCGCAAGGCGGCGCTCCGCGCCGTCTACGTGCCGCTCAACAACCGGCGCGGTCCCTTGCGCGATCCGCGGGTACGCCAAGCGATCAATCACGCGGTCAACGTGCCCGAAATCTTGCGCACCGTGTGGAACGGCCGCGGTGCTCTGGCGGCGGGAGCGATTCCCCCGACGTTGGGGGGAAGTGATTCTTCACGCCGGCCCTACGCGTACGACACCACCGAAGCGCGGCGCCTGCTGCGCTCGGCCGGATACCCCAACGGGTTTTCGGTGCAGCTGTGGCGCTCCGGCACCAACGTGGAGATGGGGCGCGTCGCCCAGGCGATCCAGTCGCAGCTTGCCGCCGTGGGGATCCGGGTCGAGATCGTGTCGCGCGACGCTTCCAGCATGCGCGAGGCGGTGCGCAAAGGTGACACCGACATGGCGATCACCGACTGGTGGGCCGACTATCCCGACGCCGACAACTTCCTCTATCCGTTGTTTCACAGCGCCAGCTTTGGGCCGGGCGGCAACTATGCCTTCTACAGCGATCGCGTCACGGACTCGCTGATCGTGCTGGCGCGCCGCACCGTCGACCAGTCGGAGCGCGAGGCACTGTACGCCCGAATCGACAATCGCATCTTTGAAGCCGCGCCCTGGCTCTATCTCTGGTTTGCCGTGGACCTCTGGGCGGAACACCCCGCCATCGCGGGGTGGGATGTTCCGGCGATCTTCAACGGCCAGCGCTGGACCAAGGTTCGTGTTGCGGCTCGTCGGTAGGCGGCTGCTCGCCACGATCCCCACGCTGTTCGGTGTTCTCGTCGTGGCCTTTCTGCTGCTGAACGTCGTCCCCGGCGATCCCGTCGCCGAGATGGTGGGGGAGCGGGCGGACTCCGCCACGATCGCCCGGCTGCGCGGGGAGCTGCACCTCGACGAGCCGATTCCCGTGCAATTCGGGCACTACCTGTGGGGCGTCGTGCGTGGCGATCTGGGCCGGTCCTACATCACGCAGCGCCCGGTGCTCGGCGACCTCGCCGAACGCTTTCCCAAAACGCTGCAGCTCGCGGGCGCCGCCATGCTGCTCGCGGTGACTTGCGGCATCACCCTTGGCGTCCTCGCGGCGATCCGGCCCGGCGGCTGGATCGATCGCTTCAGCATGCTCATCGCGTACGTCGGCGTCTCGTTCCCGGTCTACTGGGTGGGGCTCTTGCTGATCTTGCTCTTCGCGGTGGCGCTCCGTTGGCTGCCACCGTCGGGATACGGCGGCATCGCGTTCCTCGTGTTGCCGGCGCTGACCCTCGGCACCCGCTCGATTGCGTTTCTCGCGCGCATGACGCGTGGCGCCATGCTCGACGTCCTGCCGTCGGATTTCGTGCGCACCGCGCGGGCCAAGGGACTCGGCGAGCGGCGGGTGATCGGCCGGCATGCATTGCGCAACGCCTTGCTGCCGATCATCACCGTGCTCGGACTCGACGTGGGCAACTATCTGACCGGCAGCATTCTGACGGAGACGATATTCTCCTGGCCCGGAGTGGGTCGTTATGTGCTCCTTGCGATTCAGAAACGGGACCTGCCGGCGGTCCAGGGGAGTATCCTGTTTTTGTCCGTGATCTTTGTGCTGGTCAACCTTCTCGCAGACGTGCTCTATGCGAAAGCTGATCCTCGCGTCGCTTACGATTAGCGCCGCGCTCTCGAGTCAGGCCGGGGCGCAAAACCGCGGCTCGCTGCAGCAGCGCCTGACGCGCCTGCTCGATCAGCCGCCGTTCGACCGCACGACGTGGAACGTCTACGCGCAGGACGACCGCGGGCGCGTGCTGTTCAATCGCAACGGAGACCGGTTTTCCGTGCCGGCGAGCAATACGAAGCTCGTGGTCTCGGCGGCGGCGACCGTCCTGCTGCCCGCCGACTATCGCGCGCGCACGAGCCTCTATGCCAACGGCACCATCACGAATGGCCTACTGCAGGGCGACCTTGTGCTGTACGGCCGCGGCGATCCGACGTGGTCGGAGCGCTGCTACACGGTCGACACGCTGGCGCCGGGCGGCTGCGACTCGACGTGGACCGCCGTGGATGCCATCGCCGATTCCTTGCGCGCGCATGGGATTCGGCGCGTGACGGGCCGGATCGTCGGTGACGGCTCGTATTTCGAGTCGATCCTGACCCATCCGGGCTGGAATTCGTTCGATCTCAACTGGTGGTACGCCGCGCCCATCTCGGGGCTCGGATTTCACGACAACAGTGTGGATTTCCAGATCACACCCGGGCCGGTCGTCGATGCGCCGCCCGTCATCACGTGGAACCCCGATCTCACCCTCTTCACGTTCGAGAACCGGGCCCGCACGGTCGCCGCCGATTCGTCGACGACGATCGGCGACAACTTCTTCCGCAAGCCCGGGACGCTCGATATCTGGGCGGAAGGCACGGTGTCGTTGAGCCGTTCGCCGTGGATCGAGAGCTTCGCGCTTCCCGATCCGAATCTGTACGCCGCCCGCGCACTCGAGATCTCCTTGCGGAAGAAGGGAGTCTCGGTCGGCGGCGGCGCGGCCAGCACGACCGACTCGATGGTCTATCGCTCGCTGCGGTGCTGTGGCAGTCCGCTCGCGGAGTACCGCGGTCGCCCGTTGCCGGACATCGTGTTTCCGATTCTCAACACGAGCCAGAATTGGTTCGCGGAAACGCTCCTGAAGATCCTGGGACGCGAGGTGGGCGATACCGGTAGCTGGGGAAAGGGTCTCGACGTCGAAAAGCGGTTCCTGGTCGATTCCGTGAAGATCGATTCCACGGCGTTTTCGCTCGAGGACGGCTCCGGATTAGCCGCCGGCAACCTCGTGACCCCGCACGCGTTCGTGCAGCTGCTCGCCTATATGTACCGCCATCCCAAACGCGCAGCGTTTCTGGCCGGCTTGCCGCGGGCGCAGCAGCGCGGCTCGCTGCTCCGGCGCTTTGCCGGGACACCGCTCGAGGGACGGGTGCTCGCGAAAACGGGATCGATCGATCGCGTGAATACGCTGTCGGGGTACATCGAAAAAGCCGACGGGCGGGTGATCACCTTCTCGATTCAAGCAAACGCGCACGACGTACCGACGCGTCAGATGCTTGCGCAGATCGATTCGGTGGTGGTACAGCTGGCGCGCTAGTCTTCTTTCTGACCAAAGAGTGCCATGTTGGACGAATGCCCCGGCATGACTTTGGCTGCCGGGTTCAGGAAGTGCGCGATCTGGTTCACGGCGATGCACGCTTCCGAAAAGCCCGTCGCGATGAGCTTCAGCTTCCCCGGATAGGTGGTGATATCTCCGGCGGCGTAGATGCCGGGGATCTTGGTTTCCATCGTCTGCGCCACCTTGATGTCGCCCTTCTCGATCTCGAGCCCCCACTCCGCGATCGCGCCGAGCGATGAGACGAAGCCGAGCTGCGGGATCACGCAGTCCATCGCCAGCGTCTCTTCTTCTTTCGTCTTGTTGTTGAAGATCGTGACGCGCTCGATGCGGTTTGCGCCCGCGATGTCTTTCAGCTCCCAGAACGTGCGCAGCTCCATCTTGCCAGCGGCCGCCAGCGCCTGCACCTGATCCACCGTCGCCTGATGGGCGCGGAAGCCGTCGCGGCGGTGAATCATGACGATCGATTTTGCGACGGGGTACAGGTTCACCGCCCAATCGAACGCCGAGTCGCCGCCACCGACGATCAGTACGCGCTTCCCGGCGAATTCGCGCGGATTCAAGACGCGATCGTGCAGGCCTTTGTCGTTCCAGCGATCCACGTCTTTGAGCGGCAGCTTGCGCGGCGTGAACGCGCCGATCCCGCCGGCGATCAACACGGAGCGCCCGGGATACTCGTCCTTGTCGGTGACGATGGTGAACAGCGGCTTGCCGTTGTCCTCGCTCCGCCGCAGCGCGACGACTTTTTCGGCGAGGTGGACCGGGGGCTTCCATTGCAGGCCCTGTTCCGCGAGCGCTTTCACCAGATCCTTGGCGAGAATCTTCGGAAAGCCCGCAACATCGAAGATGTATTTCTCGGGATAGAGCGCGGTCAGCTGGCCACCGACCTGGTCGAGGTTGTCGATCAGACGATGTGACGCGCCGCGCATGCCGGCGTAGAACGCGGCGAACAGTCCCGTCGGGCCGGCCCCGATGATGGTGATATCTTTTGTCTCTTGCATCGCGCCAACGCTAGCGTGCTTCTCGTCTCGGGTCTACTGGCCTGCGCCAGCGGCGGGCCGCATGCCGCGCTCGGCTGGAGCCTGGGCGGCGAAGCGCACGTGTTCATCACCGGGAACCGCTTCGCCCGGAATTATTACCATCAGCTCACCGGCAACCGCCATCTCTTCGACTCGCTGCAACACCGACCACTCGTCGCCGTCGAGGCTCGCGAGGCCGAGGGGGCGACCGTGCTGTCGGCCAATGGCGCTGCCCCTGCGCACCTCACCCTGGCCCGCTTCCATGCACCGCAGACCTGCGGCGCCGCCGAAGCAGTAACGGAGCTCGTCCTCGCCTTTCCGCCCGGAGGCGCTGGGGGCCGTAGCACGCCGCCATCGCATGTACCGGTGGTCGCGCTCCTCGATGCGCCGGCCTTCGCCGGCGGCGCGGGCGCATCGCGCCCCGCGTTGACGCACGCCGCGGCACTCGATCTCCTCTCCCGCGTCGTCCGGCGCGCCCAGCCAACCACGCCGCTCCGGGCGCTGGTTCTCGACGCCGACCAGGCAGCGGATGCGGGTGAAGTCGTCCCGCTCGCATCTGGCTACGCGGTCGGATTCCGAGCCCGCTTTCCAAACGGAACCGATACGGTATTGGTGACCGGCGTCGCGACGACGGACGTCGCTCTCCACCACCTGCGCTGGGTCAGAGAACCAGAGCGCCTGCGGCTCGTCGGGGGAATGGTGCGTTCGAACCCGGGGACGCGGTACTCGCTGCGTGGAGCGGTCGCCGCTGCCGGCGGTGACCGGCTTCTGCTGCTCGACGAAATCACCGACATCTCGGCGCGGGATTCACGCGCCACGGCGGTGGATCCCGCGACGCGCCGTGTCCTCGCCACCCAACCGCTCGCGCTCCGTTGCCCCTGAGCATAGGTTCCAAAAACGTGCGTCGGAGGACTCCTGAAGATCTACACGAAGACGGGTGATGCAGGAGAAACGGGACTGTTCGGTGGGGGCCGCGTCCCCAAAGACGACCCGCGCGTGCAGGCCTACGGCGACGTGGACGAGCTGAACGCCTGGATCGGCTTCGCCGTGGCGATTCATTTGCCCACCTTCGAGTCCAACGTCCTCGAGGCGATTCAACGCGACCTGTTCACAATCGGCGCCGAGCTCGCGACGCCGAATGCCGCGAAGCTCCGCACGTCGCTCGACGCAGACACCGTGAGCGCCCTGGAGCGCGTCATTGACTCGTACGATCCGAAGCTGAAGCCGCTGAAGAATTTCATTCTGCCCGGCGGCTCGCCGAAGGGCGCCGCGCTGCATGTCGCGCGTACAGTTTGTCGTCGTGCCGAGCGCTCCGTGGTCTCGCTGGCGGGCAAGCAGCAGATCAACCCGCTGATCATCCACTACCTGAACCGGCTGTCCGATCTGCTCTTTGTGCTGGCGCGCGCGGTGAACATGCAGGCCGGCCATGACGACATCGCGTGGTGACCATCCGGGTCCCGCTGGTCGAGCGGCGGGATGCCTCCTATGACATCCTGATCGCCCCGGGTCTTGTCCGGCGCCTCGACAGGATCCTGCCGCAGTACTGCCCCGCCGCAGCGTACGCGGTGATTTCCGATTCGCACGTCGGGAAGATTTACGGGGAGGACCTGGAAAAGCGGCTATCGGCTCTCGGCTATCGGGCGGAACTGTTCACCTTTCCTGCCGGCGAATGGAATAAGACCCGCGATACCTGGGCATCGCTGAGCGATCGGATGCTCGCGGCTCATTACGGCCGCGACTCCGCAGTCATCGCACTCGGCGGTGGCGTGGTGAACGATCTCGCCGGCTTCGTCGCGGCGACTTACCTGCGCGGGGTTCCGCTGGTGCAGGTGCCGACGTCCCTGCTCGCGATGATCGACTCATCCATTGGCGGAAAGACGGGCGTCGACGTGCCCGCCGGGAAAAACCTGCTCGGGGCATTCCATCAACCACGTGTCGTCGTCGCCGATCCGGAGCTGCTCGCCTCGCTGTCGAGCGTGCAGCTGGCGGCCGGGCTCGCCGAAGCCGTGAAGCACGGCGCGATTGCAGACGCGGAATACTTTGCGTTTCTCGAAAACGAATACGCCGCGATTTTTGCGAAACACGCTCCGGCGCTCGAGCGCGTCGTACGCCGCTCAGTCGAGATCAAGGCGGCCGTCGTCGCGCAGGATGAGCGCGAAAAGGGCAAGCGCGCGATTTTGAACTTCGGTCATACCATTGGTCACGCGATCGAAGCGACGTCCAAATACGAAGTGCTGCACGGCGAAGCTGTGGCGATCGGCATGGTGTACGAGGGCCGGCTCGCCGAAACACTCGGAATTGCGGCGACGGGAACGGCACAGCGCATCCGCTCGGTTCTGGAACGGCTGCATTTGCCCGTCGAGCGGCCGGATGCCAGTCACGTCGACGACCTCATCGCGGCGATGCGCGCCGACAAGAAAGTACGGGCAGGGGAAATCCGTCTCGCGCTGCCGAGCGCGATCGGACGAGCCCACGGCAACGACGGTCAGGGCTGGACGGTCGCCGTGGACGAGGCGACGATACGTCAGGTCCTGGTCAACACATAGCCCACATTCCTTTCCACGTCTCCACAGCAGGAAACTCATCCTTAGGATTGACTTGCTGCGGCATGCGTTTTCTTGCCTCTCTTCCATTTTCCACAGGATCTGTGGATAGTGGACAAACGGGGGAATCCCTACAAACCCAAGAATTTGTGATGTGGAAAACTGGGTTTATTTGCACCTATTGGCAGGAAAACCTATATTGGCGCGTGGTTTACGTGGTCTAACCGGCGGCTTCGCCCGCCGTTTCCACACACCCGTCGCGTTTCAAGGGGAGTCGCGCATGGCGAGGTCGAATGCCGGCAAGGCGAAGGCTTTTTTCCGCACCACCCCATCCGGAGCATTCGACCAATACCTGCAAGACATACAAAAACTTCCCCTCATCAAGGATCCCGCTGAAGAACGTCGTCTCGCGCGTCGTGTGCAGCGCGGCGACGAAAAAGCTGCCGAGCGTCTCGTCACTGCCAATCTCCGATTTGTCATCTCCTACGTCAAAAAATATCAGGGCCACGGACTCGATCTCTCCGAGCTCGTCGCCATCGGCAATGAAGGTCTGCTGAAAGCGGTGAAGAAGTTCGATCCCGACCAGGGCGTCAAATTCATTTCGTATGCGGTGTGGTGGGTGCGGCAGGCGGTGCTGAAAGCGTTGGCGGAGCAGACGCGCAGCGTCCGCATTCCGCTGAATCAGAACTCGCAGCTCATCCGCATGAGCCGCACGGAAACGTATTTGTCGCAGGAGCTCGGCCGGGAACCCACCGACAACGAAATCGCGAAAGCCCTCGAAGATACCGTCGAGAACGTGCGCACCGCGCGCCGGATGACGGCGGCGGAGCTGTCGCTCGACGCGCCGGTCGATCGCACCGACAAGGATGCCGCGACACTCGGCGAGCGCTTTGCGGGGCAGGAGGGCGGCGAGATCGAAGAGCGCACCGACGGCAAGTTGATGCGCGAGTTCATCGATCGGATCTTCCAGAAGTATCTCACGCCGCGCGAGCGCAAGATTCTCTATCTCTACTACGGACTCGAAGAGGGCAGCGAGGCGATGACGCTCGAGAAGATCGGCGCGCTCATGGGAGTCACTCGCGAGCGCATTCGCCAGATTAGGGAACGGGCATTTGAGAAACTGCGCGAATCGCCGGATGGCAAGGCGCTGAAAGGATTCTGGAGAGCGGCCTAGGCCAGGCGGTTCTTCAAGACGAGGGGGGTCAGGACAGACTGTCCTGACCCCTTTTCGCTAGTATATATGCATGCTTCCAACCATCGCACGTGACCTCGCTGCCATTGTGGGCCCGAAGCACGTCCGCGCAGCCCGCGCGGAGCGTATCACGTATGCGATGGATGGCCTTCCGACTCATCGCCGCGTTCCTGATCTCGTCGTTCTTCCCGGCACTCGTGAAGAGTTGATCGCCATCGTCCGTCTCCTCGCCACCCATGGTGTCCCCTTCGTGCCGCGCGGCGCCGGCACCGGGCTCTCGGGCGGCGCGCTCGCCGACGAAGGCTCGGTGCTGCTGGTGCTGACACGGCTCAACCGCATTCTGCGGATCGACCGCGACAACCGGCTGGCGGTCGTCGAGCCCGGCGTCGTCAACGCGAAGCTCGGCGCGGCGGCTCGGCCGGCCGGCCTGCAGTACGCGCCCGACCCGTCAAGTCAGAGCGCGTGCACGATCGGCGGCAACGTCGCTGAAAACGCCGGCGGGCCGCATTGCCTGAAGTACGGCGTCACGGCGAATCACATCCTCGCCCTCGAGGTGTTGCTCGCCGACGGCTCACTTGCCGAAATCGGGAGCCCGGGCGGCGAGTCGTGGGGACCGGATCTCGTCGGGGTGTTCGTCGGGTCGGAAGGCAACTTCGGCATCGCGACCAGAATCACCGTGCGGCTCACGCCACTGCCGCGTGCGGTCAGAACATTGCTCGCCGACTTCACCGGTCTGCGCACCGCAGGCGAGGCGGTGTCGGCCATCATCGCAGCCGGAATCGTGCCGGCGGCACTCGAGATGATGGATCAGTCCTGCATCAACGCGGTGGAGGACTCGGTGTACGCGGCGGGATACCCGCGCGACGCCGCGGCCGTCCTGCTTGTCGAGATCGACGGCCGCAATAGCGACGCCGTGGTGGCGGAGACGGAGGTGGTCACCGATCTGCTGCGTACATCGGGCGCGCGATCCGTGAGATCTGCGGCGACCGAGGCGGAGCGCGAGCGGCTGTGGCAAGGCCGCAAGAAAGCCTTCGGCGCGATGGGACGCCTGTCGCGTGACCTCGTCGTACAGGACGCGGTCGTTCCTCGCTCCGCGCTGCCGCGGGTCCTCGAAACGATCGCTACCATCGCCAAGCGCTACGGGCTCGTCGTGAGCAACGTCTTCCACGCGGGCGACGGCAACCTCCATCCCAACATTTCGTTCGACGCGACCGATCCGGTCCTCAAGAAAAAGGTCGAGGCGGCGAGCGCGGAGATCATGCAGGCCTGCATTGCGGCGGGCGGCACGATCACAGGCGAGCACGGTGTGGGAATCGACAAGTTGCGGTACATGCCGCTGATCTTCGACGCGGAATCGCTCGGGGCGATGCACGCGGTGCGGTTGGTGTTTGATCCGGAAGAGCGGGTTAACCCTGGAAAAGTGGTGCCCATCCATGCATGCCGCGAGTGGTCGGCCGTGCGGCGTGACGCGCCCGGCGTGCGACGTGTAAATGGAGGCGTCAACGCCGCACGCCACACGCCGCGCGCCAAACCGGTTGGTGCCTTGTGACCATTCTCGACAAGGTTACCGCACTCCTCGGCGAAGGCGCCGTTCTCGAAGCTGCGCAGGACCGCGTCCCTCGCATCGCACCGGGATCTCCCGATGCGGTCGCGCTCCTTCTCGGCACGGCGCATCAGGAAGGTTGGCGCGTGCGCATCGAGGGCGCCGGAACGTGGCTGCAGAGCGACGCCCCCGCCGACCTCGCGCTCACGACACGCCGCCTCGACCGCATCCCCGCGATCGAGCCCTCCGACCTGACGGCGACCGCCGAGGCGGGCATCGGGCTCGATCAACTGCGCCAACAGCTCGCCGACCGCGGCGCGTGGCTCGGCATCGATCCGCCTGGTCTGGCCGGCCGCACGCTCGGCTCTGTCGTCTCGACCGCGACCGCGGGTCCGCTGCGACACGGCTTCGGACCGATCAAGGACCATCTGCTCGGCGTCACGTTCGTGACCGGTGACGGCCGGATGGTCCAAAGCGGCGGGCGCGTCATGAAGAACGTCGCCGGCTACGACCTCACGAGGCTTCAGGCCGGCGGGTTCGGCGCGTTCGGCGTGATCGTGCTCGTGCACTTGCGACTGCGCACCCTGCCCCGCGCCGACGTCACGTATGTCCTCGAAGGCGCGCGCGAGGATCTGACGCAAGTCGGCGAAGACATCGCGGGCGCCGGACTGACGCCCGCGGCGCTGGAGCTCGTTTCACCGGCACTGGCGCGGCGGGAGCGCTGGGTCCTGGCGGTGCGTCTTGCCGGCTCGCCCGCGCTGGTGGCGGCGGACGAAGCGGGACTCGGCGCCGCGAGTGGCGGCGGCCGGTTCTCGCCGCTGCGCGCCGAGGAGGCGCATGCATTCTGGATGCGCCTGGCCGAGGGATTCTCGGTGCGGCCCGTGACGTTCCGCATCGGCGGCGTACCCACCGCGAGCGATGAGCTGCTCGATCTGCTGCAGCATCAGCTGGGGGACGAATGGATCTCCGCCTCTCCCGCCGCCGGCGCGATTCGCTGGACCGGTGACACGAACATCGACCGCTTGCAGCGGCTGCGCCGCACCCTCGCCGGGCTCGAGGTGCCGCTCACCCTCGAGCGTGCGCCGTGGCCACTGCGTGGCGCCGTCGGACACTTCGGGGCGTATCGGGAGGGGGTCGGGCCGCTCGTCGCCGGCCTGCGCCGCACGTTCGATCCCGGAGGTGCTCTCGTCGTCGCCACCGAAGGCTCATGACGGAGGCAGGACGAGGGGGATTCGAGGGGCTGGACGCGTGCGTGCACTGCGGGTTTTGCCTTCAAGCTTGTCCGACATTCCTCGCTACCGGAGATGAGTCCGACTCACCACGTGGCCGCATCGAGCTGATGCGGGGGCTCGAGCGCGGCGACATCGCCGTGACCGACGCTGCCCTCGTCTACCATCTCGACCGCTGCCTGGGTTGCCGCGGCTGCGAGCCGGTCTGCCCATCGGGCGTGCAGTACGGCCACGGTCTCGAGGCGGCCCGCTCTCGCGTCACCGCGGCGCGTCCTGTGCCCCGTGTGGCTCGGTTGGCGCTCTGGGCGCTGACGACGCCTGGAGTGAGCTCGGTGGTTTATTGGTTCGGCCGCATGCTGCGCGCCACGGGACTGCCGCGACTGCTCGCCGGGTGGGGACGGTTCGGATTTGCGATGGGGATGCTGGCGGCGACGAAACCAAAGGGCGGCAAAAGGCGGCAGAAGGCGGCAACGGAACAACCTTACCGCCCGTTGCCGCCCGTTGCCGCCCTTTTGTTTCGTGGCTGCGTCATGGAGGGCCTGTTCTCGCACGTCCACGAGGCCACGCAACGCACCTTGGGCGTGAACGGCTACCAAGCCATCGAGGTCGCCGCTCAGGTGTGCTGCGGTGCGTTGCACGCGCACGCGGGGCTGCTGGAGGAAGCGAGTGCCCTCGCCCGCGCCAACGTCGAGGCCTTCGGCGATGGCGACGACCCGATCGTGGTAAACAGCGCCGGCTGCGGGGCCCTTATGAAGGAATACGGACGGCTGCTCGGCAACCCACGGGCGGAACGATTCGGCGCGCGGGTGCGCGACGTCACCGAGCTGCTGGCCGGCAGCGGCATGAAGGGACCGGTCGCCGGGGCGCCGCTCGATCTGCACGTCGCGTACGATCCGCCGTGCCACTTGCTGCACGCGCAGGGCATCGCCGTCCAACCGCTCAAGCTGTTCGCCGCCATCCCGCTGCTCGAGCTCGTTCCCGTTCCGGGGGCCGCGGAATGCTGCGGCAGTGCCGGGCTATTCACTTTGCTCGAGCCCGAGATGTCGCGCGCCGTCCTCAAGACGAAGCTCGAGCGCCTGCGCGAAGCTGCGCCGCAGGTGGTCGCGACCGGCAATCCGGGATGTCTCATGCAGATCGGCGCTGGGCTCGCGGCCGCCGGCATCGCGGCGCGCGCGCGCCATCCGGTCGAGCTGCTCGACGATGCGTACCGCGCGGCGGGGCGGTACGAGTGACCGGCGGTGCGCTCCCCCGGCGACTGACCACGCCCGACGGCGTCGAGCTCGCTTTGCATCGGCTGCGCGCCCATCGCGATGGCCGCCCCGTCGTCCTCCTCGTGCACGGAGCATTCACGAACCACCGCTTCTGGCTGCACTCCAGTGACGGAACGTCCGCCGGCGGGATGGCGCATTTTCTTGGTGCCGCCGGGTTCGACGTGTGGCTCGCTGACATGCGCCATCACGGCGAGAGCGCGCGCGAACCACGGCGCGGTGCCTGGACGTTTGAGGACTGGGTCCTCCATGACACCCCCACTCTCGTCGCGCGGGTGCGCGAAGAAACGGACGGCGCGCCGCTCGCCTGGCTGGGGCATTCCGCCGGCGGCGCCGCGGGCTTGTGCTGGCTCGCGCGAGTTGCTGCGGCGGCGCCGATTCGCGGCATCGTGACGCTCGGAACTCCTGGGCCGCGCCGGGTCGGGCCCGTACGGCGGGCCCTCGCCGCGACAACGATGGCTGTGTCGCGACTGCTCGGTCGGTTCCCCGCGCGCGCGCTGCGCTTCGGCAACGAAGACGAGGCAGCCGAGATCATCGCGGAATGGATGGAGTGGAATGTGCGCGGCAGATGGCTCGGTATGGATGGCTTCGACTATTTTGCCGGACTCGCGGCACTGAGCACACCGTATCTCGGTGTGGCCGGCGGTGCCGACTGGATCTTTGCGCCGCCGAAGGCGTGCCGGCAGGTGGTCGAGCGGGTCGGTGCCGCCGATAGGACGCTCGCGGTCGCGCCGGGGTTGTCGCACCGCGGACTGGTGTTGAGCGAGCATGCCAGGACCTCATGCTGGCCTAAGGTCGTCGCCTGGTTGAAGGAGACACTCTGACCGAAGCCGTGCTGTTCGACTTCAACGGCGTGCTGGTAGACGATGAGCCGCAGCACTGCGAGGCGCTGCGGCGCGTGCTCGTGGACGAACGCATCACACTGACACGTGAGCAGTACTACGCTCAGTACCTCGGCCTGGACGATCGTACCGGCTTCGTGCTGGCGTTCCGCAACGCCCAACGGACGTTGACGACTGAGATGCTGAAGCATCTCGTGACGAAGAAGTCGCAGATCTATCTCGAGCTCGTCAGAACGTCGCTGCGGCTGGTCCGCGGCGCGCCGGAGTTCGTGCGCGACGCGGGAAAACGATTCCGCCTGGGCATCGTGTCCGGCGCGCTACGGCGCGAGATCGATCACGTGTTGGGCCAGACCGCACTCGGCGATAGCTTCGAAGTCATCATCGCCGCCGACGACGTGTCTCGCTCAAAGCCGGATCCCGCGTCCTATCTCGCGGCGCACGACGCATTCAACCGCCGTCGCCCCATCGCGCCCCGCGCGTGCGTCGTCATCGAGGATTCGCTGCCGGGGTTGCAGGCCGCCCGCGCCGCGGGGATGCCGTGCGTCATGCTGACGACCAGTCATGCCGCAGGAACGCTCGAGGGAAAGGGTGCCGCGTTGGTATGGGAGTCGCTCGCGGGGCACTCCGCCGGCGAGCTGGCCGACCTATGAGCGACGTTTTTCCCACGGCGCCGAGCGCGACCGTCACGCGGCTCGAGCGCGACGCGGTGCCCGCCGAGATCGTCGATCAGCTGCGCGCCGGCGCCATTGTTGCACCGGCCGATGTCGGGGTTATCGACCTGCTTGGACCCGGTGAAGGCGCGATCACGTGCTTTCAGGGCTTGCTCACCAGCGACATCGAGAAGCCGGGCGACGGCGCGTTCGTGTACGGTGCGCTGCTCACACCCAAGGGGATGATCGTGGTAGACGGCTGGGCGGCGCGGCTTGGACCACGCGTGCGCTTCACCGTCCCGGTGGAAGGCCGCGAGCGCGCTCTGACGATTCTGCAGCGCTCGGTCCCGCCCCGCCTGGCGCGCTCCAGCGATCGCACGGACGACACGGCGGTCCTCCGCATCGCGGGCGCCCACGCCGTCGCCGTCATGGGCGCAGCCGGCTTCCCAGTCCCGCACGCCCCGAATCGGGTGCTGGAAGCGTCGGCTGGTGGGATCGCGCTCGAAGTCGCCCGCGCGAGCGATGTCGCGCCGTTTGTGTTTCAGCTGACGGCCGCGGCCGACCAGGTCGCCGCTATACAACGACGGTTGGTGGACGTCGGCGCGCACGCCGCGACGCCCGAGGCCCTGGAGCTGGCACGGATCCTGGCGGGGTGGCCTCGACTCGCGTCCGAGGTGGACGAGAAGACCATACCGCAGGAAGTACGCTTCGACGAAATCGGCGGCGTGTCGTACACCAAGGGCTGCTATACCGGCCAGGAGACGGTGAGCCGCCTGCATTTCCGCGGGCACGCGAACCGGCACTTGCGTGGCCTGCTGTTCGAGACCGATCCACCCGCCGCCCCGGCGAGCGGCTGGAGCGCCGTCACCCACGAGGAACGTGATGTGGGACGTGTGACCAGCATCGCCTGGCTCCCGGATGCCGGCGGGTCGGTGCTCGGCCGCTGGATCGGCCTCGCCATCGTCCGGCGGGAGGTGCCGCCCGGCGCGACCGTGCGCGCGGCGGGGCGGGAAGCGCGCCTCGTCGAGCTGCCGTTCGACGCTCCCCACGTCACTCCCGCGTGACGGTTCTCGTCACCGGCGCCGCCGGGCTCGTCGGCACCCACGTGCTCGACGCGCTGCGGGCACGAGGGGGGGGCGAGACGCCCCGCGCCCTGGTGCGCGAGCACTCGGTCGCCACGGTCGAGGCGTTCGGCGCCGAGGCGGTCATCGGCGACGTCACCGACGTGACTTCGTGGCAACGCGCTGCCAAGGACGTCAGCGCGATCGTTCACGCGGCCGCACTCGTGGCATCGCACGATTCGTTCGACGAGTTCACGCGCGTGAACGTCGGCGGCACTCGCCTCGCGCTCGAGGCGGCCCGCCGCACCGGTGCGCGCCTCATTCACATCTCGACGGTCGCTGTGTACGGCCGCGCCGCCGTGTTCAAAGCAGGCGACCAGGGAATCACCGAGGACTATCCGTTTCAGCCGCTCCCGGGCAAAGACTTCTACGCCCGCAGCAAGCGAGCCGCGGAACAGTTAGTTCACCAAGAGGCGGCGCGCGGCGGAGTCTCGGTCATCGCGATCCGGCCGAACGTTATCTACGGGGAGCGGGATCTGCTCTTCACGCGGCGCCTGATCGCAAACCTCAAACGTGGATTCCTCCCCGAGATCGGACCCGGGACGAATCATCTGTCGTGTGTCTACGCCGGTAACGTCGCGTCGGCGATTCTCGCCGCGCTCGACGCGCCCGCCGAGCCCCGGTTCCGCGCCTACAACGTGACGCGCGACGCGCCGCCGCTGCTCACGCAACGGGAGTTCTTCGCCGCCTTCGCGGAGGCGTTAGGGGTGCGGCCGCTCCGAGTTCGGATCCCGGTGCCGCTCATTCGAACTGGTGTGGCCGCGTGGAGCGTGTTGATGCGCCTCGTCATGCCGGGCCGCTACACCGCGCTCGGGAATGCGGCGATGTCGTTCATTCTGGGAGAGAACCCGTATTCGGTGGAGCGGATCCGCGGTGAGCTGGGCTGGACGCCGCCGTTTGAGACGCGCAGGGCGATCGTCCGGTCGGTCCAGCAAAACAAAAGCCCGGGCGGCGCCCGGGCTTGATTCCCACCTGTAGCTACGCGACGCTACGGGCGCCGCGTCGTTGTCGGACGAGTCGCCGGTTTGCGCGCCGGTGCCGGCGGCGGCGTTGGCGCATGTGCCTTCATCGTATCGGCCGCCATATGATGCGTCGTGTCAGCCGGCGCCATCATCTTCATCGAGTCCGCCATTTTCATCGAGTCAGCAGGCGGGGTGGCAGTATTGCTTTGCGCCGCCTTCTTGCACGCGCCTGCAGCCATGACGACGAGCGCCACGGCCAATGCGATGCGCTTCATGCTAGCTCCTGTTAAGGTTCGAGGTCACGGACCGCGAAACGTACATAGGGGACCTGCACAGTCAAGCAGCGGTAAATTATAGGAATCATGCTGCGTTCTGATCGTCGTACATTCCTGGGCTTGCTCTCGTCGCTCGCCGGATCGCTGGCGAGCACGCGACGCGAGTCACAGCAGCCGGTGATCGAGGTCCGCCCAACCGCGCTCTTTCAACAGCCCGAAGGCCGCAAGAACCTGGTGCGCATCACCGTCTCCGGACTGAGCGCGCCGGCGGCGCGCGCGCGCGTGACGGACCGTCGGGGCGCGTTGGTCGGCACCGCGGGGCTGCTGCCGTCTGCGCAGGGCGTGGCGTTGAGCGGCGAAGTGTGGATCCCGCTGTCGGAGCCGTCGGATTTTCAGTTCGACATCGAAGTCGGACGAGACCGCGCGGCGCGCCGGCGGCTGCGCCTCACGCCGGCGAAGCGCTGGACGCTCTACTGGCTGCCCTCGATCCACACCGACGTCGGCTACACCGATCTTCAGGAGCGAGCGCTCGAGGTGCATCGCAAGAATCTGGACGCGGCGCTCGCGTGGACCGCGACGCACCGCGAATTCCATTTCACCGCGGAGTGCGCGCTCCAGGTGCTGTCGTACCTGGAGAACCGCTCGCCCGAGGCGGGCGACGCACTGCTGCAGGCGATTCGCGACGGCAAGATCGCGTGGCAGGCGCTGTTCGCGAACATGCTCACCGGCATCCTCGATCACGAGACGTTCGCCCGGCTCGTGTGGCCGGCGGGGAAGCTGGCGCGCGAGCGAGGCCTGACGTTCCTGTCCGCCCAGATCACCGACGTCCCCGGGCAGACGCTGACCTTCCCGACGCTCCTCGCCGCAAGCGGCGTGAAGTACCTCGCCAGCGGCCCCAACCCCGAGCGTGCCGTGCCGCTCCTTCCGGCTACCGGCACCGAAGGCACCGTCTACCCACAGCTCTACTACTGGGAGGGGCCCGACGGCAGCCGCGTGTTGCATTGGCGCGCGCACCACTACGGCGACGGCACGCGTTTCGGCTTCGACGTCGGCCCCGACGAGATGGGTCACCGTCTCTCCGATTGGCTGCTCAATCAGCCGGCGTTTCTCGCGCAGAACTGGCCGTATGACACCGCCCTGCTGTACGGTGCCGATTGGCAGGACAATGCCCTTATGAAAGAAACGATCGTTGCCAACGTCCAGGAATTCGCCCGGCGGTTCACGTTCCCGCGCATCGTCACGGGTCGGGCGGAGGACTTCTTCCGCGACGTCGAGCGCCGCTACGGGACGAAAATTCCGGTCCGCCGTGGCGACACGGGGCTCTACTGGGAAGACGGCGCCGCGTCCACCGCGGCGGAGCTGGCGGCGTTTCGTTCCGCGCAACTCGTCGCCCGCGCGGCGGAGATCGTCGCGCTGTGGGACGCGCGCATCGAGCCGCGCGACGATGAGGCGACGCAGCGCCGCCGCAGCCGTGCCGAGGCGCGCACCGCCATGTGGCGTGACTTGCTGCTGTTCGGCGAGCACACCTGGGGCGCAGACGAGAGCGTTTCAGCGCCCGCCTCGCGGCAGACCGTGGGGCAGTGGGAGTACAAGAAACGCTTCATCGACGTCGGCGCAGCCGCGGCCCGTGATCAGCTGAACGACGGACTGCTGAGGCTCGGCCGGGCCTGTCGCTCCGGCCGCGGCCGCCTGGTGTTCAATGCCGGCACCTGGGAGCGGACCGACGTGGTCCGCGTCCCCGGTGGCGCCGCCAAATCTCTCACCAACGACGGGCGCGAGCTGGCGTCTGTCGATCTGGAGAATGGCGACGCGCTCGTCCTGTTTCGCGAGGTCCCCCCGCTTGGCTACCTGGCGCTGACCGAAGCGGATCGTGAAGCCCGTCCGCCGGCGGCGGACGGCGACGCGCTCGACGCCAAGGCGGCGGGATTCACGGTCCAGATCGACCAGGCGACTGGCGCGATCCGTTCCCTCACCGGTCCGGACGGGAAGGAGCGCGTGAAGCCATCGGACTGGTCCGGCCTGAATCAGCTCGTCTACGCGCGCGGTGGTGAGCATAGCGCGCTCTGGACCTCAGGCGACCGCGACGAGCTCAAGAATCCTCCGCAGCTCGAGCTCACGCAGGCCAAGCTCGTTCGCGCGCGCCGCGAGCGGCTCCCCGGTATCGGGGTGCGCCTCGTGGTCGAGCGAGCACTCGAAGGGTTCCCCGCGATCACGTCGACGATCACGTTGTACGACGAGCTGCCCTGGGTGGACATCGAGAACCGGATCGTAAAGACGCCCACGCTCGCGAAAGAGGCGCTGTACATCGCGTTTCCCTTTGCATTCCTCAAACCGACGGTCGATGTCGAAGTCCCGCTTGGCCGCATGACCGTCGATCGCGATCAGCAGCCCGGGAGCTGCCGCGATTGGTTTTGTCATACGCATTGGGTGTGGGTGCACGAAGGCAACGACGGCGTGCTCTGGAGCGGCCCCGATACCCCGCTGTTCACGCTGAACGACCTGTTCCGCGGCGCGTGGCATCGCACGATCGTGCCCGACGGTACGCTGTTCGCCTACGTGATGAACAACTACTGGCACACGAACTATGCGGCGTCGCAGGGCGGAGCGGTGACATTCCGGTTCCGGCTCTCGCTGGTTGCGCCCGGCGATGCGGCCGAGCCCGTGCGGCGCGGGTGGGCGGCGTGCGAGCCGCTGTACGTCAGTCCGGCCTACACCAACGAGACGCCCGGTCCCCTGATTGCCAAGGATCGCGCGCTGTTTTACGCCGACAAGGGCGTGATGATCGTCGGTGCGAAGCCGGCCGACGACGGCGAGGGCGTGATCGTGAAGGTTCTCGACGTCGCCGGACAAGCCCGCAGCGTCGGCGTCTGGCCCGCGGCGTACCCGTTCAAGCTTGCCCGGCGGACCAGTCTGGTCGAGCAGAATGGTGACGCGATTCCTGTCGGGGGCGACGGACGGGCATCCGTCGATCTCGCGGCGTGGGGTGTCGCCGCCGTCCGGCTCTTTACGCCCGCGGAGGCTTCCTGAGGGAGTTCGCTCCCAAAGACCTTCCGCTGAAGGACGATGTCCGAACGCTCGGGGCGCTGGTCGGGGACGTCATCCGCGAGCAATGTGGCGACGCGTTCTTCCAGCTCGTCGAGCGCGCCCGGCACGCCAGCATCGCAGGAGCCGACGACGAGTTGCAGGCGTTGGTGAAGGGCTTGCCGCCGCGTGATGCCGAAACGCTGGTCCGCGCCTTCTCTGCATACTTCGAGGTCGTCAATCTCGCCGAGCGGATTCACCGGATCCGGCGGCGACGCGACTATCTGCGCAGTGCGAGCGATCCGCAGGAGGGCAGTCTCCAGGCCACCGTCGCACAACTCGCCGCCGCCGGCGTCACGCCGCCCCAGGTGGCGGCCCTGCTCCAGCGGCTGCGAGTAGAGCCCGTGTTCACTGCGCACCCCACCGAAGCGACGCGGCGCACGCTGCTCGAGAAGGAGCAGGTGATCGGCCGGCTGCTCGTGGAGCGGCTCGATCCGTCGCGCACGCCCGATGAAGAGCGCGCCGCGCTGGCGCGAATTCGCGAGGAAATCACGGCCGCGTGGCAGACCGATCCGCAACCATCGGCACGCCCCACCGTGATGGACGAGCTCGAGAATGTGCTCTTCTACCTGACGGACATCGTCTACCGCATCGTCCCGCCATTCTTCGAAGAGCTCGAGCAAGCGGTGCACAGGTCGTACGCCGTCGAAGTACCCAGTCGGCCGGTGTTGCGCTTTGGCTCCTGGGTCGGCGGCGACATGGACGGCAATCCCAACGTCGGCGCTGAAACGCTACGCGCTGCTTTGGCCCGGCAACGCGACCTCGCGCTCGATCGGTATCGCCGGGAGGCAACCGAGCTCGCACGCCGGCTGTCGCAATCGGGAGCACTCACGGGCGTGAGCGACGCCGTGCGCGAGCGCGTGGCGACCTATGGCGCCCAGTTCCCCAAGGCGCTGGCAACGATCCCGGCGCGCTATCACGACATGCCGTATCGCGTGCTGTTCCGTCTTGTCGCCGCTCGGCTGGAGGCGACTCGACGCGAGACGCCGGAGGGATTCGCTGTCGCGGCCGAGCTCGAGCGTGATCTGGGGATGGTCGTCGCGAGCCTGCGCGAGCACCGCGGCGAGCACGCGGGACTGTTCGGCGTGCAGCGGCTGCTGCGTCGCGTCGAAACGTTCGGCTTCCACCTGGCCACGATCGACCTGCGACAACACGCCCATGTCCATCGCGCGGTGCTCGCGACGCTGCTCGCGGACCCCGATTGGAGCAACCGCCCCGCAGCCGACCGTCTCGCCCGGCTCCGTCGGGTGCTCGAGCAGCGAGAAGAGCCGGCGGGATCGCCTGACGCGCAGGCCACACGCACTCTAGAGGTCTTCAAGGCGATCGCCGACTGCCGCACGCGCTTCGGGCCGGACGCCGTCGGCCCCTACATCATCAGCATGGCGCAGGGTGCGGACGACGTCCTCGCCGTTCTGCTGCTCGCCCGCTGGGGTGGGCTCGCGGCATCGGAACGCGTGCCCCTGGACATGGCGCCGCTCTTCGAGACGGTGGCCGATCTCGCCGCCGCGCCCCGCGTCGTGGGTGAGCTGCTCGCGGACCCCTACTACCGGGCGCACCTCGTCGAGCGCGGCATGCAGCAGATGGTCATGATCGGATACTCTGATAGCAACAAGGATGCGGGGATCGGCGCGTCGCGCTGGGCGCTGCACCACGCGCAGGCGGCGCTCGTGGAGACGGCCGAAAGATCGGGAGTCGACCTCACGTTCTTTCATGGCCGCGGCGGCACCGTGAGCCGCGGCGGCGGCAAGATCACGAGCGCCATTCTGAGCGCGCCGCCGCGCTCCGTCCGTGGCCGCTTCCGGATGACGGAACAGGGCCAGGCGATCAACGCGAAGTACGGGCTGCGCGGGATCGCCATCCGTACGCTCGAGCAGACGGTGAGCGCCGTGGCGCTCGCGACGGCCCTGCCCCGCGCGCCGGATGCCCGTGAGCCGGGCTGGGTCAGCATCATGGACGCCATCGCGCAGAGCAGCCGGGCGGCCTACCGTGCGCTCGTGTACGACGACCCGCAGTTCGTCGAGTACTTCCGACTGGCGACACCCATCGACGTCATCGAGCGCATGGAAATCGGCAGTCGCCCTGCCTCACGCCCAAGCGCCGAGCAAGGCGAGATCGAGCAGCTGCGGGCGATTCCGTGGGTGTTCGCATGGACGCAGAGCCGCCATCTGCTGCCCGGCTGGTACGGTCTGGGCACGGCACTGGACCGCGCCACCGAGCGCTCCGGCGCGGCGGCGCTGGGCGAGATGGCCCGCGAATGGCCGTTCCTGCGGACACTGCTCGACGATGTGGAGATGGTGCTCGCCACGGCCGATTTCGTGATCGCGGCGCGCTATGCGCGCCTCGCCGGGAAGATCGGCGAGCGCTACTTCCCGCTGATTCGGGCGGAGTTCGATCGCACAGTCGCCAACGTGCTCGCGTTGAAACACGAAACGGCGCTGCTCGACTCCGAGCCGGCGCTGCAGCGGTCGATCCTGTTACGCAATCCGTACGTAGACCCGATGAGTCTGCTGCAGATCGATCTGCTGGAACGGTGGCGCGCCACGGGGCGGCCGGACAACGAAGTCTTCCGGGCGCTGCTGGCAAGTGTGCGCGGTATCGCGCAAGGGTTGCAGAGCACGGGCTGAGGGGTTTAACGTCGAGCCATGACACACGTGACGACACTCGGTGAGTTGAAGAAGACAGAGTGGGCCAGCCCGGCCCGCCGCCAGCGCACCGTCAAAGATGAGATGCGCGAGAATCTGATCTGTTTGCTCGAGAACGGCTCGGCGCTGTTCCCGGGCATCGTGGGGTACGAAGAGACCGTCCTCCCACAACTCGTCAACGCGATCCTCTCACGCCACAACTTCATTCTGCTCGGCCTGCGCGGTCAGGCGAAGAGCCGTATCCTGCGCCAGCTCGTCACGCTGCTCGACGAGGAGATCCCGATCATCGCGGGCAGCGAGGTCAACGACGATCCCTTCGATCCGATCTCCAAGTACGGCCGCGAGCTGATCGCGGAGCACGGCGACGCCACGCCGATCGCCTGGCTATCGCGCGAGCTGCGGTTCGTGGAGAAGCTCGCGACCCCCGACGTCACGATCGCCGACATCATCGGCGACGTCGATCCGATCAAGGCGGCGCGAGGCGGGCATCTGCTGTCGGACGAGCTCACCATGCATTTCGGCCTGTTGCCGCGTGCCAATCGCGGCATCTTCGCGATCAACGAGCTGCCGGACCTCGCGGGCAAGATTCAGGTGGGCCTCTTCAACATCATGCAGGAAGGCGACGTGCAGATCAAAGGCTACCCCGTTCGACTGAATCTCGACGTGGCCCTGGTCTTTACCGCGAACCCCGAGGACTACACCGCCCGCGGCAAGATCATCACGCCGCTCAAGGACCGGATCGGCTCGGAGATCACGACGCACTACCCACTCACCGTCGAGCTGGGGACGACGATTACGCAGCAAGAGGCGTGGGTGGAAAGGAATGGCGCGAGATCCGTCCGCGTGCCCGATTTCATGGCCGAATTGATCGAGCGGATCGCGTTCGAGGCGCGCGAGGACAAACGCGTGGATCGCCGTAGCGGCGTGTCGCAGCGTCTGCCGATCAGCGTGCTGGACAACGTGCTGTCGAACGCAGAGCGGCGCACGATCATCACGAAAGAGAAGACGGTCGTGCCGCGCATCTCGGACGTGTACGCGGCGTTGCCCGCCATCACCGGCAAGCTCGAGCTCGAGTACGAGGGCGAGCTGCAGGGCTCCGAAACGATCGCCAAGGACCTGATTCGCCGCGCGGCCGGCCGCACGTTCGAGGGCCGCGTCGGCGGCGCCAACGTGGACGACATCGTCCACTGGTTCGATGAAGGCGGCGCCCTCAAGATCACGCCCGACGAGCGCTCCGAGGCGCTCCTCAAAGGCTTCACCGTCGTCCCCGGTCTCCTCGCGCTGATCGATCAGGTCGGGCTCGCCGGCAAGAAAGATCCCGCCACGATGGTCTCGGCGTGCGAGCTCGTGCTCGAAGGGCTCGTGGCCGAGAAGCGGATCGCGCGCAGCGAGGAGCTCGGCTACGTCCGGGCGCGTGCAGAGCAGAAACCTCCTTTCGGAAAAGGGCCCGCCGGGCCAGGAGCAGGCCCCAACCTGTTCACGTAGTCTCCTTCATAGTCGGAGATCTCCGACGCAACCTTCGTCAGCCGTAAAACCGCTCGTCACGATCACGCGCCAGTACGCGTCCGGCGGGTCGGAAATCGCTCGGCTGGTCGTGGGGCGTCTGGGTTGGACCCTGATCGACAACGAGTTCATCGATCAGGTCGCCCGGCTGGCGGGCCTATCGACGGACGAAGTCGCCCGGCGTGAGGAGCGCGCGCCGGGACTGCTCGAACGGCTGGCGCGGACGCTCGCCGTCGCGTCGCCGGAGATGTTCATCACCACCGGGGAGACCGCGGTCCCCGTCGACACCGAAGAGGAAACGCTCGTCCAGATGACGGAGCGCGTGATCGCCGAGGCCGCCGCCGAGGGTCGTGTCGTGCTCGTCGGCCGCGGCGCCCAGGCCGTTCTCGCCACGCGGCCGAATGCGCTGCACGTCTATGTCATCGCGTCCAAGCCGTTCCGCCGCAAAGTCGCGATCGACCGACTCAGCGTGGATCCGGCGAAGGTCGATAAGGTGATCGACGAGACCGATCACCAACGGGATCAGTACGTGAAAACGCATTACGGACGCGACCGGCAGGATCTCACGCAGTACGATTTCGTGTTGAATGCTGAACGTCTGGGATTCGAAGGAGCAGCCGAGCTCGTCGTCGCGGAGGTGAGACGTCGTCGTTGGGTGTAGGGGCGCAGCATGCCGGCCCCTACGTCAGGCGTTCCGGATTTCCGGTACCAGCCAGCCCACGATCGTCACCGCGAGCATCACGATGGCTCCGCCTGCCGCGAGCGTGGTGGGCACGCCGACGTGCTCGGCAATCAGCCCGAACAGAAAAGCCCCGAACGGCGCCATCCCGACGAACACGAACGAGTAGAAGCCCATGACCCTTCCCCGCAGATGATCGGGGGCGCTGGTTTGGAGCAGCGTGTTGCCGAGCGAGTTGTTGATGATCATCGCGCATCCCGTGAGCGCGAGCAGCAGCATCGCGAGCCAGAGCACACGGGACGCGGCAAACAGCATCAGCAGCACACCGAAGGCGGCGCCGCCCACCAGCATCAGCCGCCCGCGCCGCTTGATGTGGCCCGACGTCAGCGCAATGGCGAGGGCGCCAATGACTGCCCCGACGCCGATCGACGATGTGAGCGCGCCATACCCTCCCGCGCCACGATGCAGCACGTCGCGGGCAAACACGGGCATCATCGCGATGTAGGGAAAGCCGAACACGCTGAAGATGGCCGTCAGCAGCATCAGCGTCCGCATTTTGCGGTCGTTCTTCAGATAGGCGAGCACCTCGCGGAAGCCGCTCCAGGAAGACGTCGCCTTCGCCGGCCGCGAGTATGGCGGGAGCCGCATCATCAACAGTCCGGCGATGACCGCGATATAGCTCAAACCGTTCACGAAGTAGCAGAACGCGATGCCCTTCGTCCCGATCAACACCCCCGCGATCGCGGGGCCGATCACGCGCGCGGCATTGAACAGGGACGAGTTCAGCGCGATCGCGTTCATCAGGTCGTCCTTGCCGACCATCTCCACGATGAACGACTGCCGCATGGGAATGTCGAATGCGCTGGCGATGCCGAGGATCGTGGCGAGGACCAGGACCTGCCAGACCGCGATCACG
>DASWEL010000028.1:0-15096 GCA_036394755.1 Gemmatimonadales bacterium | reverse complement strand
AAGACGGAAGACGTCGTCAAGAAGGGCGACCATCTGAAGGTGAAGCTGCTCGAAGTAGACGAACGGGGCCGGATGCGCCTGTCCCGGAAGGCTCTGCTCGAGAAGAACTGAGGTGGACTCGGTCAAGCTCGACCGGGAAATCTACCGCACCGCGGCGCCCAACGGCATTACGGTGCTCAGTGAGCGCGAGCCTAACGTGCGGTCCGTGGCGCTCGGGGTCTGGATTCGCACCGCGAGCGCCCACGAACTGCGTCCGAAGATGGGTGTGTCGCACCTGCTCGAGCACATGGTATTCAAGGGCACCGAGCGGCGCACGGCGCAGGAGATCGCGTTGTCGCTCGAATCGCGCGGCGGCTCGCTCGACGCCTACACATCCCGCGACTCCACCGCGTATCACGCGCGCGTGCTCGATGCCGATCTGCCGCGCGCGCTCGACGTCATCACGGACATCGTACGCCGGCCGGCGCTGCGCGACAGCGATCTCTCGCTGGAGCGCCAGGTGGTGCTCGAAGAGATCAGCACCGTCGCAGACACCCCCGATGACGAAGTCTTCGATCGCACCTACGAGACGATGTGGCCGGACCATCCCTATGGCTTCCAGATTCTGGGGACCAAGGAGACGGTCAGCGCGCTGTCGGCCGACGATCTCAAGCAGTTGCACTCCCGCGCCTATTTCCCGGGCAACTGCGTCATTGCGGCGGCGGGCAACATCACGCATGAGGCGCTACTGAAGGAAGTGGAGACGCAGGGGTGGTTCGATGGCCTGGCGGCGCAGACGGCGCCGCCCGTGGCGCCGGTGCCGCCGGCCGTGCGCGGCGTGACGCGCACGTTCGAGAAGGACACGGCGCAGACGCACATCGTCTTTGCGACCGACTCGATTCCGTACGCCGACCGCCGCAAGTACGGCATGCTCGTCATCTCTAACATTTTCGGCGGCGGGATGTCGAGCCGGCTGTTCCAACGGATTCGCGAGGAGCTCGGCCTCGCGTATGCGATTTACAGCTTTACGTCGTTCTATCGGGCGGTGGGTATGGCGGGCGTGTACGTCGGCACGCAGCCGGCACGCGCCGAGAAAGCGGTCGAAGCGATCAGGGCCGAGTTTGCGCGGATGGCCGGCGAGGGGTTGCGCGGGAAAGCGCTGGACGACGCGAAGCAGCAGACGCTCGGTCAGCTGATGTTGTCGCTGGAGAGCCCCAGCGCCAGGATGTATCGTTTGGCGAGCACGGCGGTGTATGGCGAACCGTATCGCAGCCTCGATGAAGTGCTGAAGACGGTCGAGGCGCTGACCGAGGACGACGTGGCGGCGTTGGCGGCGGAGTTCTTTGCGCCGGAGCGTCAGAGCGTGGTCTCGTTGGGTCCCAATGGAGGAAAACCGTGATCGTCGGCGTCCCGAAAGAGATCAAGACCGCGGAGCACCGGGTGGCGCTCGTGCCGGCGGGAGCGGAGTCGCTCGTGAGTGACGGCCACACCGTGCTGATCGAGCAGAGCGCCGGAATCGGCTCGGGGTTCAGCGATGAGGCGTACCGGTCGGTCGGGGCGGAGATCGCGCCATCCGCGGAAGCGGTGTGGTCGAAGGCCGAGCTGATCTTGAAGGTGAAGGAGCCGATCGAGCCGGAGTGGGCGCGGATTCGCCGGGGCCAGGTCGTGTTCACCTATTTTCATTTTGCCGCGTCCGAGGCGCTCACCAAGGCGATCATCAAGTCCGGCTGCATCGCGATCGCGTATGAGACGGTGGAGCTGCCGAACAAGGAGCTGCCGCTGCTCACGCCGATGAGTGAAGTCGCGGGCCGGATGGCGGTGCAGGAGGGGGCGAAGTAT
The DNA here is from genome assembly GCA_036394755.1 of Gemmatimonadales bacterium. Lineage (GTDB taxonomy): Bacteria > Gemmatimonadota > Gemmatimonadetes > Gemmatimonadales > GWC2-71-9 > 20CM-2-65-7. The sequence continues at coordinate 13,278 of DASWEL010000028.1, read as the reverse complement.
CTCGAGAAGGTGTTCGGCGGGTTCGGGATCTTGCTTGGTGGTGTACCAGGCGTGCTTCCCGCAGAAGTCTTGATACTCGGGGGTGGCGTCGTCGGGACGAACGCGGCCAAGATGGCTGCGGGGCTCGGCGCCCACGTGACGTTACTGGATATCTCGCTCGACCGACTGCGCTATCTCTCCGATGTCCTTCCTCCGAACGTTGATCTCCTCTACTCCAATCGCCACAACATGCTCGAGCAGCTCGGGAAGGCCGACGTCGTGATCGGCGCCGTGCTGTTGACCGGTGCCAAGGCGCCGAAGCTCGTCAAGCGCGGCGACCTCAAGGCAATGAAGCAGGGCTCGGTGATCGTGGATGTCGCGGTGGACCAGGGCGGGTGCATCGAGACGACGAAGCCGACGACGCACGATCAGCCGACGTATGTGGTGGACGGGGTGATTCACTATGCGGTGGCGAACATGCCGGGTGGGGTGCCGCGCACGTCGACGCTGGCGCTCACCAATGCGACGTTTCCGTATGCCAAGCGGCTGGCGCGCGACGGATGGAAGACAGCTTGCAAGAAGGATCCGAGCCTGGCTTTGGGCCTCAACGTGGTCGAGGGAAAGATCGTCTATCCGGGCGTGGCGGAGGCGTTCAATCTTCCCCTGACGGATCCGACGACGGTTCTCTAACAACTACCGTAACAACTACCGTCGGCTGCACTCCGCCCTGCGGTATCGCGCGCCAGCTGATTTCGAGGCTCGAGTTGCCTAACAATCGGTGTCTACGAATTCGAGGGAAGATCCCGGCTTGAATGACTACTCTTTCTTCAGCGCGGCGCAGCTTAAGCGCGATCCGTTAGCAGCAACCCAAACCAGTTCATGCCGATCCTAGCGGTCGACACGGTGGTCGCCGCGATTCGCGCCTCTTCGGTCAACACACAGCGACTAGTCGTGGCCATTGATGGGCGAAGTGGCTCCGGCAAGAGCACCGTGGCCGATGCGGTCGCTCAGGCGATCGACGCTGTCATCGTGCCATGCGATGATTTCTTTGCGGCGAGCGTGACCAACGCGGAATGGGATCGCCGCACGCCAGAGCAACGGGCGGCGGATGGCATTGACTGGCGCCGGCTGAAACGCGAAGCGATCGAGCCATTGCGGGCTGGGCGCGTAGCGCGTTGGTATGCCTTCGACTTTCTGGCTGGTCCGCGCGGTGACGGCACCTATCCCTTGCAAACGACTCCGACCGAGCGTGCCCCGAAACGTGTCGTTCTGCTCGACGGCGCATATTCTGCGAGACCGGAGCTCGCGGACGTTCTTGACCTCAGCGTGCTGGTCGAGGCGGCCTCGAGCACGCGCGAGGCGCGGCTCGCAACGCGTGAGGAGGCACATTTTCTCCGGCAGTGGCACGCCCGCTGGGATCCAGCCGAAGAGCACTACTTTGGACACGTGCGCCCGCCTTTGGCCTTCGACGTAGTCCTGCAAACGGATGGGGTTGCTGCCTAAACAAGCGCTTGAAGCCGGCGGCGCGCGTAGATTAAGGAATGAGTCTTTCTTCAGCGCGCGGCAGCTCAAGCGCCATCCGTTAGGCGGCCCAATCGACCCCCTCGAGAGACCTATGAGCACGCAATACACACGTTGCCTGGTCCTGAGCCTTATCGCTGTCCTCATGCCAGCCGCCGCTGTGCGCGCCCAGAACCCCACGCGTCCTCCGGCACAGCCCCTCGGCTTCACTGCGTGGACGCCTGGTCGCATACCGGGGTCCACGCGGATGCTCCTTGTCGGCGACCCTGCGACGCACGGGCTGTTCGCGGCACGGTTCCGATACCCAGACGGTGCTCGCATCGCGCCGCATTGGCATACCGCGTCGGTCCATATCACCGTGCTCGCTGGGACGCTCATGCTCGGCATGGGCGACGTGTTCGACTCTACACACGCCCAGGCCTATGGGCCCGGAAGTTTTCTGGTTCTCGAAGGTGGCATGCATCACTACGAATGGTTCCGTGGCGAAGTCACGGTGCACGTGGAAGGTATTGGTCCTTTCCGGACCGTGTTCCTGAACCCTGCCGATGATCCGCAGACGCGGCCCTGAATCGCGGGCCGCTAGGCAGCGCGGATCTCATACCCGCCGTCAGTTCGATCCTCGATGGCCGGTTTGCGTCCCCTATTCCTTGTCCGTTCCTTTCACATCCCTGGCAGGATGCCCATACCCGCGTACATTCGGGCACAGGTCATTCTCTACCAACGCGGGAGGTCGTATGGGCTACAGGGGCTTTTCGCTCGGGCTCGTTCCGGTCGCTTGGCTGCTCGTCGCGTGTTCAGACCGTCAGGTGACGGATACCGCCAACTTCACTGCCTCGGCTGAACAGCTGGCGGCACAAACGGACTGCGAGCACGTCAGCGGTGCGTTCGTGTTCACGAGGTTCCAGTTCACGAGTCAGACGACTGCCGTCGGCCAAGGGACGCTGCTAGGGGACCTCTCTGGGGGATTCAGTGCCGAGTACTTCGATATCGAACAGCGCGGCGGCGGCGTAATCCAGATGCGGGCCCATCACACGATTACGAGGAGCACTGGGACGATCAGGACATCGGACGACATCCTTCTTCTCCCAGATCAGGATCCAACTCTGGCTCGACCCAATTCGCAGTTGGAGGTGATTGGTGGAACGGGCAGATATGCCGGAGCGACAGGCCTGCTCCACACGCACGGTCAACTGAACCTCGCAACGTTGGCTGGGTCTCTCCAGTACAAAGGACAGGTTTGCGTCGCGTGAGCCACGCGGCATTCGCCCAACGCGACTGCATTCGTGAAACCTCCGTTGTCGCTTCTCAGCTTGCTCATCATGAGCGCCGTGAGTCCCGCTGGCGCGCAAGATTCGCGGCTCGTCCTCGTGACTCGCGACTCCGTTCCCCTGCGGCGGCTCCCGGCATCCACGGCACCAATCGCCAGGTACGCCCAGGCCACATTGCAGCTCGCGGTAATCGGTGTGTCCGCCGACTCTACGTGGTATCGAGTGGGGATCGGCGAGGACAAGGGCTATCAACTACGTCACGGCGATCACTACTGGGTCACACGGACGGACGTAAGTGAGCCTCGCCCCTTCGCCGGCGACGTATCAGTTGATCTCAGTCTGCTGGAGGTTCCGCCCGGGTCCTTTTCTAGACGCGCCACCGCCCAAGAGTACGTCGCGCGTAACGGTAATCTGGCTGGCTCCTACTATGTGAGCCCAGTCTACACGGCGCGGACAAGCACGCCCACCTGCTCATCACTATTCAGCATCTGCGCCGAGACGTACCGCCCAGGCAGCTACTTCATCGGGCCGGCTGGGCATCCAGCGTCGGAGCGCTCCGTCCGAGAGCAGCTTTACAGCAAGGGAACGGTGCGCGCCCTGTACGACCTTCGGGCACGCAGGCCGCTGCGAGCAATTCGTGAGAAACTCATCGTCGCGCGCGTTCTCATGCGGCACGCGGGTTGTGACGCTGAAGACTACGTTGGCACTGAACTCAGGATACTGCGTGATACAACACGCACCATCACGACCGACAGTGCCGCGATGCACCTGGACGTCGGGCGTGATATCCTCTTCGAGCCCAGCGCGACTGGCGAAGTGCAGTACGTAAACCTCATGTGGATACTTGACGTCACGCACACCGACGGCGCGCGTGAAACGATTGCTCGGCGGATCACGCTGTGGTGGCCGCTCTGCGCGTAGGGCGAATGCCGCTTAACACGCGCTTGAGCTCCTTGTCCAAGCGTGCAGCAGCACTTGCGTTGGTGCTCCTCTGCCTCATCGTCGCCTGTCACCGCGCTGTCCCCGTGACGTCCCTCCCCGTCGAGCATATCGCTCCTGGCCCTATCGTCCAAGACACAGGCGGCGTCATCGCCTTCTTCAAGGACACCGGCCCCGTCGTCAACTTCCCCGAAACACGAACCCTCAGTCTGCAAACGCCGGGGCAACGTGACTCCCTGCGCACGACGCTCCGAGGGGAACGCGCGCTGTGGCGAGCCAGTAGTCCGCCGGACTATCGGTTTCTGGTGCGCACGGGCTGCTTCTGCCCGGGAGTGCGGGGCTGGCTGCTGATCGAGGTTCGCAGGGGCCAACCTCTGCGGGCGTGGGACCGGGCCGGCAGATCTGCCGCGTTGAGCGATTGGGACACGTTCAGTATCGACGGGCTGTTCGACATGTTGGAGCGATCGGCTGAGCACGATGCCGCAGTCCAGGTCAGTTTCGACCCCCGCTGGCACTTTCCCACGTACATCTATACCCGCGCCTTGCTAGGCCCAGACATGTGGGCGGTTATTGAGGCGCGAGGGGTGTGGCCCATCTGACGTCTGTCACGGAAGCGAACCTTGAGCGTAACGGCGCGCGGTGGGTCCGCGTAGAAATGGGTATGACGACCAAGACGCTTCTCGTTGCCTGCCTCGTTTGCTACGGTGCGCCTGCCAATGCTCAGCTTTCCTCGACTACGTTCGGGGGTGTCCCTCTGTGGGCGGACAGCGCTCTACGTGCGGCGGGCCTCAATCGGCGTTTTGCGCTCAGCTCCACGTTGAACCCCGCCTTCGCGTTCGGTGATTTTGATCATGACGGCCTTCTCGATATCGCCGTGGAGCTGCAGGCCGCTGGCGGTTGTGGGATTGCGATCGCGCACCGGATCGATCGCTCGGTGCACATCATCGGTGCCGGCACGCCGGTCGGGAACGGCGCGAGCCACGTGGTGTGTCGCAGATGGGGGGTCGCAACAGCAGGGCACCGGAACCGACATGCGGCGTTCGGTCAAGACTTTGTTGTCGTTACTGACGCTGCAGGGCGCAGCGGGTGGCTTGCATGGGACGGGCACTCCTACGTGTGGATTCCGACGGACTAGGCCGGCGCCTAACACGCGCTTGAAGCTGACGGCGCCGTCTTGCAAGTGGTAATCTTCGATCTGTGAAAACTTCAAGCTCGCGCCGCAGCTTCGGCGCATCCCCTTAGATGGCGGCTGCTGACATGAGACACGTCATCTGCCCTACGGGCCTCGCGATTGCCGGCATGCTGGCAGGCGCATGCGCCGGTAATCGTGTTCCCGTTTTCGTGGCTCCCTCGAACCAGTCGATCGAGGCCGGATCGGAAATGAGCTTCGGCGGTGATGGACACGTTGTCTATGTCGACAACCATTCGTCCGTTGCGATCATGGTCACGGGTCTGCAGCTCATCGATTGTGAGAACATTAAGAACAGTTGCGAGGTCCAGCGCCTGCGCATTCAAGTGCCAGCTGGTCAGCGGACCAACATTGCGACAGTCAAGCCTGAGAATCCCAATCGGCCCTATTCGTTTCAGTTTCACTACTCGTGGGAACCATTGCATCAACAGTGAGGTGCCGCCGCCGAAGACGCCGTCAGCGAAGGAAACGCACCATGATATGCTAAGTCTCCACATGCTCGAAGTCATGAACAAGGAGCCGAGCCTCCGAGCGATTTGGGGAGCGGCAGTCCTGCTCGGAGTCGTAGGGTATGTCGCCACGCGGTTCCGTCGCTGGCTCGTACTTCCGGCCCTCGCCGTGGTTGGACTGGCTGCTTGGACGGAACTCGGTGAATTGTTAGATCCGCAGGTGGGTCCAACCATCATGCAGGCGGCGGGCATGTGGTACGTCGCGCAGGCTGGGGCAGCTGTCGCGCTGGCAGTGATCTTGTGCGTGCTGGGTCTGCTTCCGAAGCGTGCGGTCTGACACCACGCCCGAGGAGACGCTGGAGAAAAAGCCCTGGGGTTTGAGACAGTTCACCGTTGTGGACCTCGACGGAAACCGTTTCTATTTCCACTGTGACTGAGCAGTCAACCAAGGGGGCAGCCATAGCGGTCCCCATTGAGACGCGCCCTTATGGGGTCCGAGACTTCTCCGTGTACGATCCGAACGGAGTCATGGTCGTGCTCGGGCAAGACTGGGAATGAGCTGGGGCACCGCGCTTCGCCAGTTGTCCTAAACTCCGATGTGAAGCGGCTCGCCCCGCTCCTTCGCAAACTGGCTGGCCTCCTGACACGCGTCCGGCTGCCGACCGACCCCATCCCCGCGACCTGGCTTGAGGTTGTCGATCGCCGGGTTCCACTCATCGCGCGCCTTCCGTCACCCGATCAAGAGCGCCTTTATCACATCATGCAGCTCTTCCTCAAAGAGGTACCCTTCGAGGCGTGCGGTGGACTCGCATGGCGTGACGAGATTCAACTGACGATCGCGGCGCAGGCGTGTCTGTTGCTCCTGAACATGCCCTATCCGCGCTACAGTCGGGTTCGACGGGTACTGGTCTATCCGGCCGCGTTCATGCCGAAAACCCAGCACTCGTACCGGTCCAATCAACTCGTCGTGCCTGACGAGCCGGCAGCCGGCCAGGCCTGGCAGTCCGGAGTCGTGGTCCTGGGCTGGGAGGAGGTCAAAGACGGCGCGCTCGCGACCAACGATGGGCATAATGTCGTGTTCCACGAGTTCGCCCACATGCTGGATGCCGAGGATGGTACGCTGGATGGCATGCCGGTCCTCGACTCCCGGGCGACCTACCATACGTGGGTCGAGCAGTGGTCGGCCCAATTCGCTGAACACGTCCGGCGTGTGGATGCCGAGGAGTCGACAGTGATCGATCCCTATGGAGCGACGAACCGGGCCGAATTCTTTGCAGTCGCTATTGAAGCTTTCTTCGAGACCCCTGACGAACTCCGGAGCGATCAACCGCTACTGTATTCGTTACTCGCGGAGTTCTTCAAGTTCGACCCCGCAGCCTTGGCACGCCCGCATGGGTGAGCCAGTTACCCCGAGGATTACGATGGCGAGCATCGGCAACTGGGCATACGTACTCACAGGCGCAGCCGCGGACGCATCAAGCGATCCCGAAACTGTCGCCGCTCAAATGGAGCGCGGGTGACGGCGAACGATTTCCGCCGTCTCGCGTTGAGTCTTCCCGACGCCGAGGAAGCCGCGCACATGGGGCATCCCGATTTCCGCGTCGGTGGGAAGATCTTCGCCACGCTGGGCTATCCCGACACCCAGTGGGGAACCGTCGGACTGACGCCGGAGCAACAGGAGTTCTTTGTCGGCGCCGAGCCAAAGATGTTCGTCCCGGTAAAGGGCGGCTGGGGCAAGCGGGGCGCGACCAGCGTCCGACTGCGGGCGGCGCGAACGCGTCCGGTGCGCGAAGCCCTGACGGCGGCGTGGCGCAATCGCGCCGGGCCGGCGACGGCGCGTTCATGAGGAAGGCTCGCTACCTGCGGTCACCCAACCACAGTAACGCGTCGATGATGAGCTGATCCTGAATCGGGTTGTTCAGCGTGTATGACAGCGTCCGGTTCGTTGTGTCGTACTTGTGCTCGTAGTCGATGTCGTTATGGCCCATGTTGAAATAGATCATCTTGTAGTTCTTGTTGGTCCAGACGACGGGGTAGTAGCCACTATGCCAGATCTCGTGCGGTTTGGGCCCGGTGCCGAGCGGAAAGCTGGTCGAGTCGATCGAGAGGAGAATGTCGATGTCCCGATTCTGCCGCAGGTCCTTCTCCCAGCGGTACCACTCATTGGGTGAGGACCGGAAGGTCTCGGGCAGGTGCCGCGTCGCCGGATGGGTGCGGTCTTGGACGCGCAACACGGCTGCGGTCGGTCGCCAGGTGTTGCTGACGTAGGAACCAGACCCGAGAAATGTGCCGTGATACCAGTCCCAGTTTGCAGGATAAGCTGACGGCGTCAACGCAAAGCCTGCGAAATGAAAGCCCATCCAGGCCCCGCCATGCTCCATGTACGACTGGAACGCGGCACGCTGGGCGGCATCTTCGGGGCGGGTATCCAGAAATACCACAACTTGATACGCGGCGAGAAAGTCGGTATTGAGGTTGTGCCAATCGGATGTGGTATCGAAGGTGAAATGGTATCGCGCCGCCATTTCCGGAAACCAGCGCCGGGCTTCAGTGACGAAGCTGATATGCGCCGGATCTTCCTTGGCCGTGTAGAACGCGATGACCTTGAAGGTGGGTGCTGGATCGCCGTGGAGGACTGTGAGGGCAGCTAGAGTGACGATTCTCTTCATATGGTGCGACCATCCATGAAATGCACCGCGATCTCGCTAGCCATGGTGTGTATGTCCTGCGCCGGGCGCAGCTGGGAGCAAATCCCGGTCGTAGGCAACCTGGCAGCGCCGCAACCATGCCATTCGGGGGACCTCGCAGGGATCTGGACCGACAGCTTGCCGATCGTTGCCGACACCGCGCGTCAACACGTCGTTGCCGGCGACCCTGCACAGCAATATCCGGCCGGTCTGTCGCTGGAGTCCCGTACCGGACTCGTCCGAGCTCGGTTTGTCATCGACACCGCGGGTCGCGTCGTGGCGGGATCCGCCATCATCGAAGCCTTCAGTGACCAACAGTTCGCGCGCGCGGTGTGCTACGCGGTTCCCAACCTGATGTTCGAGCCGGTGGTGCTCGATGGTCACAAAGCCGTAGTGGGACTCGTCCACGTTCCGTTTACCTTCGGGATCAAGTAGCGCGCGTCCGCTTGCGCATGATGGCCCGCGCCGGCGCGCCCTCATGCCCTCGCACCTTGAGCGGTAACACGATCACGTCGTAGTCACCCGCTGCGACCGGACGCAGGTCCAGCCCCTCCACGATCGGAATCCCTTTCCCGAGCAGAATCTGGTGCGTCCGCGGCGCCGGCGCGCCGAATTGCTCCGCCGAGATGTAGTCTACACCGACGAGCACCACACCCGCGTCCGCGAGGAGCTGCGCCGCATCCGGAGCGATGTACGCGAAGTCCTTATGGAACGCGGAGTCCATCCAGCCGCGCAGCGTGCTCCGGGTCCGGAACAACACGCGCGTCGTCCCCTTCCAGTCGTGCCGGTTCAGCTCGGCCGTATCGATCGCCTGGACGCTGTCCGGGATATCGATCACCCGTGCGGGGCCGATCAGCGGTTCCAGCGATACCTGATCGATCGGCGCGCCTCCCGCCACGAAATGCATCGGGGCGTCAATGTGCGTCCCGCTGTGCGCGCCCATCGAGTAGACCGAGAGCGTCAGCTTGTCGCCCTTTCTCATGTCCTTGAGAAAATCGAACTTCATCGGCGCGTCGCCCTGGTAGACCGGCGTTCGCGCCGGATCGAGTGTCGCCGTCACGTCGATCCAGCCCACACCACTCAACTCGGGAGCGCCGCGATCCCGGGGGGCGCAGCCCACGACGAGGCTCAGCAACAGTGTGAAACCCAACCCCGCGACGCCGATGATCGTCTCGGCGACGGTCCACGTCTTGAGCGTCTGTTGCACGGTCATGTTGAAGAACTCCTTGATGAGCCAAAACCCCGAGTCGTTCACGTGTGACAGGACCAGCGACCCCGCGCCCGTGGCGAGCACCAGCAGCTCGGCATGCGCGCCCGGCGTGACCGCGGCGATCGGAGCGACGATCCCCGCGCTCGTCGTCATCGCGACGGTCGCCGAGCCGGTCGCCACGCGGATCAGCGCCGCCACGGTCCAGGCCAGCAGGAGCGGCGAGGCGTGCGATCCCAGCGCGACGTCGGCGATCGCTTGTCCTACGCCGCTTTCGACGAGCACCCTGTTGAATCCGCCGCCGGCGCCGATCACGAGCAGAATCGTGGCGGTCGGCGCGAGGCAGTCGCCCGCGAACTTAAGGATCTGATCCCGGGTGAAATGCTGCCGGTACCCAAGAGACCAGAAGGAAAACAGCAGCGCCAGGAGCAACGCCACGATCGGACCACCGACGAAATCGAGCGCCGAGCGGAGTGTGCTGCCGCTGTCGAGCGCGACGTCGGCGGCGCTGGCGCATAGCATGAGGATCACCGGGAGCAGGACGGTGAAGAGCGAGATGCCGAATCCCGGCATCTCGCGCGGCGTGCCGCCCGTGAACTGCGCCGCAACCGGGTTGTCGGCAGGGAGTGCGATGCGCGGCGCGATCCACGACGCGAAGATCGGCCCGGCCAGCGCGGCCGTCGGCAGCCCAACCACGATGGCGTACGCGATCGTGCGGCCGATATCCGCCCTGTAGGCGACGACGGCGAGCATCGCCGCCGGGTGCGGCGGCATCATGCCGTGCACCACCGACAGTCCGGCCACCAACGGAATACCGATCTTTACGAGTGAGAGTCCCGAGCGACGCGCGATCGTGAACACCAACGGGATGAGCAGAACGAATCCGACCTGAAAGAAAACCGGGATGCCCACGATGAAGCCGACGAACATGATCGCCCAGTGCACGCGTTTTTCCCCGAAGCGCGTAATCAGCGTGGTCGCGATGCGCGCGGCGGCACCGGACTCTGCCATCATCTTGCCGAGCATGGTGCCGAGGGCGACTACGATCGCGATGAATCCCAGCACCGTGGCGACACCGTCCTGGAACGCCTTCACGACACCGCCGAGCGGCATCCCCGCAACGATTCCGAGACCGAGGGAGACTGTGATCAGCGCGATGAAGGGATGCAGCTTGAAGCGGGCGATCAGGACGATGAGCACCACGACCGCAGCGAGCGCGAGGAGCAGCAGCTGGGTGTTCGGACTCATGCCGCGCGCCTCACGAGATCTGCGACGATCGCGTCTGGCGTCTCGCGGATGTCGCACACCCACGCGTGCTCGTCCGGCGACGGCTCTTCCAGAATCGCGAGCTGGCTATCGAGGAGTGATGCCGGCATGAAATGCCCGCGGCGGTTGGCCATGCGCTCGGCGAGGAGCGCCCTGGGCCCCGCGAGGTACACAAACTGCAACCTGGCGGCTCCGGATCGGAGCAGGTCGCGATAGCTCCGCTTGAGCGCCGAGCAGGAGGCGACGAGGCCGACGCCCGCGCGCTCTGCTTCCCTCAGTCGGGCCGCGATCGCCATGAGCCAGCCTTTGCGGTCGTCGTCCGTGAGCGGGATCCCGGCGGCCATGCGCCGCACGTTGTCCGGCGGGTGCAGGTCATCACCTTCGACGAATTCAACGTGGAGCTCTCGCGCGAGCCGCGCGCCGATGAGGCTCTTGCCGGAGCCCGCAACGCCCATGATCACGTAGAGCCCGGTGTGCACGCGACCTATCCTATACCATCGACCGATTCGGGGCTATTCTGCTGGCGTACGCAAATCTCCAGGGAGCGGCACCAATGCAGCTGGCGATGATCGGGTTGGGCCGGATGGGCAGCAATATGGTACGGCGACTGGTGCAGGGCGGGCACGAGCTGATCGTGTACGACTTGAGCGCTGAGGGAATCAAGGTAGTCGCCGCTAGGGGCGTGAGGGCTGCGAAGGACCTCGCCGACCTCGCGCAGCAGCTGGCGCCGCCTCGCGTCGTCTGGGTCATGGTGCCGGCCGGCGTGCCCGTCGAGAGCACCATCGACCAGCTCGTGCCGCATCTCAGCCGGGGCGATGTCGTCATCGACGGTGGCAACTCGAATTTCCACGACTCGCTGCGCCGCGCCGAGGCGCTCAAGGAACGGGGGATCGAGTTCGTGGACGTAGGGACGAGCGGCGGGATTTGGGGCCTCACGCTCGGCTACTGCCTCATGATCGGCGCCACGCCGGCCGCGTTCCAGCACTGCGAGTCGATCTTTCGGACTCTCGCAGCACCCGAGGGCTACGCCCACGTGGGCCCGCCTGGGGCCGGTCACTACGTGAAGATGGTGCACAACGGGATCGAGTACGGCATGCTGCAGGCGTATGCCGAGGGCTACGAGATCCTGCACGCGTCGAAGGATTTCAAGCTTCAGTTGGGACAGATCGCAAAACTCTGGAACCATGGGAGCGTGGTGCGCTCGTGGTTGAACGAGCTGGCGGAGCGGGCGCTCTCGGGTGACGACCAGCTGGCCGCCATCCGCGGGCACGTAGCGGACTCGGGGGAGGGGCGCTGGACGGTGGAGGAGGCGATCCGGCTCGATGTCCCGGCGCCAGTCATCACGATGTCGCTACTCGCGCGGTTGCGCTCCCGACAGGAGGAATCGTTCGGCGCCAAGGTCATCGCGGCGCTCCGCAAGGAGTTCGGTGGGCACGCGGTCCAGACTAAATGACCGCGGCTGCGGCAAATCGCCGCACGATCTCCCCGGCGGGTTCGATCGCATGAATCCCCGCCACACTCTTACCCGCCTGCCAGTAGTCCTTTGAGGTCTTCTCTCCCGCGCCACCCGCGAGGGACGCGCGCTTGAGCTGCCACGCCGAGCGCAACGCATAGATCGTGCGCATCCAATGCTTCGTCTTGCGTCCGCGCAGCAGCCAGCGCGCAATCGGACCCGCCTTTGTGCCGATTCGCTCGACGTATGGAGTGCGGATCACGGACAGCGGCACGCCGGTGACGCGTTCGGTGAGCACAATGTCGGCCTCGCTCGCGCGAACGATCGCCTGCTTGTAGTCGTCGTGCGCGCCGCACTCGGTGGTGGCGATGAACCGCGTGCCGAGCTGTGCGCCGGCATACCCCATCCGCAAGGCTGCGACGAAGCCCGCCTCGTCGCCGATCCCGCCCGCGCAGACAACCGGCACGCCGAACCCCGCGAGCTCATCGTAGAGCGCCTCCGCGCTGCGAGGGCCCGCATGGCCGCCGGCGCGATTGTTGACGGCGACGAGCCCGTGCACGCCCCCTGCCAACCCTTTCTCGGCCCACTTCCGCTCGGTTACGTCGTGGTAGACGATGCCGCCCGGGGGGGTGACGCGATCCACGACCCAGCGCGGATTACCGAGCGACGTGACGAAGAAGCGCACGCCCTCTTCAATCGCGATGTCGACATAACGACGCATGCGCTCGAGGTAGAACTTCGAGCTCCGCTCGATCAACACATTCATGCCGATCGGCTTGTCGGTGATCCGGCGGATAAGCCTGAGCCCTTCCCGCAGATCCTGCCGGTACACGTAGATCATCGAGAGTGGTTGCACGACGCCGATTCCGCCCGCAGCAGACACGGCCGCGACGAGCTCGGCGTTGGAGCAGGGGTACATCGCGCCGCAGATCAACGGCACCTCGATACCGAGCTGCCGCGTGAGGGGCGTGTCGAGCAGACTCATCGACGCGGGATGGGTCGCAGCCGCCAGCGCGCCGTGGCATGCGCGACGACGTCGCCTTGCGTGTCGGTGATCGAGACCGGGGCTTCGTACTCCTGCTCGGACGTCACCTTGAGACCGCTGACCCGGCACTCGGCCGTCAACAGACCGCGCGCTTTCTTCAGATAGGAGATGGAGAAGCCGGTCACGATGCCCTGGACGCCCGTGGGCAGTCCCACCAGGACCGCGAGTCCACTTGTCATCTCGGCCAGATTGGCCAGGGCCATCGCATGGACCGACGCGAGGTGATTCCGCACCCGCCGCCGGTCGCGCAGCGTCACTCGGCACCAGCCGGGTTC
>DASWEL010000027.1:0-30342 GCA_036394755.1 Gemmatimonadales bacterium | reverse complement strand
TCGCAGGGGATTCAGGCACAAACGCTGTCCAATCTGCTGCTGGCCATGGACGCCGGCCTGGAAATCATACCCGTCCTGAACAAGATCGATCTGCCGGGTGCCGAGCCGGACAAGCGCGCCCATGAGATCCACGACCTGATCGGCACGAAGCCGGATGAGATTCTGCGCATCTCGGCGAAGGAGGGGCGAGGCGTGCCGGAGCTGCTCGAGGCCGTCGTCGCGCGGGTCCCTCCGCCGCGCGGCAACCACGAAGCCCCGCTCCGCGCACTCATCTTTGATTCCTACTACGACCGCTACCGTGGCGCCATCCCCTCGATTCGCGTCGTGGATGGGGTGCTCCGGCCGGGGATGAAGATCGCCTTTGGCGCGCACCGCGAAGACGTGTATGAAGTCGACGAGGTCGGCTATCTGCAACTGGGCCACAAGCCCGCCGAGCAACTGGAGGCGGGCGAGGTCGGCTACGTGGTCGCGAACGTGCGCGGGGTTCGCGAAACGCGGCCCGGGGATACGGTGCTCGACGCGGAGCATCGTGAGGTGGAGCTCCTCCCGGGCTACCGCGACATCCAATCGATGGTCTTCGCGGGTCTCTATCCTACCAATGCCGAGCAGTATGAGGAGCTGCGGGACGCCCTAGCGAAGTTACAGCTGAACGACGCCTCCCTGCACTACGAGCCGGAAACGTCGGTGGCGCTGGGATTCGGGTTCCGGTGCGGCTTCCTCGGCCTCCTGCACATGGAAATCGTGCGCGAGCGGCTCGAGCGGGAATTCGATCTCGACTTGATCAGCACGGTCCCGAACGTAGAGTACCACGTCTACCGGACCGATGGCACCATGGAGCTGGTCGAGAATCCCAGCCTGTTGCCGCATGGCTCGGAGGTAGACCGCATCGAGGAGCCGTACGTCAAAGCCCGCATCTTCGTCCCGTCAGAGTATATCGGCGGCATTATGAACCTGGGACAGGAGCGCCGCGGCATCTACGGCGGCATGCAGTACCTCGATCCCACGCGCGTCGAGTTCGACTGGGAGTTTCCGCTCGCCGAGATTATTCTCGACTTCTACGACAAGTTGAAGACGATCTCCCGCGGCTACGCCTCGCTCGACTACGAGTTCCTGGCGTACCGGCCGGGCGAGCTCGTGAAGCTCGACATGCTGCTCAACGGTGAGGCGGTGGATGCGTTCAGCGTCATCATCCACAAGGACAAGGCCTACGAATGGGGCCGCAAGATCGCCGAGAAGCTGAAGGAGCTGATTCCGCGGCAGCTGTTCGAGGTGGTGATCCAGGCGGCGATCGGGACCAAGGTGATCGCGCGCGAGACCGTCCGCCCGCTTCGCAAGGATGTGACCGCCAAGTGCTACGGCGGCGACGTCACTCGCAAGCGCAAGTTGCTCGAGAAGCAGAAGGCGGGAAAGAAACGAATGAAGCAGGTCGGGACCGTGGAGATACCTCAGGAAGCGTTCCTCGCAGTGCTCCAGGTGGAGTAGGAGGTCTCATGCGCAGCACGATCATCGCAGCCGTAACCGTTCTCAGCGTCATGGCATCCTCGGCGGCGGGCGCTCAAGCGGTTGCCTCCCGCTCGACGCCGTTCACGGTGAATCAGGTTCGATCGTATCCATTCCCCAATGAGCTGACGGCCGCCGCGACTGGGAGCCGTGTGGCATGGGCGTTCAACGAGCAGGGCCGCCGGAACATTTATGTCGCCGAAGGCCCCACGTTCTCCGCGCGACAGCTCACCCACTACGATCGCGACGACGGCCAGGAGCTGAGCAGCGTCGCAGTATCCGCGAACGGGCAGTGGGTCGTGTACGTGCGCGGCGGCGATCACGGGTCGAATTGGGACGATGGGCTCCCGGTCAATGTCGGCTCGAATCCCGTCGCGCCGAAGGTGCAGATCTTCAGTGTCCCCTTCGATGGCGGCGACTCGAAACCGATCGCCGACGGCGATGAGCCGGTGGTTTCGCCGCGCAGCGATGTCGTGGCCTTCGTCAAAGGCGGCCAGATCTGGACCGCGCCGCTCGACGGCTCTGCGCCCGCCAAGGCGCTGTTCACGGCGCGCGGCGAGAACTCCGAGCCGCGCTGGTCCCCCGATGGCTCCCGGCTCGCGTTCGTCACCTATCGCGGTGATCACTCCTTCATCGGCGTGTACACCAACGACAGCACGGCGATCACCTGGCTCGCGCCCGCATTCGCGCGCGACCGATCGCCCCGCTGGTCCCCCGACGGACGACGCATCGCATTCGTGCGGCGGTCCGGTGCGGGCGGTGCGCCGGACTCGTTACTGCCGCCCCGGCCGAATCCATGGGAGATCTGGACCGCCGACGCAGCCACCGGAGCCGCACAACGACTCTGGAAATCGCCGGAGACGCTGACCGGTTCGGTGCCCACGACCGACGGGGGGACCAATCTCGGTTGGGGCGCCTCCGACCGCGTCGTCTTCCTTTCTTATCAGGACGGCTGGCCGCACCTCTACTCTGTTCCGGCATCGGGCGGCACTGCCCTGCTCCTCACTCCCGGCCGCTACATGGCCGAACACATCTCGCTCAGTGCGGACGGACGCTGGCTGGTATTCGCGGGCAACATGAGCGCGGGAAGTGACTCGCTCGACATCGATCGTCGACACGTAATTCGCGTGCCGGTCGATCGCGCCGCCCCGCAGGTCCTGACGCCCGGCAGCGGCCTCGAGTGGTCGCCGGCGATCACCGGCGATGGCGCGACGCTCGTGTTCATCGGCGCGACCCCGCAGCGGCCACCGTTGCCCGCGGCGATGGCGTTCGGCAACGCACGTGCGGCGATCCGCCCGATCGGGGCCGATCACATTCCTGCCGACTTCCCGACCGGCCTGGTCACCCCGAAGCAGGTGGTATTCCGCTCAGCTGATGGGTTGACCATTCACGGGCAATTGTTCGAGGCCTCCCCCTCCGGTGGCGGGAGCACGCGGAAGCCCGCGATCGTCTACGTCCACGGTGGTCCGCCGCGGCAGATGCTGCTGGGGTGGCACTACTCCGATTATTACTCCAACGCCTATGCGCTCAATCAGTATCTGGCGAGCCACGGGTTCATCGTTCTGTCCGTGAACTACCGGCTGGGCATCGGCTATGGATACGACTTCCATCAGCCACCTAACTCCGGCGCCCGCGGTGCCGCTGAGTATCGCGACATTCAGGCGGCGGCCACCTTTCTCCGCACGCAACCCCGCGTCGATGCGAACCGGATCGGGATTTACGGCGGCTCCTACGGCGGCTACTTGACCGCGCTGGCGCTGGCGCGGAATTCCGACATCTTCGCGGCGGGCGTCGACATTCATGGTGTGCACGACTGGTCGACGTACGCACGAGGACTCGACCGGCAACGTTACGAGCAGGCACCCGACCTCGACACCGCAGTCGCCACCGCGTGGCACTCATCACCGGTTTCTTCAGTCGCCGGTTGGCGATCGCCCGCTCTGCTGATTCACGGCGATGACGATCGCAACGTCCGCTTCTCGCAGAGCACCGATCTCGTCCGGCGCCTTGCAGCGGCCGGGGTGCCGTTCGAGACGCTGGTGATTCCGGACGACACACACCATTTCCTGCGGTACGCGAACATTCTGACGGTCGACAAGGCCACGGCGGAGTTCCTGGAGCGGCAGTTGTTGCAGGCAAACGCGGCTCAGACGCGAGCTACCGGTCGACAGTAGGAGACGATGACTTGAAGAGGCTCACCTCACTGCTGTTGCTCGCGGGCCTGACCGCGAGCTGCCGTGCGGTGCTCAATTACCCGAGCGCGCTCGGCCCCCGGTACGCGGGCGCGCCCGTTTCGACTTCGATCGAGCACGCCGACGGTCACGTGCTGCGGGTCGTCACGTACAACGTGCAATGGGGCAAACACATCGATCGCGCGATCAACGTGCTCAAGACGCGCGCTCCGTTGCCGGATGCGGACATCGTCATGCTCCAGGAGATGGATGCCGACGGGACACGGCGCATTGCCGATGCGCTGGGAATGTCCTGGGTCTACTATCCCGCCGCGGTGCACCCCAAGCTGGGGCACGACTTCGGAAATGCGGTCCTGTCGCGCTGGCCGATCGTGGAAGACGAAAAACTGATGCTGCCGCACATCGGTGGGCTCCGGCATGCGCAGCGGATCGCGACCGCGGCGACCGTGCTGGTAGGAACCGTGAAGGTCCGCGTGTACAGCACCCACCTCGGCACGCCGAGTGACATCCGACCCTCGAAGCGGCGGGATCAGGCACGAACGATCCTGGCGGATGCCGCCCTGTATCCCTTCGTCATCGTGGCCGGCGACATGAACAGCCACGGCATCGGCAAGGAGTTCGTGGCCGGCGGATTCCTCTGGCCGACGGAGCACAACCACTTCACGACGGCGCTGTTCAACTGGGATCACGTTTTTCTGAAGGGTTTCACCGCGCCAACGCCCGATCGGCGATTCACGGGGGTCGTGCGCGACACGCTTGGAACGAGCGACCACGACCCCGTTTGGGCCGTGGCTCAGCTCCCTTGAGCTCGGCCACCCTCGTCATCCAAACCGCATTCCTGGGCGACGTCGTGCTGACGACGCCGCTGCTGTCCGCAATCGCGGCCCGTCACGGTCCCGTCGATGTCGTGACGACTCCGATCGCAGCGCCACTGCTTGAAACGCACCCCGCGGTCCGGAACGTGATCGCCTACGACAAGCGCGGGAGCGACCGTGGCTGGGCAGGTCTCCGGACACTCGCGCAACGATTGAAGACTGAGCAATACCAGCGCGCCTACCTGCCGCACCGGTCGTTACGTACCGCGGCGCTGGGGATGCTCGCCCGGATACCCTCACGGATCGGGTTTTCGGGGCCGTGGTCCTTCCTCTATACAGAGGCTCGCCCCAAGCCTCCTTTAGGCCACGAGAGCGACCGACTTTTGGCCCTCGCGGACGAGGCTCCGGGCGCCTATCCTCCCCACCTGCGCCCCACGACGGCTGACGAGCGGGCGGCCGCAGCGGTCGTTGCAGGGGAGTTTGTCGCGCTGGCACCCGGCTCGATCTGGGGAAGCAAACGGTGGCCGTACTACGGGGAACTCGCCCGGCGGCTGGGGGATTATGCTCACGTTGTTGTGGTCGGTGGGCAGGACGATGTCGGTTTGGGAGAAGAGATCCAAAGGGCGGCAACGGGCGGCAAAGGGCGGCAAAGGGTCGTCAATGCCTGTGGGAAGCTGACGCTGCGGCAGTCTGCTGCGCTCATTGGGCAGGCTATCGTGCTGGTGACGAACGACAGCGCACCGCTGCATTTGGCGACTGCGATGGGGACGCCGATCATCGCGCTGTTCGGCCCCACCGTGACGGCGTTCGGGTTTGGGCCGCTGCGCGCGGGAGACGTCGCGCTGGGCGTCGACGAGCTGCAATGCCGGCCGTGCTCGCCACACGGTCCGCCGGAGTGTCCGTTGGGACATCACCGCTGTCTGCGTGAGCTCACTGTTGAGGCCGTCATCGCGGCCATCGAGGAACTTGGTGCGCTACGTCGTCGGAGTTGACGTTGGGGGGACGAATCTGGTCGCCGGAGTCCTCGCCGAGGACGGCTCCGAGATTCATGGCGTGGTGTCCGAGCCGACGATGGCCGCTCAGGGCGCCGACGCGGTCACCGCCCGCATCGTCAAGCTCGCCAAGGCGTCCATTGCCGAGTCCCGCAGGAAGGTGGAAGGCGTGGGAATCGGATCGCCCGGTCCGCTCAACACGAAGACCGGCGTCGTGCTGCTCACGCCCAACCTCGGCTGGACGAACATGCCGCTGCGCGATCGCGTCAGCGATGGCCTCGGCCTCCCCGCGACGCTCGATAATGACGCCAACTGCGCGATCTTCGGCGAGTGGTGGCGTGGCGCCGCGCGCGGCGCGAACTACGTCATCGGTCTCACGCTGGGCACGGGGATTGGCGGCGGGATCGTCATCGACGGTGAGATCTACCACGGCGTGACCGACGTCGCCGGGGAGTTCGGGCACGTGACCATCGATGCCAACGGACGCCGGTGCAAATGCGGCAACTACGGCTGCATCGAGGCCTACGCGGCCGGACCGGCGATCGCCGAGCGCGCGGTCGAAGGGATCCAGTCGGGCGTCGAGACGTCCTTGTCGCAGTATGTGCAAGGCGATCTCACCAAGATCACAGCGCAAATCGTCTACGAGGCCGCGAACGACGGGGACGAGTGGGCGCTCGAGGTGGTGCATGAAACCGCCTCGCTGCTGGGAGCGGCAGTGGCGAGCTTCCTCAACATCTTCAACCCTGAAGTCGTCGTGATCTGCGGCGGCGTCACGCAGGCCGGCGACAAACTGTTCCATCCGCTGCGCAGCGAGGTCAAGCGGCGCGCATTCAAGCCGGCGTGGGAAGCGTGCAAGATCGTGCCGGGAACGTTGCCCGGAACTGCCGGCGTGTACGGCGCCGCGGCCGTCTTCATCCAGAAACACTGGGGACTGCGCTGAAGCGACTCGGGGTGATCGGGTCGATGGTCTGGGATACGATCCACGGCCGCGATCCCGTCCAGGCCGCCGTCCAGGAGTGGGGCGGCATCTCCTACGCGCTCGCCGCCCTCGACGCCACGTTGCCCGATGACTGGGGGATCGTGCCGCTCATCAAAGTCGGCCGTGACTTAGCGCCGAAAGCCAACGAGTTTCTCCGAACCCTCCGACGCACGACGCACGACGTACGGTTTGTGGAGGTGCCGGAGCCCAACAATCGGGTGACGTTGCGCTACGAATCGACCGAGCGACGCTGCGAGCAGATGAGCGGCGGCGTGCCCGCATGGACATGGGCCGAGCTGGGCCCGCTCGTGCAGGACCTCGATGCATTGTACGTCAACTTCATCTCGGGTTTCGAGATGGATCTCGAGACCGCGCAGCTCCTGCGGCGCGGATTCCCCGGATTCATCTACGCCGATCTTCACAGCCTTTTCCTGGCAAAGGAACCGGACGGCACTCGAGTCCCCAGCCCCCTGCCCCAAGCCCCGACGTGGTTCGGCTGTTTCAACGTCGTGCAGCTGAACGAGGACGAGATGGGCCAGCTGGGACCGGATGCGCTCGCGATTGCCGCCGACGCGCTGCGCCAGGGCTGCAGCACGCTGTGCGTGACGCTCGGCAAGCGTGGTGCCGCGTATTTCACGGGCAATCCGATTCGCACGGAGCTGATTCCCGCGCCCGTGATGCACCGGGCGGCGTTCGATCACGTCGTCGATCCGACGGGCTGCGGGGACGTGTTCGGCGGCGCCGTCGTGGCGATGCTGCTCGCCGGCGCCGGCCTCGAGGACGCCCTGCGCACCGGCAACCAGCTCGGGGCGCGGAATGTGAGCCACCACGGCGCGACGGGGCTGCGCGATCACCTGATGGGCAAGCTCTCCCTGGCATGACGCGCCTGATCGAAGTCCCGACGCAGTTCGACGACCGCTCATTCGACCAATTCGCGGCAGCGTATGCGCAGGCAGTCGACGGGGAGCGCTTGCTGTTCGACGCGCATGCCACCGAATGGGCATCGCCCTACGGCCTCGTGGGTCTGCTGGCCGCCGGAGAGGCGGCCGCCCGCAAAGGCGAGCGTCCGCTCCTCACCGCGCCCGTCAATCCCGACGTCGTGAGCTACTGGGCACGCGCCGGTTTCTTCCGCGAAGCGGCTGACCTGTTCGAGGTGCACGGCAAGGTGCCGAAGGTGAAGGTCGCGGTGGAAAGTGAAGTATTGCTCCCGGTCACACCGGTGCGAGCGGCCGAAGACGTGCACGCAGTCGTGAGCACGATTCAGCAGCGGGCGTCCGCGATCCTCAGCTCGGAGTTGGGACTCGATCCGAAGGCAACCATGGGATTCGCTATGGCGCTTTCGGAGTCTTGTCAGAATATTGTGGAGCACGCAGGCACCGGGGGTTGGGTCGCGGTGCAGGCGTACAACTGGCGGCGCAAGCTGGCGCGCCGCGTGGTGGTGATCGCGGTCGCGGACGCCGGTGTCGGATTCCGGCATTCATTGGAACCCACGCAGGCCAAGCGGTTCGGCGAGCGCTGGGGTGATGCCGCGGCGCTCGAGGCGGCGCTGATTCAGGGCGTCAGCCGCTTTCGCGATCCGGGGCGCGGTCAGGGACTCGCCGGAATTCGGCGCTACCTCGCCCGCTGGGAAGGCAAAGTCGCCATCCGCAGCGGCACCGCTCGGATCGCGATCGTGCCCCGGTGGGACGATGATGTGCCGCTCAAGGACGGGTTGCCGACATTTCCGGGATCGCAGGTCCTGCTCATCATCCCGGAGCAAGAGTCAGAGAAAGGGTCGCCGAAGAAGTGATGATTCCACATATCATGGTTCAGGCTGTCCTGCAGCAGTCGGTCGCCGGTTTTTACACCGACCTCGTCACCCGACCCACCGGTCGCGCGGTCCGTGAGAACATCGAGCGGGACCTTCCTCCCGATACCATCGCCGTGATGGATTTCACCGGCGTCGGCTGCCTCGACTATTCGTGCGCCGATGAGATCGTGGCGAAGCTGGTCCGCGACAAGGTCAAAGTGCTGCTCCTGCGCGGGCTGACGGATGCGCACCGTGAAGCGATCGAACCTGTACTTGCCGGCGCCGGGCTCGCCGTGCTCTGCGAGCGCGCCGACGGAGCACTCGAGGGGCTCGGCGCCAGTGAGCCGGCCCCGGCGCTGCTCGATGAGCTGGTCGAGCGGCGGCTGGCCGCACGCATTCCGGGAGGCTCCATCAGACTCACCGCGGCGTGAAACGCCGTCGATTAGGACTGTCCACCCGCGCCATTCACGGCGACCCCAAGGCGCGTGCCGACTGGACCGCTGTCGCCCCCCCGCTCTACCAAAGCTCGACGTTCACCAACCCCGTCGGCTCGTCCGCCGAAGTGCTGTACACGCGCTACGGCAACAACCCCAACCAGGTCGATATCGGCAAGAAGCTCGCGCTACTCGAGGGCGCGGACGCGGCGCTGTTCCTGGCGAGCGGCATGGGCGCCTGCGCGCTGGCGCATCTGGCGGTGCTGCGTCCCGGGGATCACCTGCTCGCGAGCGAGTGGATTTATGGCGGCGTGTCCCGGCTGTTCCGCGAAGAGTTCGGGAAGCTGGGGATCGACGTCTCGTTCGTGAATCCGACACAGCAGCGCACCTGGAAGCGGGCGATGCGCAAGACCACGCGCGCCGTGTTCCTCGAAACGCCGACGAATCCACTGATGCGCGTGCTCGATCTCGAGCCGGTCGCCACAGTCTGCAAGGCCGAGGGACTGGCCCTCATCGTCGATTCGACCTTCGCGTCGCCCGTGAATTTCCGGCCGCTCGAACACGGCGCCGATCTCGTCATCCACTCGGCCACGAAGTACCTGAACGGGCATACCGACGTCATCGCCGGCGCCGTCGCGGGCACCGATCAGGTCGTCGATGAGGTCCGCCGCCTGATGCAGGTGTGGGGACAGGCCATCGATCCGTTCGCCGCCTGGCTGATCGACCGCGGCATGCGTACGCTGACCGTGCGCGTCCGTCGTCAGAACGAGATCGGCCTGGCGGTCGCGGAGTGGTGCGCGAAGCAGGACGCGATCTCGAAGGTCCACTACCCCGGCCTGCCGTCGCACCCGGACCATGAGCACGCGAAGCGCATTCTGAGCGGCTTTGGCGGCATGCTCGGCATCGAGCTGAAGGGCGGGGTGCGCGCCGCCGAGCGCTTCCTCAGGGCGCTGACGATCGCCGCCCACGCACCCAGCCTTGGGGGCGTCGAGACGCTCGTATCGGAGCCGCGGCTCACCTCGCACGCCAGTCTCACGGCGGAACAGCGCGCACAGGCTGGCATTCCGGACGGATTCCTGAGATTTTCCCTGGGACTGGAGGATCCCGATGATCTCATCGCGGACTTCGCCCAGGCCCTGGCGCGGCACTAAGTGATCAAGTTCACCAACGTCTTCAAGGCCTTCCCCAAGGGCGGGCTGGCGCTCAAGGACGTCTCCTTCCATGTGGCCAAGGGGGAGTTCGCGTTCCTCACCGGGCATTCCGGCGCCGGCAAGTCGACCGTCATGAAGCTCATCTATGCCGAGGAGCGTCCCACCTCGGGCGACGTGCGCGTTTCGGGATACGACGTGAACGAGATGCGGCCACGCGACGTGGCCCTGCTCCGCCGCAAGCTCGGCATCGTCTTCCAGGATTTCCGCCTCCTCGAGGACCGCACCGCCGAAGAGAACGTGGCGTTTGCGCTCGAGGTCACGGGCGCCCGCTCGTCGACGATCCCGGCGCGGGTGATGCGCGTCCTCACACAGGTCGGCTTGGCCGCCAAGGCGCAGGCGTATCCCCGTGAGCTCTCCGGCGGTGAACAGCAGCGCGTCGCCATCGCCCGGGCCCTCGTGAACGAGCCGACCGTGCTGCTCGCCGACGAGCCTACCGGCAACCTCGACGAGCGCGCCACGCGCGGCGTGTTCCAGCTGCTGCGGGACATCAATGCCAGCGGCACGGCGGTCGTGATGGCGACCCACGATCTCGATTTGGTACGCCAGGCACCCTACCGCGTGATCGAGCTCCAGGAAGGCGCGCTGGTGTACGACTCCGCGGTGGATGAAGCACGCGACCAGGCGGCCGCGCCTTGAATCTCACGTTCCGCGAAGCGATCCTCACCTTCAAGCGCGCCCCGCTGCTCTCCGTGCTTTCGGTGACGACGATCGCATTTTCGCTGTTCGTCCTCGGGCTCTTCGGGCTGGTCGTCATCAATCTCCAGGACGCGCTGCACGGCGTGGAAGAGCGGGTCGAGGTCGTGGCCTATCTGCTGCCGGGCGCTCCGATCGAGGCAACCGCGCAGGCGCTCAAAGACGTCGAAGCCTTTCCGGAAGTGCAGTCGGCGATGTACGTCTCGGAAGACGACGCCCTCGCCCGGGCGCGTGCCGAGCTCGTCGAGCTGCGCGACGTCATGCAGGAGCTGGAGCGCAATCCTCTGCCCGCCTCCATCGAGGTAAAGCTCAAACCCGGCTTTCGGGACACCGATCACGTCGCCGCCGTCGCCGAGCGGTTGCGAGGATTCGGGTTCGTCGATGACGTACGGTATGGACGCGATTGGGTCCAAACGCTCGACCGGTTGCGCGGGCTCGCCGCAGCCGTCGGGTTCGTTGTGGGCGCCGCGTTCGCGATCGTGGCGATCATCATTATCGGCACGACGATCCGCATGGCGGTGCTGCAGCGCAGCCGCGAAATCGCGATCATGCGACTGGTGGGGGCAACGGACGGCTTCATCCGGCGGCCCTTCCTGCTCCAGGGCGCGATCAAGGGGCTGCTCGGCGGCCTCGTCGCGATCGGTCTATCGTTTGCCGCCTACCTCTGGATCAATAGATACCTCCTGCAATCAGCGTTCTTCACCAACGAGCAGGCGGCGGCGATTGTCGGATTCGGCGCGCTCATTGGTCTTTTCGGGAGCGCGATGAGCGTCGGCAGGCACTTGAAGCGGGTATGACAAAACGGAGAATGGGGACTGGGGAATGGGTGGCGGTGGTGCTCTTGGCCGGCGCCGCCGTTCCCCTGTCCCCATTCCCCGTTTTCGCCCAACGCCCCACCTATCAGCAGCAGATGCAGGACAATCAGCATCGTCTCGAGGGCATCCGCCGAGAGCGCTCCGAGGTCGAGCAGGAGTTGGCGCGGCTCCGCACGCAAGCGCACTCGCTCTCCGACGAGATCGCCAACATCGAATCGCAGAAGCAGTCGACCAACCGCATCGTCAACGAGCTGGACCGGCAGATCACCGGACTCGGCACGCAGATCGATCAGATCACGGTGGACCTGTTGATCGCGCAGGATGCGCTACTCGAGAAGCGGGCGGTGCTGGAGCGCCGGCTCGTGGACATCTACAAGCGCGGGGCGCTGTACAGCTGGCAGGTGTTGCTCGCCGCCGAGAGCTTCGGGGATCTCCTGTCCCGCTACAAGTATCTCTATTTGGTGAGTCGCCAGGACCGTCTCCTCGCCAACGACATGGGTAAGCTGCGCGACCGCGTGGCGCGGCAGCGCCAGCTGCTCGTCGATGCGCGCGAGACGCTGGGCCGGCGCCGCCGCGAGCGGACGGACGAGCTCGGGCGCTACCTCGCACTCGAGCACGAGCGGGAGACGAACCTGCGGGAGACGCGCCGCAACGCGCGCCAGGCGGAGCAGCGGCTCACGCGCCTCGACCGCGACGAGAAGTCGCTCAACGACCGCATCGAGACACTCGAGCGCGCACGTCGCGAGGCCGAGTCACGCGGCGTCACGACCGCTGCCGGTACGATCACGACCGCCGATCTCGGCGGCCTCGATTGGCCCGTGGAAGGCTCCATCATCTATCCCTTTGGGACGACGACCGGCCCGAACAACACGCGCATCCCGCGCCACGGCATCGGCATCAAGGCTGCCGTGGGCACGCCAGTGCGCTCGGTCGCCGCCGGCACCGTCAGCCTCGCGGGCCCGCTCGGCCTATACCTGACGTCGGTGCTGATCGACCACGGCGGCGGTTATTACACGTTCTACGCCTACCTGCATGATGCGACCGTCCGCCCGGGCGATCGCGTGATTCGCGGGCAGGTCATCGGCCACGTTGGTGGTGAGTCAAGCGACGAAGGCCCACACCTGCATTTCGAGATTCGCGGCCAAGGCGGCATCGCATTGGATCCCGGCAATTGGCTGCGCTCGCCTCGCCCGCGGCGTAACGACTAGGTCTCTCCAATCACCGCAATGCGGTCGGGGGCCCCGCCCTTGGCCTGTTGGATCGCGCTCTCCGCCAGCGTGAAGAGATCTTCCGGCCGCAACGCTTCGCTGTGCGGGTAGGCGACCACGCCGGCGGAAATGCCCGGCGCGTTGGCCGGGCCCAGGTCGCCGAAGGTGTGGCGGGCGAACACCTGCCGCAGTCGCTCGACGAAGTGGCGGCCGCCCGGGCCATCGGTCTCGGGCAGGACGCACGCGAATTCGTCGCCGCCATAGCGCGCGACGAAATCGGGGGCGCGCAGCTCGCGCTGCAGGATGGCGCCGATCTCGCCCAGCACACGATCGCCCGCGGTGTGGCCCAGCCGGTCGTTGATCTCGTGCAAATGATCGATGTCGATCAGGACGAGCGAAAAGTGCAGTGAGTAGCGGCGGGCGCGCTCGAACTCGTCGCGCATGCGGCGGTCGAGCGCGTCGAGCGACCCGCAGCCGGTCGTCTCGTCGGTGGTGCCGGCGCTGATCTGGCGTCGGTAGATCGCCGAGCGGCGCTCTTCGTTTTCCAGGACGCGCGCGGCCGCCTGGGCGATCGTGTTGGCGAACGCGACGTCCGCCGCGCGCAGTTGCGGGTCGCCTTTCTCGGTGCGCAGGAAAAAAACCCCGGCCGCGCGCCCCTGCACGAACACCGGCAATGCCACCGCGGCCTGCACGTTCACCTCGATCTGCTGCTGATTCCAATGCTGCCGGATGGTTGCGAAGAGCGGATCCTCGTGCACGTTGTGGATCACCACCGGGCGCTCGGTGCGGATCGCCTCCTGAATTTCGGGATATCGTCCCAGATCGACCCGCAGGTCCCGGATCGCGGGATTCTCGTAGACGGCGACGACCCGGCCCTTATCGTCTCCCGGCGCGGTGAGCACGAGCGAGCAATGCGACAGTCCGAATGCCTGGCCCACACGACGCACCAGCGTCTGGAAGATTTCGTCCGCACGGACGGCCGCGGAGACTTCCTGGAAGATGTCGAACAGGAGGTCCCGCGCGCGCAGCGCATCCTGCGCTTCACGCGCCTCCGTGCGGGCGCGGATGTGCGCGTCGAGCCGCGCGCGCAGCTCCGGCAGCTGGATCGGCGCAACGAGGGCGTCCCGCGCCCCGGCGAGCAGCACATCAGTCGCCGCCTCAGCCGGCCCGTGCGTCAGCAGGACGAAGACCGGCGCGCCACCGTACGTCGATTGCGTCGCCAGCGTGCGGACTTCATCCGCGAGATTCGGGGCGCCGGCGTCGGGGGTGTAGAGGATGAAATCGAGAGGACTGACGGACGGCGTTTCGGTGACCTGAAAGCCGCCGCGGACCAGCACGCGCTCCAAACCCTCGGGACGGCTGGCAGGACTGCCGAGCAGAAGAATGCGGTGACGAAACAGGTCCGGCAAAACGACTTCGTCCGCGCTAGGGGCGGGGGCAAGGTATAGTTCAGCCCATGCCCAGGCAAGCACGTCCCGCGCCAACTACCCGTGAACCGCGCACCCGCATGGTCATGCGGCAGCTCGCAGGGCGCGGGATACGGGATGAGCGTGTGCTCGCGGCCATGCGGTGGGCGCCGCGCGAGTGGTTTCTGCCTCCTCATCTGGCCACCGACGCCTACAACGACGCGCCCCTGCCGATCGGGAACGGACAGACGATCTCGCAACCGTACGTCGTCGCGCTCATGACCGAGCGCCTGGAGCCGAAGCGCACGGACCGCATTCTCGAGATCGGCACGGGCTCCGGGTACCAGACCGCAATTCTCGCGTATCTCGCCGCGAGCGGCAAAGTCTTTACGGTCGAACGTCTTCCCGACCTCCTCGTCGAAGCCGAGGAGCGGTTCCGCCGCCTCGGCCTCACGAATATCGAAACCCGCCTGGGGGACGGCGCGGCGGGCTGGGCGGAGGAAGCGCCGTTCAACCGGATCATCGTGGCCGCGGCGGCGCCACGAATCCCCGAGCCACTCACTTCACAGCTCGCGCCGGGTGGGCGCCTCGTCATTCCGGTCGGTGACCTGTCGTCGCAAGAGCTGGTCATCTTGGAACGGCCTACGAGCGGCGAACGGTTGGTGCAGCATCAGGCGGGCGGCGTTCGCTTCGTGCCCCTGATCTCGCGGTTCGCGTTCACCGAGGACCATTGATGCTCGGCGCGCACGTTTCGAGTCAGGGTGGTGTGGCGACGGCGCCGGCGCGGGGCGGATCGTTGCGCGCCACGGCGATTCAGCTTTTTACCAAGACGCCGAACCAGTGGCGCGAGCGAGTCCTTGCCGGAGAGCAGATCGAGCGATTCCGGCAGGAGGTTGCGCGCCACCGGCTCGAGGCGGTGCTGTCGCACGACAGCTATCTCATCAACCTCGCCTCGCCCGACCCGGTCCTGCGGGCGCGCAGCATCGAGAGCTTTCAAAAGGAGCTGGAGCGCTCGCGCACGCTGGGCTTGCGTGCGGTCGTCTCGCACCCGGGCAACTACATGGACGATCGAGCGGCGGGCCTCGAGCGCAACGCGGCGGGTTACGCGCAGTCCCTGCAGTCCGTCCCCGGCGATGTGGAGGTATGGATCGAAGGGACGGCGGGATCGGGCACCGCACTCGGGGCGCGATTTGAAGAGCTGCGCGACCTGCGCAACGCGCTGCCTGACCAGATCCGGACCCGGGTGGGGTTCTGCCTCGACACCGCCCATTTGCACGCCGTCGGGTACGATCTGGGGCGGCTCGAGTCGGTGTGGGAGGAGTTCGACCGCGTGATCGGGTTCGATCTGCTTAAATGCTTGCATCTCAACGACTCCCGCGCCGCCCGCGGATCGCGCGTGGATCGGCACGAGTGGATCGCCGAAGGGAAAATCGGACCGGAGCCGTTCCGCCGGATTATGCGGGACCCGCGCTTGGCGGGCGTCGTTAAGATTATCGAAACGCCAAAGCGGGATGACCCGCTGCGGCACGATCGCCGGATGCTGCGGCGCTTGCGCGCGTATGCACGCGGCAACGCGCGAGCCGCCGTCGGCGTATGAAGGAGACCATGCTGAAACGCATTCCGCTCATGCTGTTGCTCGCCATTCAGGCGCTGGGCGGTGGCGCGATCTCGTTGGCGCACGCGCGCGACGCGGTCGTGGCGCCGCCCGGGTTTGAGGCGCGGCATGATGCGCGGTGCGCGATTCTTCACGATGAGCTGCGCTGCGCGCTCTGCCATTACGCAAGCGCCCGCGTCGTCAGACAGCATGCGTTTACCCTGACCACCCCCCGAGCCGCGATCCGCGTTGTGTTTGCGCAACCGGTCGTGACATTCGCGGCCGTCGTCCGACTCACTGCCGCCGCTCGAGCGCCTCCTCCGTTCCTCTCCTAACTCAAGCGTCGTAGCAGTTCGGCTCGATACCACAGGAGAGGTACGACAACATGACACGCATACTCTGCGCGGTGCTGCTCATAGCCGCGTCTATTCCGGCACGGAGCGCGGCCCAGCAGCCGACTCAGCGCCAGCTCGATTCGCTCGGTGCCGAAGTGCGCGCCTTGCGGTTACGCCTCGACTCGCTGAGGGCAGCGGTCGCGCGTACGGCTCCACCTCGCCGCGCTGCGGACACGGCCAAAGTACAAGTCGATGAGGATCTCGCCGCGCTGCGCGCCGCGGCCGCAGCGACGGTCGGCCGCGACACCACACAGACGGCCGACACGATGTCGGCGCGCCGGTTCAGCGGACGCGAGCGCAATCAGGCGCAGCTCAACCCGGAGATCGGGGCAACCGGGGACGTCCGCGCCTACGCGACGACGCGCGGTGTGCAACAAGAGAACTTTGAGGCGCGAGAATTCGAGGTCGGTTTCCAGTCGGCGCTCGATCCGTATTCACACACCAAGATTTTCCTCTCGTTCGAGAGTGGTGGGATAAGCGTCGAGGAGGGATACGCCTATTGGATCGGACTCCCTGGTCATTTACGTGTGGACCTCGGGAAGTACCGGCAGCAGTTCGGGGAACTCAATCGCTGGCACCTTCACGCGGTGCCGGAGTTGGAGTACCCGCTCGCGATTAAGACCTATCTCGGCGAGGACGGACTCGCCGGAACCGGCCTGTCGCTCTATCGAGCATTCGGTGGCTTGGGCACGCACGAGGCCACGCTGCAAGTCACGCGGAGCTCAAGCGACGAATTGTTCGGCAACAGCGGCCGGCCGACGTACCTTGCCCACCTGCTCAACTTCTGGCAGCTCAACCGATCGACCTATATGCAGCTCGGCGGCAGCATCCTCTACGGAACGAGACCCGACTCCGCGCTGCGAACCCGCGTGGCAGGGCTCGATTTCCGGTTGACCTGGCGGCCTCCGTCACAGGCGCTGTACCGCGAGTGGACGGTCCGGGGTGAACTGCTGGCGTTCCGGAAGCAGATCGCCGGGGTTGGGCCGACGCGACTCGGCGGCTACGTCAGCAGTACCTACAAAATGGGCCAGCGCTGGATTGCCGGCCTCGCCTACAACTACGTCGAATCACCGGAACTCGGTGGTGCTGTCACCCGTCAGATCATCCCTTCGCTAACCCTGTGGGAAAGCGAATGGGTATTCCTCCGCGGTCAATATCGATGGGAGAAGGCACCGGGTTTGAGTGCAACCAACCAGCTCGCCTTCCAGGCTGTCTGGGCCATCGGTCCCCATAAACACGAGACTTACTGACATGCTCACTATCATCGCTTTGCTTCTGGGCCTACCGGGCGGCGTCACGCCGCAACGGCCGTCGGCGCCGGTGAAAGTCGTTACCTCGCTGACGACCTACGCCGCCATCGCCCGTGAAATCGTGGGCGATCGGGGACAAGTCAATTCGATCGCCGTGGGGGACGAGAATCCCCACTACGTGCAGCCGAAGCCCAGCTTCGTCCCCTTGCTCGCCGAGGCCGATGTATTCGTCACGACAGGCCTCGATCTCGAGCTGTGGGTCCCTGCCCTGCTCGACAAAGCGGGGAACTCAAAGGTCACTGAGGGTGCGGCCGGGTACGTCGCGGCCTACACCGGCATCCAGCTCCTCGACGTCCCCTCGAGCTACTCGCGCTCGCAGGGAGACATTCACGTCTTCGGAAACCCGCATATCTGGACGGAGCCGCTCAACGGCGTCCAGATCGCACGCAACATTCTCACGGGATTGAAGAGAGTCTCACCTGAGAATGCGACATACTTCACCGCGCGCGAAAAAGATTTCGAAGATCGTGTGTACCGCGCGTTGTACGGCGATGAGCTCGTCACGATCCTCGGCGGCCAGACGCTCAGCGATCTCGATCGGCAGGGTAAGCTGTTCGATTTTCTCAGCCAGCGACGCTACAAGGGCGCCCCGCTCGCCGACCGGTTGGGCGGCTGGCTCAAGCAAGGCCAGATCTTTCGCGGCAAAGAGATGGCGTGCTACCACAAAGAGTGGGACTACTTCTCGAGAGAGTTTGGCATTCCCTGCGTCGACTACATCGAGCCCAAGCCCGGGATTCCCCCGACACCCAAGCACGTCCGCGAGCTGATTGACCTGATGCAGCAACGGCACGTGCGCGTGCTGTTGTCGCCGGGATACTTCGACCACAACCAGATTCGGCAGGTCGCCGAGCGGACGGGGGCGAAGGCCGTGATTGTGCCCGCAAACGTCGGCGGCGCGCCTGGTGTCAACACGTTTGTCGATTTGATCGGCACGATCGTTACTTCGCTGGCGCAGGCCTTCAGTGACACCGCGACCACCGGCCGCTAACCGCATTCGTCGGAGGAGATGACGCTGTGCTGCAATTCATGCTTGCACCGTTCGTGGCGTGCATGGTCCTGGTCGCCATCCACTCCTACCTCGGTCTGCACGTCATCGCCCGTGAGGTCATCTTCGTCGACCTGTCACTGGCGCAGATGGCGGGACTCGGGAGCGTCGTGGCGCTACTCTACGGCGTCGCCCCGGACTCGCGGACGGCGTTCATCTTCTCCCTCGTATTCACCTGCATCGGGGCCGGGCTGTTCGCGCTGACCCGCACGCGCGGCAAGGGTCGCGTGCCGCATGAAGCGATCATCGGCATCGTGTATGTCGCCGCGTCGGCCGCCGCCATTCTGGTGGCCGACAAGGCGCCGCGCGGCGCCGAAGCGCTGCACGACGTGCTCGAAGGATCGATCATTTGGATCACCTGGCCGACGATCATCAAGAAAGGCGCGGCCTACGTGGGGCTCGGCTTGATCCACTTCCTGTTGCGGAAGCAGTTTCTCAAAATCTCGTTCCACCCCGACGAGGCCGAGCGCGAGGGGTGGCACATTCGCGCGTGGGACTTCCTGTTTTACGTCTCGTTCGGCGTGGCCGTTACGATGTCCGTGCCGGTGGCCGGCGTGCTCCTGGTGTTCACCATGCTGGTCGTGCCCGCGGTGGTCGCATTCCTGTTCAGCCGCGACATCCGCAAGATGGTCCTCATCTCGTGGGGTACGGGGGCGCTGGCATCGCTGCTCGGCCTATACATCTCCTATGTCGGCAACTTTCCGACGGGACCGCTGATCGTCTGCATGTACGCACTGGTTCTGGTCGGCGCCGGCGTGCTTCGCAAGCTCGGCGTCGGGAACGGCGCTAGTACCGCCAGCACTCCCTAGTCAGCAGCTACCGGATTCGCAGGACAACCAGCCGCGGCACGACCACCGGCGAAACGGCGGTCGTTCCGTTCGCGCTGAGATGGAGCGCAAACGCCGCTCCCCCCGCCGGCTGAACTGCCCGCAGGTACGCGCCTGAGCCCGACTTGAGGGTACCCGTGAGGTTCACAGCGTCTCCCGCCGAGCGTGTCGGGACGAGCGGGTAAACCAGCGGGAAGTCCTGGGCGTCCTGACTGTGGAGCGAGCTGAACGTGCGGCGGAAGTGCCAGGTCGTATACCGGAGCTCGCTCGGCGCCGCGAATCCCGGCAGATCGGAGACCCAATTCGCGAGCGCCCAGTTGCTGATCGTCTGGCCGAAGGGCTGGCCGGTTTGCGCCGCGACGTTCGAGGCTCCCGTCAATGATGTCTGGACGAGCTTCCCCGGCAACGAATCGCCGAACTGGTCCACGATGTAGCGGGTGAAGAGCCAGCTCGCGCCGACCATCGCCAAGGACCCGTTATCGGCGGGGATCAGCAAGGGTGTATCGCCGGGCGCAAGCAGATATTTATAGCCATCAAACACAGCTCCGATGGCGTAAGTGCTGAACATCCCCGTGTCCGCATCGGCGAGGTAACTCCGACCGGCAAGCTCCTCCGCGTACTTCGAAAGCCCCTCGTCGAGCCATCCGTCTTCGGACCTGTTTGCACCCTTCACCAGCACATGCTCGACAAAGTTGATCATGTGCTGGAATTCATGGGTGAACGTGACCGGCGTAACGTTATTGACTTCCGAGTTCTTGTGGGCACAACTCAACGACCCGGTCGAATCGGCCACAATCGAGTAGAAGATCTCGCCATTGTTGTAATTCTGCGAAAAGCCGGGGGCGAGATCCCCTGGGAAGAAGAACCCCGCGATGTAGCCGTCGATGTTACACGTCGCAGTCGTGACCAGCTTGTTCACCTGGTTGCTCATCAGGACGATGACGACGGAGTTGGAATCGATGTCCGAGACGTGACCGAACGTTGTCGTGTCGAGCGGGTAGAGCCGCGAATCGAACACGTTCTTGAGCGAATCAAGATCGCCGGCGCTGAGCCCGGGAGACGGCGCCAGCGTATCGATATAGATCGCGATGTGCGTACCCACTGCCCGGGCAACAGCCCCGACATTGGTCAGTGTGGAGCAATCCGTGTTCGCGCAGACCCTGAACGTACGCGCATTGCCGACCGTCGGTGGACCGGCCGGTGACCGCGGCACAGCAGAGGCAGCCACGGGCGCCGATCGTTCGGTAGTCAGATAGCGACGATTGATCGCGAGCTCCCGCAGGAAGTGATCGAAGGCCGCGGCTGTCGCGCCCCGGCTGCGCGGACCGGACGGCGTGAAAGCGCGGGACATCGCGATCGACGGCACGGGCGCCGCAGCCTGAAGCATGAAGGGCGCCGATGCCCCCGGCGTGCCCCCGGTGGACCATGGGAGCACCAGGTACTCGGCTGTGTCCGCTGCGGTATTAGCGGCGAACGTCACACAACCGGAATCGCTCGCGGGGTCGATGGAGGTGTAGGCGCCCACGGCGAGGGACAGCGGCGTACCGTGCGCCCCGCAGGACGGCAGGCCAGGCCCCGCCGAATCGCTACTGCATGCGACCGTCAGGACCAGTCCTCCCACGCTTGCAAGAACTCCCAGCAGTGAAACCCCATTGTTCAAAGCCACTTTAGAACTCCGTCGTTGTCCGCGCGATGAGTGAACGGCCCATGCCCCGCTTTCTAAGACCCCAAAGGGAAGGCCACGTTACGCACCCCGAAGGATGCACCACGCGGCCTCCCCGGTTACACCATGGTCTCAGAACCCCGCCGTTACTCGCGCGATCAGATTACGGCCCATGCCCGGGTTGGGGACCAGCGTCTTGAGATGGCTGAGATAGTCCACCCAGTCCTTGTTCAGCGCGTTCCGTAACTGCAGGTCGAACTGGATCGTCCGCCCGCCGGCCGGCAAAGAAAAGCCGGTGGCCAGGTTGATCAACGTGTAGGAGGCGGACTGATAGCCCTGTCCGCCGAGGGCGCCCGCGTAGAACGTCACCTCTGCCGGGTTCAAGCGGGTCTGCCGCGCGTTGGTCTCGCCGCCTACCGAAAAGTAGGGGCTCGACAGCGCGCCCAGCGATCTTCCTTCGAGCCGAGCGGTGTACGTCGCCCGGAACGGAGGCATACTCGGCAGCGGGTCGCCGGAGGTCGTGTTCTTCCCATACACGTAATCCGCCGTGCCTTCGAGGTGGAGGTAGGCGGTGGGGTGGTATTGGATCTGTCCCTCAAATCCCCGCAGGACTGCATCGCCCTGCACCACATCGTAGATGTCCAGCCCGGAAGCCGAGTCGACCTGGCCCGTGGGCACGGTATAGATGAAGCTCTGGATCAAGTTGACGAATGTGCCCAGCTCGATCGCGGCCGACGCGGATTGGACACGAATCGCCGCATCGGTGTTGAGCGACGTCTCAGTCTTCAGGTTCGGATTGCCACGCTCGAACGTCTGTGTCGCTTCGTGCGGGCCGTTGGCAAAGAGATCGAACGTCGATGGCGAACGGAAGCCTCGTCCCACGTTGAGGACCAAAGCGACAGGCTCCGACACGTGGTACAGCATGCCAACATTGCCGGTGACCGAGCTCCAGTGGAGGTTGGCAGCCGGATTGCCGAGGTCGGTATTCGCATCGACGCTCAGGTGGCGGTAGTCGTAACGCCCGCCAAACGAGAAGTTCCAGCGCCCGACATCGGCCTGCTCGAAAACGTAGAGCGCGGCGTCGCCCGCCTTGCTGTCGGGCTCGAGAAACTCCGCCCCGAAGTTCGCGTCGCTGGTGTACTCACCCGACAGGCCGACGAGGCCGCTGAACCGCCCGATGGGGGAATGGTGCAGGCGGGCCTCGGTCGTGTACGACTTCTGCCGCATGCCGAAGGCCTCACTCGTGGTTACGGCGTCTGCCCACTCGTGCCGCTGGTTACGCTCCCACCCTGCGCCCCAGTCCAGGCGCGACGACCCTAAGCGAGTCGAAAGGTCCACGTGCACACGGTGGTCGTCTGTCCCGGCGCGGCCGGTCGCCGTCGAATCTGAGTCGGTCAGGTTGAGGAGGTCGTTCCGGTACGTGTACAGACCGGTGAGCGAGCCCCAAGGACCGCGGTATCCCAGGGTCCCGGTCCCCCCAACGTTGTGATACCCGCTGTTCCAGAGCGTATAGGTCGGGGTGTGCACGTCGCCGGCGGTCCGCCCGGTACCTGACACGCGATATCCGAAACCGCCGCTGGCCCCTTCGAACGTGAGGGAACCGTCAGGCTGATTGTTGCCGGTCGCGAACCCCCCGGTCACACTGCCTTGGACGAAGGGGGCACGGCCGATCGCGTCAGGTAGGTCCGGCGAGATGATGTTGATCACGCCCCCAATCGCATCCGATCCGTACAGCACGCTTGCGGGACCGCGGATAACCTCGATCCGGGACGACGCAGCCGGCTCGACACTGGAGAAGTGATCGTCGCCCCACTGGTTGTGTTCCAGCCGTTGCCCGTTGTCCAGCACGAGCACGCGGTTATTGGTGAGCCCGCGGATAACCGGTTTTCCGGCCGCCTCCCCGCTGCTGTTGTTGCGGACGCCGGCGATATCCTCGAGTGCCTCGCCCAAATTGGTTGGGCGCAGCTTCGTGAGATTCTCTGCGCTTGCCAACACAATCGGCTGCGGAGAGTTCATTGGGCTCGTGGCCTCCGCCGAGGCCGAGACCTGGACGGCGGGGAGCTCGAGCGCCGAAGCCTTGAGCATGACGTCCAGCGTGGCGTCCGCGTCGCCTACCGTAACTTTGCGGACCCGTGGAGCGTAGCCGATCACCGCAAAGGAGACGGTGTAGGTCCCCCGCGGGATTTGTGCAATCGTAAACCTGCCGTCGCTTCCCGTACGCGCCTCCCGGCGCAGCTCGATCACTCGGACCGTGACCTGATCGACTGGTTGGCCACCGGCATCAGTCACGCGTCCGGAAATACTCGGTGGATCGGAGGCGGCCGCCGCCGACACGGCTCCACCAGCCAGCATAATTGATAGCGCGAGCGCCCGCAGGGCGCTCTTGAAGAAAGTGAAACGCATTGGTGCTCTCCTGATCATATGACCCGCGCACCACCGCGCCCCAGGGGAGCGGTGCCGCACGTAGCCGTTGACGAATGGTTCGGTCGCCGCGGAAGCGCGGCGCCGTTACTCAGGAGAGCGTGGGAGGAGCGCGGGAATCGGGAAGAGTGAGATCAGTTGCCGCGAACGAATGCTGAAGGACCGCGAGCGTCCAGCTGATCCCGCGCCCTTCGCGAATCCGCACGACCGTCGCGGCATTGCGCGCGAGCGGTGCGGAGAGAAAGCGATGGAATGCGCAGTCGGCCGGATGGATGCGAGCGCAGCCAGCGGTGGAGTGCGACTCGATGTGCGCCGGACCGGCCGGCTCGCCGATTCGGGCATCCGCCCACGCGGCAGCCGCCGGCACGCTGAATTGCAGCAGCGTGAGCAGGAGAAGTGGCGTGCGCACCCACAGTGAGCGTTTCCGCATCGACGGCATATTATAACTCACGACTCGGACTTGACAGCCTCCGTCACGCTCCCTTAGCATAACTCCTTCTCAAGAAAGGACTTCTGTCCTTGGCTCCGCCCAGTCGTCGCCAGGAGGCCCTCGACTATCACTCGCAGGGTCGGCCTGGGAAGATCCAGGTTACCCCTACAAAGCCGTTCAAGGATCAGCGCGATCTATCCCTGGCGTACACGCCGGGAGTGGCGGAGCCGTGCCTCGAAATCGCCAAGAGACCCGACGACGCCTACCTCTACACCGTCAAAGGCAATCTCGTCGCCGTCGTCACGAACGGGACGGCGGTCCTCGGCCTGGGAAACATCGGAGCGCTGGCCGGGAAGCCGGTGATGGAGGGCAAGGGGATCCTCTTCAAGGTCTTTGCGGACATCGACGTGTTCGACCTGGAAGTCGGCTCCGAGAAGCCGGAAGACGTCATCCGCTTCTGCCAGTTGCTCGAGCCGACCGTGGGTGGGATCAATCTGGAGGACATCCGCTCGCCCGATTGCTTCTACATCGAGCAACGGCTGCGCGAAACGCTCGGCATCCCCGTGTTCCACGATGACCAGCACGGCACGGCCATTATTTCCGGCGCGGCCCTGCTCAACGCGTTGCTCCTCGTCAAGAAAGACATCTCCAAGGTCAAGATCGTCTTCGCGGGCGCCGGCGCGGCCGCGATCGCGACCGCCGAGCACTACGTGCGGCTGGGCGTGCGCCGGGAAAATATCGTCATGTCCGATCACAAGGGCGTGATCTTCAAAGGCCGGGAGGGATTGGACGAGTTCAAGCAACGCTTTGCGATCGACACGGAGGCGCGCACGCTGGCCGACGCGCTGGAGGGCGCCGATGTGTTCGTGGGCCTGTCGGTCGCCGGGATCGTGACGGGCGACATGCTGCAGGCGATGGCGAAGAAGCCCGTGATCTTTGCGCTCGCCAATCCGACACCCGAAATCATGCCGGACGAGGCGAAGAAGGCTCGCCCCGACGCAATCGTGGCGACGGGCCGGTCGGATTTCCCGAACCAGGTGAACAACGTCCTCGGCTTCCCGTTCATCTTCCGCGGTGCGCTCGACGTGCGCGCCAAGAAGATCAACGAGGAGATGGAAATGGCCGCCACGCGCGCCCTCGCCGAGCTGGCGAAACAGGATGTGCCCGAGTCGGTCGCGCGCGCGTACGGGGGCGACAAGCTGAAATTCGGGCCCGAGTATCTGATCCCCAAGCCGTTCGATCCTCGCGTGCTCCTGTGGGTTGCGCCGGCGGTCGCGTGGGCCGCCGTCGCATCCGGAATCGCGGGGCGGATCATCGACGTCGAGGAGTACCGCGCCGAACTGGAAGCGCGGCTCGGACCCGAGCGGCAGGTGATGCGCGGGCTCATTTCCCGCGCGCAGCAGGATCCACCGAGCATCGTGTTTCCCGAGGGAGACGACCCCAGAGTCCTGCGCGCCTCGCGCATTCTCGCTGATGAAGGCATCGCGCGGCCCATTCTGCTCGGCGATCTCGACGCGATCAGGCGCCAGGCCGACGACGGGTCGCTGACGCTCGAGGACATCGAGCTCGTCAATCCCCGGACCGCCGCCGATCGCGATGAGCTCGCGCAGGAGCTGTGGCAGCGCCGCCGGCGGCGCGGCATGACGCTACGCGAAGCGAAAAACCGGATTCTCGATCCGATGTACTACGGCCTGTTGATGCTGCGCGCCGGGCGCACCGATGCGTTGGTCGCCGGCGAGGAGATCGACTATCCCGATGCGTTGCGCCCGGCGCTCGAGGTGATCGGCGCTGAGCCGGGGCGCAAGCACGTCAGCGGCATTTACATGATGATCTTCCGTCAGCAGACCTTCTTCTTCGCCGACACGACGGTGAACATCGAGCCTGACGCCGAGACCCTCGCGGAGATCGCGATGGCCACCGCGAAGTTCGTGACGCGGCTCGGCATCGAGCCGCGAGTCGCGATGCTGTCGTTCTCGAATTTCGGCTCGGTGAAGCACCCTGCCGCAGCCAAGGTGCAGCAGGCGGTCGCACTGTTGCACGAGCGTGACCCGGAACTGCAGGTCGACGGCGAGATGCAGGCTGACACCGCGGTGGTGGAGCGGATTCTGACCCGGGTATATCCATTCGCCAAGCTGCGGGGGCCGGCTAACGTATTGATATTCCCAGACTTAAATGCCGCCAACATCGCCTACAAGCTGCTTGCCCGCCTCGGAGACGCCCAGGCGATTGGGCCGATCCTTGTGGGAATGGGCCGACCGGTCCATGTCTTGCAAAGGTTGTCAGAAGTCCCCGACATCGTGAATATGGCGGTAATTGCCGCCGTCGATGCTTTGGAGTATCGCCGCCACGCGCGGTCAACCGAATAGAGCAATGGGCATATCCACTGCGCAGCGTGTGTACCGGAATCTGACGCCGTCTCAACTGTACGAGCACGCCCTGCGCAGGCGCGAAGGGATTGTGACGTCCGGGGGGCGGGGACCGTTCTGCGCCGTGACGTCGCCCCACACCGGCCGCAGCCCGAACGACAAGTTCCTGGTCCAGGAGCCAGAGTCCACCGGCCAGATCTGGTGGGGCAAAGTGAATCAGCCGATTGCGCCCGAGAAGTTCGAGCGCCTCAAGGCGGACGTCGAAGCGCACTTGAGCGGTCAGGAGCTGTTCGTGCGCGACGTGTACGCGGGCGCCGATCCCGCGTTCCGCGTCCCGATTCGCTTCGTGACGCCCAACGCGTGGCACGCCCTCTTCGTCTACAACATGTTCCTGCGCCCTGCCGACGGCGAGCTGGCGAGCTTCGAGCCGGGATTCGAGGTGCTCCACGCACCCGAGTTCCAGGCGGATCCCGCCATCCATGGAACCAAGTCTGGCACGTTCATCATCCTGAGCTTTGCGCAGCGCACGATTCTGATCGGTGGCACGCGCTACGCCGGCGAGCTCAAGAAATCGATCTTCAGCGTCCTCAACTATCTGCTGCCGCAACAAGGTGTGCTCTCGATGCACTGCTCCGCCAATGTCGGCAAGCAGGGCGACTGTGCGTTGTTCTTTGGTCTCTCCGGTACGGGAAAGACGACCCTCTCCGCCGATCCCGAGCGCCGGTTGATCGGCGATGACGAGCACGGCTGGTCCGACCAAGGGATCTTCAACTTCGAGGGCGGCTGTTACGCGAAAGTGATCCGGCTGTCGCGCGAAGGTGAACCCGAGATCTACGCGACGACGGAGATGTTCGGCACTGTGCTCGAAAATGTGGACGTGAATCCCGAAACGGGCGTCGTGGACCTGGACTCGCAGCGTATCACCGAGAACACGCGCGCCTCGTATCCGATTCACTACATCCCGAACCACGTTCCGGAAGGCATGGCCGGCCATCCCGCGCACGTCGTCTTCCTGACGTGCGACGCGTTTGGGGTGATGCCGCCGATCGCGAGACTGACGCCCGAGCAGGCGATGTATCACTTCCTCTCCGGCTACACGGCCAAGGTCGCGGGCACCGAGCGCGGCGTCACGGACCCGAAGGAGACGTTCTCCGCGTGCTTTGGCGCGCCGTTTCTGCCCCTGCCCCCCAGCGTCTACGCGAGGATGCTCGGCGAGCGCATCGCACGGCACGATGTCCAGTGCTGGCTCGTGAACACGGGTTGGACCGGCGGGCCCTACAGCGTGGGACATCGTGTGGACCTGAAGAGCACCCGGGCGATGATTCGCGCCGCCCTGGCCGGAGCGCTCGACCGCGCGGCGACGCGACGGGAGCCGGTGTTCGGATTGGAAGTGCCCAAGCACGTGCCCGGCGTACCGGACGCCCTGCTCGATCCCCGGACGACGTGGAAGGATCCGGCTGCGTACGACGTCCAGGCGAAGAAACTGACCGCCCTCTTCCGGAAGAACTTCGAGCAGTTCGCCGAGCTCGTTCCGGTGAGTGTCCGGGAGGCCGGACCGAAGACTTGAGTCAATTCGAGGTCGTTCGCGACCCGCTGTGGAACAACATCCGCCTCGAGCCCGAGGCGCTCGCCGTCATCGATACGCCGGCGTTCCAGCGTCTGCGGTACGTCCGGCAGCTCGGTCACGCATTTCTCGTATACCCTGGCGCCACGCACACCCGGTTTGAGCACGCGCTGGGTGCGTACCATCTTGCCTGTCGTGTCACCAAGGAGCTGGAGGTCCAGCTCGCGGCGCTGTTGCACGACATCGGCCATTACCCGTTCTCCCATGCGCTCGAAGAGGCGGGCCTCCCCCCGCACGAAAGTCTCGCCGCCCGTCACCTGCGGACGGGCGCGTTGGCGACCACACTCGAGCGGCTGGGGGTTTCAGCCGATCGGCTGCTGGATCTGATTCAGGGGACGAGCTCGTCCCAGCTCGCCGGCCTGGTGTCAGGACCCATCGACGTCGACAAACTCGACTATCTGTCGCGCGACGCGACGATGTGCGGCGTACCGTACGGCGTCATCGACGTCGACCGGCTGCTCACATCGCTCACCGTGTCGGCGGAGGGGGTGGCGCTGCACGCCAAGGGGCTCGCGGCGCTCGAGTCGCTGCTGTTCGCGAAGTATCAGATGTACCGCAACGTGTACTGGCACCACGCCGTGCGCAGCGCGACCTCGATGTTCAAGCGGCTGGTCCGCCGCGCCATCGCGGCCCGGCGGATGTCTCCCGACGACATCGCGGTCGCGACCGACGACGGGTTGAGCCACGAGCTGCAGCACACCGATCAGACCGGACTGGCACGGGCGCTGCGCGAGCGGCGGCTCGCCAAGCGTGCACTCGACATTCCGGCTACCGACCTGCCCGCCGAGACCTTCGACTGGCCATCGCGGGATCCCGATCTGCTCGAGCGCGTGGAGGAGCGGCTCGCGCGCGAGCTCGGACTCCGCTCCGATCAGCTGTTTCTCGATTTTCCTTCGAAGCCGGACATGTTCGACGTGTCGCTGCCGGGATTGGGAAGCCTCGGGTTACCGCGCGTCGCCGCCGAGCTGCATCGGTCCGCGCAGCGCCTGCGCGTCTTCGTCCTCGAGCCGGCGGAGATTCCGGAGCGTCCGATCGTCGAGCTGGTGACGCTGCCGCGCGAGGAAATCGCGGCACGGCTCGCCGGCGACCGCAGCCTGCTCAGCGCGGCCGGGAAGGGGTCTGCAGCGTCGTGACGTTTTCCTGCATCGGGGCATCGACGGCGTCGATCCGCACGAGGATCGCCGTGATGTTGTCGAGGCCACCGTGGCGATTGGCTTCGGCGATCAGCGCATCGACTTCGTCCTGCGGCATGCGATCCGGCGACAGCAGCTCCGAGAGCTGATAGTCCTCCAGCATTCCGGTCAGACCGTCCGACGCCAGTAGGAACAGATCCGCGGGCTTCACGGCCCCCACATAGATGTCCGGCATGACATCGCTGTTGGCACCGACGCAGCGCGTAATCACGTTGCTGTAGGGATGCGTGCGGGCCTGCTCCGGCGTCAGATAGCCCGCGTCCACCTGCTCCTGCACGTAGGAATGGTCTTTCGTCAGCTGGGTGAGATGGGCGTCACGCAGGAGATACGCCCGGCTGTCGCCTACCTGGCCGATGAGAAACCGATTCTCGTACAGCGTCAGCGCCGTGACGGTCGTGCCCATGCCCCGCTTGTCGTGCTCAGTCAGCGTGCGCTGAAAGATCGCGCCATTCGCCGTCCGGATCGCGGCGCGCATCCGCTCCGTGACCTGCGCATCAGTGAGACCACGGACCGAATGGATCTCATCGGCGACAATCCGCACCGCCATCTCGCTCGCGACTTCGCCCGCGGCATGCCCTCCCATGCCGTCGGCGACGACAAAAATCCCCCGGTCGGGAATCATTCGAAAGCTGTCCTCATTCCCCGACCGGATAACGCCCACGTCGGTGCGGCCCGCGGATGTGATATGCACGTGATCCCTAGATAAACAGCCAGTACGCCAGTCCGACGATCCCGAGCAGGAGCACAGCGGCGCTGCCTCCACAGCCTTTGCCCTTCTTCTGCTGCGCCGCCGGAGGAGGCGGCTTCGCGCCCGGCTTCGGCTTTGTCGGCGCCGGCTTGGCCGCGGCGGGTTTCGGCGCCGCGGGCTTAGGCTTCGGCGGAACGGCCGGGATCGCCGGCGCAGGCCTCGTCGCCGGTGCCGGCCGGGAGGGGGGGGCGGAGGGACTCATCACCATCTGCTCCATCACACGGGTCCCGCCCCCCTTGGCGACATCCGCCCCATCATCCGTCGGCTCGAAGACGAGCGAGACATCCCCGAATCGAACCGTAGCGCCCGGTGCCAGTGGAGCCTCCCCCTTGATCTGGTCTCCGTCGATGAACGTCCCGTTCGTGGAGTCGAGGTCCACCAATATCCATACGCCTTCGCGACGTTGCAGCTTCGCATGGGTCGTGGAGACTGATTCGTCGGGCAGCACCAGGTCGTTGTAATCGGCCCGCCCAATGTTGACGACAGGTGTTTTGACCCTGAGCCGCTGTCCCTTCAGCGCACCCCCGCGAACCAGGAAGCTCGCCAGGGGAGCACCGGTCGGCCGGGGCGCCGCAGAGACACCATGCACGGTCTCCCTGAGCCTCTCGCCCTTCGGAGGTGTGGGAGGTGCGGGGGGTGGGGACGGGGCGGCCGAGGGGGCCTTAGCGGCCGGCCCCGGCTGAGGGTTTGCA
>DASWEL010000026.1:0-1648 GCA_036394755.1 Gemmatimonadales bacterium | reverse complement strand
TCCGAGATGGTGGGCGCCGTTCGCGGCATAGACCCGCTGACCGGGCATTACTTCGATGACACCAGGCGCTACATCGACGCACTTTCCATGCCCGCCGCCGGGAAAGCGCGGATCTTCGAAACCAACGCCCGTCGGGTCTTCCCGCGGCTGAACGCCCTGCTCGAGGCGCGGGGACTGTGAGTCAAGAGGAGACCATTCGCCCCGGCGATGGTGCCTGGCCCTCGGGCTCAGCGTCCGGCCCCTTCACGATGGATGGGGACTGGCTGCCGTTTCATCCCGCGCCCCATCGGCCGCGGTTCGTACCGCCACCAGGGTCCGTGGACGCCCACTGTCACGTGTTTGGACCCGGAGCGCAGTTTCCCTATGCCCCCGAGCGCCGCTACACGCCCTGTGACGCGCCGAAGACGAAGCTGTGGGGTCTGCGGGACTACCTGGGGTTTGAGCGCAATGTCATCGTGCAAGCCACCTGTCATGGCGCCGACAATCGTGCCCTGGTCGATGCGCTGCAGAGCTCTTGCGGACGGGCGCGCGGGATTGCAACCGTGGCGGACAGCGTCACCGATCGCGAGCTTGCGGCGCTCGATGCGGCCGGGGTCCGTGGCGCGCGATTCAACTTCGTCAAGCGGCTGGTCGATACGACTCCGCGCGAGGTGCTGCTGCAAATCGCCCGGCGTGTCGCGCCGTTGGGGTGGCACGTCGTCATTTACTTCGAGGCCGCGGAACTGCCTGAGCTCTATGCTTTCATCGCCTCCCTGCCCACCACCGTGGTCGTGGACCATATGGGTCGCCCGGACGTGACGAGACCCGTCGACGGGCCCGAGTTCGAGCTGTTCGTCAAGCTGATGCGCGAGCATCCCGACATCTGGTCGAAAGTGAGCTGCCCGGACCGACTGTCGCGCAGCGGTGCTCCGGAATATGACGACGTCGTGCCCTTCGCCAGGCGCATCGTCGAGAGCTTCCCGGATCGGGTACTG
Source organism: Gemmatimonadales bacterium (assembly GCA_036394755.1). Taxonomy (GTDB): domain Bacteria; phylum Gemmatimonadota; class Gemmatimonadetes; order Gemmatimonadales; family GWC2-71-9; genus 20CM-2-65-7. The sequence continues at coordinate 674 of DASWEL010000026.1, read as the reverse complement.
TGGGGAACGGATTGGCCCCACCCGAACATGAAGTCACACATGCCCGACGATGGCGCGCTGGTCGATTTCATCCCGAAGATTGCGACCACGGCGGCGCTGCAGCGGCAGCTGCTGGTTGACAACCCGATGCGCCTCTACTGGAGTCGCTGAAGGGGGGAGTTAGAGTAATGGCTCGCATCACCGCTGGCGTCACGACCTCGCATGTCCCGGCGATTGGCGCGGCGCTCGACAACGGCAAGGCACGGGATGCCTATTGGGCGCCGATGTTTGCCGGCTACGACTTCTCCAAACGCTGGATCGCGCAACAGAAGCCCGACGTCGTATTCCTGGTCTACAACGATCACGCCACGGCTTTCAGTCTGGACATCGTGCCGACGTTTGCCATCGGGTGCGCGGAGCAGTTCGCTCCGGCGGACGAGGGCTGGGGCCCGAGGCCCGTGCCGGTGGTGCAGGGACACTCCGAGTTGGCATGTCATATCGCGCAAGCGGTGATCCAGCAGGATTTTGACCTCACGATCGTCAACCGCATGGATGTCGATCACGGCCTGACGGTGCCGCTGTCGTTGCTGTTCGGACAGGTGTCCGCCTGGCCGGTCCGCGTCATTCCTTTTCCGGTCAACGTGGTGCTTTATCCGCCTCCCTCGGGGCGCCGCTGCTATGAGCTCGGCAAGGCG
>DASWEL010000025.1:0-15810 GCA_036394755.1 Gemmatimonadales bacterium | reverse complement strand
CAACGCCTTTTCGACCTCTCCGACGACGCCCTGCCAGTTCGCGGGCATGGCTGGCATGTTCGGAGGTGGGAACTTCATCTCGCCTTGCACTGCCTGTGCGCCGGCGATGCCTTCGAACACGAACGTCCAGGCAAGATCTTTCGCACTGCGGCAGGAATCGTGGGGCTTGAGTCCTTCCTTTGCACCAGGGTATGCCCGCAGAATCTTCATGGTCGTCGCCGATTCGCGGTCCCAGGCATCGAGAAACGCCTTCTTCTCGCTCATGTGCTCTCCTCGTTGAGTCGTGCTTGAAATCTGCCACAACGGCCGGCGCTTGCGAGTCGTTGGACAACTGTTATACTGTACCAGTACACTGGAACGCGAGGCCGTCGCGTGTTTCATGGCATAGATCCGCGCAGTCCCATTCCTCTCTATGTGCAAATCGCCGAGCGCGTGCGCCTGGCGATCGCAACCGGCACGCTGGGCAGCGCCGCTGCGCTGCCATCCGTTCGGCAGCTCGCGGCTGAGCTCCGCATCAATCCCGCAACCGTCATTCAGGCCTACAGGGATCTCGAGGCACAAGGGTTCGTGGAAATCCGCCATGGGGCCGGCACGTTCGTGCGCGAGCTGGCGCCTGGGCGCAGGGCTCGGGAGCGCTCGCAACAAGCCGTCGCCCTCGTCCGCAAGCTGCTGGCCGACGCGCGGCGCTCCGGCGTTTCGCTGGCGGAGCTGCAGCGCGCCCTCGAGACCGAGCTGGGAGCAAAAACCACATGAACGACGCCATCCACATCGAGCGCCTGCATTATCGCGCCGGGAAGAATTTCGAGATCAACGAACTCGATCTCCACGTCCCATCCGGGTCGATCTACGGATTTCTCGGCCCCAATGGCTCGGGCAAAACCACCACGATCCGGCTCATCCTTGGCCTGCTGCGTCCGCTGAGCGGCCGCATCACGGTGCTCGGCCTTCCGATGCCAGAGCTGCACGCCCGCGTCCTCGGCCGGGTCGGGTACGTGCCTGAGCAACCGCATCTCGACGCGACGCTCACGGTTCGCGAGCTGATCGATTTCCAGGCGGCCTTCTATCCGCGGTGGGATCGCGCCCGGGCGGAGGATCTGGTGGAGCGTTTCGAGCTCGACGGCGAGCATCTCTTCGGCCGTCTGTCCAAAGGCCAAAAGGCGAAGCTCATGATCCTGCTCGCTCTGGCGCAGTGCGGCGACCTGCTCGTGCTGGACGAGCCGACCGATGGACTCGACCCCGTCGTGCGACGTGACATTCTCAGCGCGCTCGTCGCATACGTGTCGGAACGGGGCGCCACGATTTTCATCTCGAGCCATCTCGTGCACGAGCTGGAACGGGTATGTGACTGGATCGCCGTTATGGACGACGGGCGACTGGTCACTGAGGCGCCGATGGAGAAGCTCAAACACGGCACCAAGCGCCTGGTCGTAATAGGCGCACCCGCCGAGATCGTGAACCCTCCGTTCCGCGTCCTGACCCGCGAGTCCGCGAATGGTGGTGGCGTCGGCGAGAACTGGGTCGTCGGCGATTGGGAGCCCGGCATGACCTCGTACTTCGAGGCCGTGGGCGCGTCCGTTCGGGATGTGATCGATCTCGATCTGGAGGATGGATTCGTCGAGCTGTTACGCAGTTTCCGGAAAGGGGGGACGCGCCGATGATCGCCATGTTCCGCGCAGTCCTCTACAGCCAATGGAAGTGGTCGCGTCTCATCGTGGTGCTGGGAACGGTCGCGGCGTTTGCGATTCCCCTGGTGTCGCTGCAGGGAGCCGCGCGGGCCGATCGAGGTGCCCTCCAGACGCAGGACCTGCTTCGGGCCGTGCAGTCGTGGGGAACGTTGTATCCACTGCTCGCGACCGCACTCGGCTTGCTGATGGCGATGGCGGCCTGGGCCGCCGACCACCGCGGGCGCCACATTCACGCGCTCACACTTCCGCTCGAACGCTGGCGATACGTCCTGCTGCGGTTTGGAGCCGGGTTCGTGCTCCTGGCGGCGCCAATCGCTGCCGTGCTCATCGGCTCCTCGCTCGCGGTACTCACCGCCACCCTGCCGCCAGGATTGCAGGCGTATCCGATCGCGTTGGCGGTGCGGTTTGCGTTCGCGGTGTTTGTCGCCTATGCCGTGTTCTTTGCCGTGTCCGCGGGAACGGCTCGCACGGCGGGCATCATCCTCGGCGTCATTGCCGCGGCGGTCCTCGTCCAGGTGGTCGCCAGCATCGCCAACCTCGATGTCAACCTCTTTGCCGCCGCGCAGACTGTGCTGTTACTCGGTCCGGGGCCACTCGCCGTCTTTACGGGGCGATGGATGCTGGTGGATGTCTAGACTCCTCGGGCTGGTGGTCGCGGCCTCGCTGCTGGCGTCACCGCTTCGCGGCCAGGACTCCCTCATGGTACGGCTGCGCCGGCAGGCCGACAGCCTGCTCGGCAGCTGGCGCGAAGCACAGAAGCTGGCCGATGTCGCCGATAGTCTCGAGCAGGTGCGCGCGACGGTCGGCTCCGACACCATCGCCGTGGGTGGCCTGCGAATCGTCGTGAATCCCTCGCCTCTGCCGTGGCGGCAAGCGGCCGAACTTGCCTGGCCCGTCATCGACAGTCTCTACGGCAGCGTCGCCGCGGACTTGGCGCAACATCCCTATATCTTCCGCGCCGTCGATCCCGACAGCAATGTGCGCCGGACGGTTTTACATGTGGGCGTGGAGGTCCCCTGGGACCTCGATGTCCGCGCGACTACCACTCTCCTCCTGACGACCGTGACACCGCCGTCCTTCGACCCGACATTGGCGGACTGGCTGGCCGCTGCCTTGCGCCCGACACTCCATCCTGAGGATGAGCGGGCTGTTGTCTTCGTGCAGCTCGTCACGGTGCCTTCCGAGGCGGTGCGCGGCTGTTTCCTGGGCGACATCGCCCGCTGCAAAGACGTTCTGCAGGTCGGCGATTCGGCTGGACTGCTGGCGCGCTGGTACGTGACGCCGGCGGAGCGGGAAGCGCTCGTCACCGAAGCGTTCACGGATTACTTCGCGCGCGGCGCGACTGCACCATCGCTGCAGCGATGCCGTCAACATCACGATGATGCGTGCACCGCGCTGTTGCAGTCGCTACCGCCGGGGACTTTGCCGCCCCCACTCGGGGGCTCTGCCCGGATTCTGCTCGTTCGCGAAGCACTCAGCGCGGGGGGACGCGACGCGTATCGGCGTCTCATGGCGCGTCCGAACGCAACCATCGGCGAGAAACTGTCGAATGCGGCGGGGATGGATATCGACTCGCTGGTCGTGCGGTGGCGTAACGACGTAGTGGCGGCGCGTCCGAAGCCGCTCACGCTGCCGTGGTGGGCCAGTTTGGCCGCGATTGGGTGGACGGCCCTCTTTGGATTCTGCGCACTGCGGAGCAGCCGGTGGCGTCTTTAAAGCGCTGGGCCCTTGTCGCACTCGCGGGATGCGTAGTCCTGGCGCTGGCGTACCTGCCGCCGCGCGGGGCGACACCGAGTGGTAGTTCTGTCTTCGTTGCCCAATCGCGGTGGGGCACACCGGCCCGGCAACGCGCGCAGGCGTTGGCGGACGAATGGCGCGTCGCTGACGCCTCGTTGCGGCTGTTGCGCGCGCGGCGCGAGCTGCAAGAGTTGTTGCGAGAAGCGAACGCCGGCACGTCACTCGTCGTTGTAAGCGAGTCCGCTGACGTCGCGATAGCGACTCCTCCAATCGCCGATAGCGCGATCCACGTCGCCTGGCGCCAGCTCGGCCTCGGCGAGACGAAGGTCAGAGTCGCGGTGATTATCCAGCTGGCGGTCGCTTCTGCGGTGCACGATCGGCCTACAATCGAAGAGGGAATCGCCGCGTATCTCGCACCTGACTCCACTGACCGGACCACCTGCATTGTGGTGCTACCGGCAGGGAACTACTGGACCCGCGTCTTTCGGGGCGCGGAGGTGAGCGGTCGGCTACAGTTCGGCGCGGCGGTACTGACTCTCAAGAGCGGCCTCGGCCCGTGCGCGTTTTATGCCGCCTACGGTACCCCCGGCAAATCGGTGCGCGGGTGGTTGGTGTCGCGCGGTTGGGACCTTGCGTTGACCTTGGATGCGGGCGCACGCGGACGGCAAGGTAACTCGCCGATTGGGATGGCCGAAGCGCGCTATTACTCCTACTGGGAGGCGATTTATTCCTTGCCACCCACGGCTGTCGCGTGCATCGCGAGCCGGCCCGAGGGATGTCGCGCCGCGGTCCTCGCGGGGGCGAGTGACGATCCAGCAATTCCGTTTCCCGATATCGTGCGCATCGATCGACGCTGGTGGAGGCGCGTCCCACTCCTGGTCGATGGCCAACGTTTCCTGGCGGACGTCGCTCACGAAGTAGGACGCGACCGTTTCGTGAGTTTCTGGACTTCAGCGCTCCCGGTGGATACCGCCCTCGCCGTGGCGCTCAAGCGACCAGTGGGTGAATGGACCGCCGATTGGCAACGCGGTTTCGTCCGCCCGATTCGCCTGGGTCCCGCGCCGCCGCTGGGAGCAGCAGCCATCGCCGTGGCGATCGCGATCCTGGTCTTGACCGTCGTCGGCGTCACGGCGTCACGGCGCCAGGTACGATGAGAGCCGTTCTCGTTCTGCTCGCGATCCTAACCATGCCATCGGCAATGCCTGGGCAACAGCGTTGGGAGCGCCAGGTCCGGGAGCGCGCGCAGCGCGCGATCGACGCGGTGGCGACATCGTCGCCGCGCGCGGTCGTCAAGCGATCGGGGATGCTCAACAGCGACGAGGCCGCGTCCTTCCAGACGACGCTCGCGCAGCGCACGCCGTACGCGATCATCGCGGTGTGCGATGACGATTGCTCGCGGCTGCAGCTGACGTTATTGACATCGAGTGGCAGTGAGATCGCCAAGGAACGCAACAGCGAGAGTCTGCCGACCCTGCATTTCACCGCCGAGACAACTGCGGTCTACGGGATCCGCGTCGTGATGGAGGGTTGTCGCTGGAATCCTTGTTGGTACGCCATTGCCGTCGTGCCATTGCGCAAAATCCCGTCCTAGCGGATAGCTTTTTGGGCATGCGCGACTGCGTGCCGATCATCGTCTTAGCCCTCGCCGCCATCGGCGGGTTGACCTGGGCCATCGTGGCGCTACGGAGCTCACTGGCCCGGGAGCGCCGGCTGGCCCGCGTGGACGACGTCACCGGAGTCCGCAACGCCCGGGCCTTCCATGAGGCGGCCGGCGCCGAAATCGAGCGGGCCCGGCGGTACCAGCATCCCTTCAGCGTCGCCGCGGTGGACCTCGGATCCCGTGTCGGAGACGACCTGGTGCGCTCAGCGGCCACCGTGCTCCGCGGGGCCCTGCGGGCCACGGATCTGGTCGCCCGCCTGGGACGCGACGAGCTCATCGCCCTGCTGCCCGAGACGACCGCGGCATCCGCCCGCATCGTCCTCGATAAACTTCGGGCCGGGCTGGCCGATCTGCGCACAGGCGACGGGCGCCACGCCGCGCCAACCATCGGTGGGGTGACGTTCCTCAATCCGCCCCGTGCGGTGGAAGAGATTATTCGGGCCACCGATGAGCGCATTGCCGAGGCCAAGTCGACTGGGGTACCCTCGCACATCACCTGGAACGCGGCGCCTTCTCCCGGCCTCGAAGGTCGATGACCTCGCCGCGTCGCAACATTTCGAGCGGGGCGCCGTGGGAGCCGATCGTGGGGTACTCGCGCGCGGTACGCGTGGGTCGTGTGATTCACGTGTCGGGTACGACCGCGACCGACCCGAGCGGCAAGCTCGTGGGCGCGGGTGATCCCTACGCGCAGGCCGTCCAGGCGCTCCGGAACATCGGCCGAGCGCTCGAACAGGCCGGAAGCGGGTTCGCGGACGTCGTGCGGACGCGCATGTACCTGACGGACATCGCGCATTGGCAGGATGTCGGGCGGGCGCACGGCGAGGTCTTTGGGGACATTCGCCCCGCGTCCACGCTCGTGGCCGTGAAGCAGCTCGTCGATCCTACCATGCTGGTCGAAATAGAGGCTGAAGCGATTCTCCCCGAATGAAAATCGTGGTGAGCGGGTCGACGGGCCTGGTCGGCTCAGCGCTGACGCCGGTGCTCGCCTCGCTGGGCCACGACGTCGTGCCCCTGGTCCGACGCCGGCCGGCGGCGGGTGAGGGGGGGGTGCTCGCGTGGGATCCGGAGCGCGGCATGATCGATTGCGACGGACTGGAAGGGATCGATGCGGCGATTCACCTCGCCGGCGAGAACCTGTTTGGTCGTTGGTCGCCAGCCAAGAAACAGCGGATTCGCGAGAGCCGCGTGCAGGGAACGCGGTTGCTGAGCGATGCCCTCGCGGGACTGACCCGCCCGCCCAAGACGCTGCTCGCCGCATCGGCGATCGGCTATTACGGCGACCGCGGAGACGAGGCGGTCAGTGAATGGAGCCCGCCGGGCGAGGACTTCCTCGCGTACGTGTCACGTGATTGGGAAGGGGCCACCACGCCCGCCGCACGCGCGGGCATTCGCGTCGTCAACATGCGATTTGGGGTGGTCCTCACGACGGCGGGCGGAGCGCTGGCCAAGATGCTCCCGGCGTTCCGTCTCGGGTTGGGCGGACGGGTGGGAAGCGGCAATCAGTACCTGAGCTGGATCATGCTCGACGACGCACTCAATGCCATCGTGCACGGGCTCGCGACGCCCAGACTCGTGGGGCCGGTGAACCTGACGGCGCCGAATCCCGTGACGAATCGCGAGTTCGCGCGGACGTTGGGCAAGGTACTGCGCCGGCCGGCCGTCCTGACCGTTCCGACGTTCGCACTGCGCATCGCGTTCGGGACGGAGGGCGCGGCGATGTTACAGAGCGGGCAACGCGTGCTGCCGGGTTGTTTACAAGCGTCCGGGTTCCATTTCCGCTTCGAGACGCTCGAGCCCGCGCTGCGCCACTTGCTTGCCCCGTCCGAACGGGCCCCGTAGTATCGGGCATGACGCTCCCCGACGTTTACAGCGACGACCCCGACGAGGCGCCGCAAGACCCCATCTCCCGGCGCTCCCGCGGCCTGGCGTTGGCGTTGTCGTTCTTTGGCGGAGTTTTCGGACTCCATCGCTTTTACGTCGACAAGCCACGCACGGCCATCGCGATGCTCCTCACGTTCGGCGGCTGCGGGATCTGGTACCTCTACGACCTGGTGCTGGTCGCTGCGGGTGAGTTCCGCGACAGCGAGGATCTGCCGCTGCGCAACTGGGGGCTCTCGGAATCGTCGTTCGCGCAGAACCGCCTCGTGGGACGCGCCGAGCAGCGTGTGAACGAGCTCGAAGAGCAGTTCGACGGGTTGCGCCAGCAGTTCAATGACCTGGCGGAGCGGGTGGACTTCGCGGAGCGGATGCTGGCACAACATCGCGAGGCTCCCAAACCCCAGCTTCCTCGCGGATCATAAAGCTCATGCGCATCGGTGTGCCGAAGGAAATCGCCCCCAACGAGCGACGCGTGGCCCTCACGCCCGACGTCGGCGGCCGCCTGACGAAAAGCGGCTTCGAGGTCGTTATCGAGCGCGGCGCGGGATCGGCCGCGTTTTTTCCCGATGAAGCGTACGCTGCCGCCGGCGCCACAGTCAGTGATCGGTCGTCCGTCATCGGTCAGTCCGATGTCGTGCTGCAAGTTCAGGCGCCCGCTGCCGCCGAGCTAACGCAGTATCGCGAAGGCAGCGCGCTGGTCGCGTTCTTCCAGCCGGCCGGCGAACTCCTCCGACAGCTCGCGCAGCGCAAGCTCACCGCTTTCAGCCTGGTGCTCCTACCACGGATTACGCGAGCCCAGCCGATGGATGTGCTGTCTTCGCAGGCGACGGTCGCCGGCTACAAGGCCGTGCTGCTGGCGGCGTCGGCCACGGGCCGTGTCCTCCCGATGCTCGTGACCGCCGCCGGCACGCTGTCCGCCGCCCGGGTCCTCGTACTCGGCGCCGGAGTCGCGGGACTGCAGGCAATCGCGACGGCGCGGCGGCTCGGCGCGATCGTCTCGGGCTTTGATGTGCGGCCGGCGGTGAAAGAGCAGGTCCAGAGCCTGGGCGCGGTATTCCTCGAGATGGCGATCGAAGAGCACGCCGAGACCGCCGGCGGCTATGCGAAGGAGCTGTCGGAGGAGACGCACCGCAAGGAGCTCGCGTTTTTGGCGGGGGCCGCGAAGGATGCCGACATCGTGATCTCGACCGCGGCGATTCCCGGCAAGAAGGCGCCGATTCTCCTCACCGCGGCGGCGGTGCAGGGGATGAAGCCGGGATCGGTGATCGTCGATCTCGCCGCCGAAACGGGCGGCAACTGTGAGCTGACCCAGCCCGGCTCCGAGATCGTGCGCAACGGCGTTTCGATTCTCGGCCCGCTCAATCTCCCTAGCACCGTGCCGCTCCACGCGAGCCAGATGTACGCGAAAAACGTGGCGGCGTTCCTCGGTCACATCGTGCAGGACGGAAAGCTGCGCCTGGACTTCGAAGACCAAATCATCCGCGACACCTGCGTGACGCACGCCGGCGAGGTACGGAAATCATGACCCCCACCGACTTTGGATCGATGCTGTTCGTGTTCGTGCTGGCGACGTTCATCGGGCTCGGCGTGATCCGCCGAGTATCCCGGCTGCTGTACACGCCGCTGATGTCGCTCACCAATGCCATCTCGGCGATCGCCGTCGTCGGCTCGATCGTCGTGACCGGCGCCGATCATCCGCTCACGATCCGCATTCTCGGTGCGGTGGCGCTGTTTGCCTCGATGACCAACATCGTGAGCGGGTTTCTGATCACCGACCGCATGCTCAAGATGTTCAAGAAGCAGTGATGCCTCTGATCGGGGAGCTGTCCGCCGTCCTCGCCACGGCGCTGTTCATCTTTGCGCTGTATTGGATGAACGATCCGAAAACGGCGCGCCGCGGGGTCACCGCCGGGGTCACGGGCATGACCGTCGCGGTCGTCGCGACCTGGATCCAGCCCGAAATCATCCATCACGGCTGGATCGTCGGCGCCATCGTCATGGGATTCGTCGTGGGCGTGCCGCTGTCCCAGGTCCCCCTCACCGCCGTGCCCCAGCGGACCGCGCTCTCCCATGCCTTCGGTGGTCTCGCCGCGGGCCTCGTCGGAACCGCGGAATTCTTCCTGTCGCTGGGCGAGCCGGCGAAGGCGGCCGTGCAGCTCACGCCGTTCCGGATGAGCGCGCTCGTCGCCGAGGTGATCCTGGGCTTCCTGACGTTCACGGGAAGCCTGATGGCGGCCGGCAAGTTGCAGGAGGTGCGCTGGATCCCGCAGCGCCCCGTCACCTACCCCGGTCAGAACGTCGTCAACATCGGCGTGCTGGTGATCGCCGTCGCGCTCGGCGTCTTGCTCGTGCTGAATCCGGGCGCGCCCTGGGCGGGACAGGCCTTCATCGCGATCGCTGCGCTCGCGCTGATCTTCGGGGTCCTGCTGATCATTCCGATCGGCGGGGCCGACATGCCGACCGTGATCTCAATCTTGAATGCCTATGCAGGTCTCGCCGCGGTCGCGATGGGCTTCGTACTCAACAGCAAACTCCTCGTGACGGCCGGCGCGCTGGATGGCTCGAGCGGACTGATTCTCTCGATCATCATGTGCCGCGCCATGAACCGCTCCTTCACGAACGTGTTATTCGGTGCGTTCGGGAAAGCGCAGCCAGCGGCGCTCAAGGGCGAGCAGAAAGAGTGGAAGCAGGAGACGGTCGAAGGCGCGGCGCAGCTGTTGGAGCAGGCGCGCAACGTCGTCATCATCCCGGGATACGGCATGGCGGTGGCCCAGGCGCAGCACAAGGTGCGCGAGCTGTACGACGCGCTGACCAAACGCGGCGTCACGGTCAAATTCGCGATTCACCCCGTAGCCGGCCGGATGCCGGGACACATGAACGTGCTGCTCGCCGAAGCGAACATCCCCTACTCGGCGCTGGTCGAGATGGATGAAATCAATCCTGAGATGCCGCTGACCGACGTCGCGCTCGTGGTCGGCGCCAACGACGTCGTGAATCCCGCCGCCCGCTACAACAAGGGTACCCCGATCTACGGTATGCCGATCATCGACGCCGACAAGGCGAAGACCGTCCTCGCGGTGAAACGCAGCAAGAATCCCGGCTTCGCCGGCATCGACAACGAGCTCTACGTGCAGGACAACACATGGATGTTGTTCGGCGACGCGAAAGCGGTGTTAGGCGATCTCGTGAAACAGTTTGGAAGCGGCGGGATTCACTGAATTTCTATACAGGTCGATAAGGGTTTATTCACACTTGCGGCCTGTCGCCGCGCGCTCCACGTTCGCTGCCTCTCCCTCCTCGGAGCGCCTCTGATGCGTCGTCGCACCCCGATCTTCGTCGCCGGCCTGCTGGCGGCGGCGTGTACGTCCGTAGAGCGGAACCTCGTTTCCGTTCCCCAGTTCGCCCACGTCGCGGACCTCGACGGCACGCCGGACCTGATCGTCGATTCCAAGGACCTGGCGACCTCATGGGTCGTGTACGATCAGGAGCTCAAGGAGTCATTCTGTACCCTCCAGGAAGGCGGCGTCCCCCCCGGCACGCATCGCGTGCTGCGTTTCACGGTCACCACACCCAATATCGGTGATGCCGACATTGCCATTGGGGATCCGAACAAACATTGGGACCCGAATGGCGATGGCAACGGCAGCGACTCCGACGGCTTGTACGAAAATGACGCGTGCCACCGCCATTTCCACTTCCGCAATTACGCGACCTATTCGATCTTGTCCGCCGACGGCAGCAAGACGTGGCAAGCCGCAAAACGCGGTTTCTGCATGATCGACGTCGCGCCGTACAACGATGCCGCGCCCCCCAAGTCTTGGGTGTACCGCGCCTGCGGTCGGCCCGCGCGGGGCGATACCGCCGCGGTTCCCGGGAACCAGGGAATCAGCGTCGGTTATGCGGATCAGTACTACAAGTGGCTCGGCGGCCAGTACTTCGTGCTGGACGGCGCCGATGGGCAAGCCGTTATCCCGCCGGGCAATTACATCATCCGCATCGAGGTAAACCCTGGGTATGTGCCCAGTGCAACGAATCCCTGCCGATTCCTCGATGCCGCGACCGGCCTGTGCCACGCGCTCCGCGAGTCGAACTACGCCAACAACGTGGGCCAAGTCAGCATCACGATCCCGGATCATCCGGGCAAGACGGGTTTTGGCCCAGGCGGTGGGAAGGATCCGGTGGACGAGGCGATCGACGACGAAAACCGGCCGATCAAATAGCGGGCGGGCGAACTGACCAGAATCATGTAGGGGCGCAGCATGCTGCGCCCCTACTGTAATTCTATCCTGCGTCTATCGCTTCCACATGTTGTTGTCCCGGTTGATGTCCGGATACATCGCGCGCGGATCGATCATGGCGCTCGCCAGGCGCTTCCCGGTCGCCATGCGGTAGGTGAAGCGACTCCCCAGGTGCCACATCTCGACCGGCAGGTTGCGCGTCTCCGTCGTCCCGTCGGCGTAGCGCAGCTCCAACGTGACCGGCAGGACCATCTGGGCGCGATTCGATAAATAAAGGAAGGTGGAGTCGTCCCTGGCGCGCACCGAATCCACGGCCTGATCCAACCGTGCCGTCGTGTAAATCCAGCTGCGCCAGAACCAGTCGAGATCACGTCCCGTCAGATCGCTCATCGTCCGGAAGAAATCCGCGGGTTGGGGATGCTTGCCCTTCCAGCGGCGCGCGTACTCGCGCAACGCGCGATCAAACTCCGCGCGGCCCACGACCGCGTCCCGCAGGATCGACAGCATCAGCGCCGGCTTCTGGTAAGCCGTCCAGTACAGCTGCCGCACCTCGTCCGGCTTGGTGATCATCGGCTGTTCGCTGCCCGGGATCGCCGTGGCCGCATACGCGCTGAGAAGCTCGCGCCGAACCGTATCGCCGTACGCCGTGCCCTTGAAGAACGCCTCGGCGGCGTCGTAATCGGCGAACGTGTTGAAGCCCTCGTCCATCCACGGATAGCGCCGCTCGTCCGAGCCGACCTGCATCGGAAACCACTGATGCCCGAGCTCGTGCATGAGCACCCAGTACTGGTCCTCGCGCTTCTGCAGCGAGGGACAGTAGATCACCATCGGGTATTCCATCCCCTCGATCAACCCCTCCACCGCCGAGATCTGCGGCCACGGATACCGGCCCAGTGCGCCGGAAAAATGCTTGACTGCAAAGCGGAGCATGGTGTTGGCTTCTTCCCACGGCGCAGCGTCGGGATGATAGAACGTCTGGATCAGGATCCCGTCCCACGTGCTTGCATCCCAGCGTAGCCCCGAGCCGGCGGCCCAGGCGAAGTCGCGTACGCCGCTTGCGGTGAACCGCCACGTGCGGGTCCCGGGCACGGGTCGTGAGGCGCCGGCGATCGCTTCCTGCCGCGTGATGACCTGCACGACTTGCCCCGGAGACGTGAACGCCCGCGCGAGCCGAGCACGCTCCTGCGGTGTCCGAATGACGGTCGGATTGGCGAGCGCGCCTGTCGCGGTGACCATGAATCCGGCCGGAACGGTGATGCTCACATCGAAGTCGCCGAATTCGAGATAGAACTCGCCCGCGCCCAGAAATGGTAGCGTGTTCCAGCCGTGCACGTCGTCGTACACAGCCATGCGCGGATACCACTGGCCGAGCTCGTAGAAGCGCGAGCCCACGCGACCCATGCGGCCGCCGCCATACGGCGGAATCGGGAAGTGCCAGGCAATATCGAACGTGATGCTGAGATTGGGCGCGAGGGGCCGCGGCAGCTCGACCCGCATCATGGTGCCGAACACCTTCGTCGTGAGCGGGCGCCCCGCGGCCGCGAAGCGATCGACGGTGATGCCGCCGACGAATCCCTTCGCGCTGAAGTCGAAGACCACCCCGCCGGCGAACAGCAGCGGCGGCTGATTCAACACGGTGGATGTCGAACCGGGAGCGAACAGGTTCTGATCGAGCTGCACCCAGACGTGGTCGAGCGCATCAGGCGAGCGGTTGACGTAGTAGATGCGGCCCCTGCCGCGCAGGATGTTCGTCGCTGTGTCGAGCGTCGCCTCGAGTGTATAGTCGGCGCGCTGCTGCCAGTAGCGCGGCCCCGGCGCTCCCGCGACAGTGCGCGCCGGCGTTGGGGGAGGAAGCGCCAGGGCGCGGAATGGCGAGGAGTCGGCGACGGATTGTTGCAACGCAAGCAGCAACGCGAGCATGTAGCTCTCCTAGTGAGTCAGCATGACGGCGGCGGCGCGATGCGCCGTCGCCATCACGGTAAGCATCGGGTTGACTCCGGACGCACTGGGGAAAGTACTCGCATCCGCCACGTACAAGCCTCGGGTTCCCCACAGCCGATGCTCCGGATCCACGACCGAGGCGGCCGAGTTGGTCCCCATGCGACACGATGCCATCTGATGGAAGGTGACGAGCAGGATCTCGTTCGGTCCCCAGCCCGCTGCGTCCACGCGCCTGAGCCAGTCCTGGCGTGCATGCTTTCCGTCCGGCCGGTAGCTCACGTCGCGCGCGAGGGGCAGCCAGATGTCGCGTGCGCCCGCGGCTTCGAGCAACTGGGCGGCGGTCGCGATAGCGTGTCGCAGATGGGCGCGGTCGTACCGCGAGAGCCGGTAATCGACGACCGCGGCGCCATCGCGATCCACGCGCACACGCCCGCCAAAGCGATCGCGCAGCAGGATGCCGACGAGCGCGGTCCGCGGCAGCTTGGCCATCCGGTTGCGGTGCCCGGCGGCCGATTCCCACGGGGCCGCCAGCGCCTGGAGCGACGGATGGATCGGAGCGGTCTCGAATTTGAATCCGTAGCCCGAATCGAGATCGGCGAATTGATCGGAATAATGGGCCTGCACCGTCCCGGTCCAGGGTCGCACCTCGTGCTCCATGTCAGCGAGCACTGCAGTCGCGGGATGCAGCGCGAGATTGCGGCCGAGCGCGGGGAGCGTGACGCCGGAGCGCAGCAGGAGCGCGGGCGAGTGCACCGAGCCCGCGGCGACAACTACGGCCTTGGCGCGCACGATAACGGCAAAGTTGCCAACGCGCGCCTCGACGCCGGTCGCGGCGCTCCGTTCGATGACGACGCGGCGAGCGTCGCAATTCACGACCACGCGCGCGCCGCGCTGCGCCGCATCCTGCAGGTAGGTGATCAACGTCGATTGCTTCGCGCCCCGGCGGCATCCCATGCCGCAGTAGCCACACGCATCATCCTGCGGGCAGTTGCGCACGTCGCGCGGCAGCAATCCGTGATGCCATCCCAGCTGCTCGAGGCCGCGGATGAGCACCTGGTCGCGCCCCGATGGCTTGGCGTGATCAGTGTTGACGCCGATCCGCCGCGCGACGGCGTCGAGCGAGCGCGTGAATTCCGCGCTCTCCAAGTGCGGCAGGTTGTGTTCCTTCGCCCATTGCCGGCGCACCGGTTCCGGCGTCGGGAAACTGGTCGTGTAATTGATCACGGTGCCGCCGCCCAGCGTCGCGCCTTGCAGCACGACCAATCCGAGGTCGCTCGTCGCGAGCAGGCCACCGGCATCGTACAGCGTCTCGAGCGCGTCCCCCTCCAGGTGCGTGAAGTCCGCTTCGTTCCGGTAGCTGCCCTTCTCCAGCACGACGACGTCTTTCCCGGCGGCGGCGAGCTCGGCCGCAACGACGCCACCACCGGCACCGGAGCCGACGATGACGATGTCGCACGTGAGTGTGGTGTCGCGCTCGATCGCGACGGGACGAATCGGTTTCGGCGTCGCGGGCGGCGGCCCGAGGGGTCCAGGGTATCCGATCGCGCGGGCAACGCCCGGCGTGGTGTAATGGGTGACCGTGGTCAGGCGCTTCAGCGCCTGAAATGCTTTCCGACGCTGCGGCAGGCGGCTCGTCGCCCAACCGCGCAGGCAGCGTTCGCGCTCCGCGGGCGACATGCGTGTGAATGATCGGGGGATGCCGCTGACCAGCAGGTTGACGATGCTGCTGTCGAGCAGGCGGAGCAGGAGATCGAGCTCACGCCGATCGGCGGGGCGGGGCAGCGAGGCGATTTTTCGGGCGACGCGCTCGCCCAGGTCGGGCGGCCCGTCGGCGACGAGCGTCGCTGCGACAGTCTGCAGGACGTCTCGCGCCGCAGGCGAGAGCGTCAACGCACCTGAATGAACGTCAGCTTAAAGCCGTCCGGATCGGTGATCATGAACAGGCGCTCGCCCCACGGCATGTCCATCGGCTCCTGGTCGAGCGCGCCTCCGCGTGCTTTGACCTCGGCGGCGAACCGGTCGAGGTCTTGCGCGGTCGTGCAGCTCAGCCGCGAGCCGATCCCCTTCTTGCGGTCCCGACCCTTGGCGAAATCGTCCTGGGTGAGATAGAACCTCACCGCCCCGGCGAGCATCTCGCAGCCCTCCAGCGTGCCGTTTTCGCGCCACTCTTCGCCCACGACGAAGCCGAGTACGTCACGATAAAAGGCGATGCTTCTTTGGAGATCAGTCGCGGTGAACGTGGGTGTGATATCGCGCAGGCGCAGCGTTTCCGGCTGCCGCCGGGCTCCCGGTCGGACCTTCGCTGTCGCCTTGGGACGGGCCCGCTTCTTGGCCGCCGGCTTCTTCTTGGTCGCCATCAGGTGCGCTCCGAAAGGGTCTCGAAGCGTAGCGAACTGCCGGGTGTCTCGCCAGATTCCCCGTTCCCCTGTAACCATCGGAGCGATCGATCATGGCGACCAGCAACGCCGTCGCGGTTTGGGAAGGCAAGCTCAGAGACGGCAAAGGCAGCTTCAGAGCGCAAAGCGGGGTATTCAGCGGCTCGTTCAGCTTCGGCACGCGTTTCGAGGGCAAGAAAGGGTCGAATCCCGAAGAGCTGCTCGCGGCCGCGCACGCCGGCTGCTTCAGCATGGCGCTCTCGGCCGGTCTCGAGAAGGCGGGTCATCCCGCGGAC
>DASWEL010000024.1:0-12748 GCA_036394755.1 Gemmatimonadales bacterium | reverse complement strand
CGGTGCGGGGGGCTCAGGTGAGCGGAGGGTGGCTCGCCATGGGACTCGTCATCGCCGGATTGCTGATCGTGCCGCTGCTGACAGGCCTGAGACCAACGCCCGTCCACGAATGGATTGGGGCGTTGGGAGGGATGGCGATGGGCTACTGGTTACCTAGGGTGCGGGAACTATTTGCCAGACCGGTCCCGTGAGCTGGAGAATGTACAGTTCTCCCCGGGCATCCTGCCCAAATGAGCTGACGTTGCCGCCGGGCGAGAGCAGCGTGGTCCAGTCGCCCGGGGTCGTGTTGCCTGGGTACTTGATGCTGTGGACCGAGCCTTGGCAGTAATCCGCATAGAAATAGTTGCCGGCGAGCACCGGCAGCGCGCTGCCGCGGTACACATAGCCGCCCGTGATCGAGCAGGCGTTCCCGAGATGCGGATACTCGACCACCGGTAACTGGCCGGTGGTGGTGCACGGATCATTCGGGTAGCAGTGCAGCCCTTCCATAATATTCCAACCGAAGTTGACGCCGCGGCCGCGCTGCGCCGAGGTGGTCGAGACATCGACTTCCTCGTAGCGGTTCTGCCCGACGTCCCCGATGTACAGATCCCCGGTCTGGCGATCGAACGAGAAGCGCCACGGATTGCGCAGCCCGTACGACCACACCTCGGGCGCGAACGAGGTGTCCGTGCGGCTAGGATTGTCGGTCGGAATGGCGTAGCCGCTCGCGCCGCTGACATCGAGCCGCAGCAGCTTGCCGAGCAGCGCGTGCTTGTTCTGGCCGTTGCCATCGGGGTCACCGCCGCCGCCCCCGTCCCCCGTCCCCGCCCAGAGCATGTTGTCGGGCCCGAACTGCAGCTGCCCCCCGTTGTGATTGCTTTGGAGCGGGTGCGCCACGCTGAGGATCGTGTCGGCGGTCGCTTCGTCGGCGCTGTCGCGATCGTTCGACACGTTGTAGCGCACGATGCGGATGTCGCCGTTCGGGTTCGTGAAGTACACGAAGAAGCGGCCGTTCGTCGCATACTGCGGATCGAACGCGAGGCTCAAGAGCCCCTGTTCGCCGCCGAACGCGATCTGGCCGCGGAGGTCGAGGAACGGGCGCGTCTGGATCGTGTCGTGGTGCAGCACCCGCACGGCGCCATCCTGCTGGACCACGAACAGACGCTGCGTGTCGGCCGGCGGCGCGGTGAGATAGACGGGGCTCGAGAAATTGCCGACGCGCTGCAGCGCCGGCAGACCCGGCGGCGGCGGTGGGGGGCTGTCGATGAAGCCTTTGCACCCCGCAAGCAGCAACAGGAAACATTCGTATCGCTTCATCCGAGCACCACCTCCACGCCTTCCTGTCGGAGCCGGCCGAGGAGCCGCGCTTCAATGCGCGCCCGCAACGTGACCACACCATTCGTCTGCTGCTGCTCCAGAATCTCGGCGTCGCGATGGAGCGTCGCCAATAACTTCCCATCGCCGATAGGCACCCGTATCTCAGCAATCGGTCTCAGTGCCTGGGCCGAGGTACGGAGTGCGAGGCGGAGATCTTCGACACGCAATTGCGGATTGCGGATTGCCGATTGCGGATTCGCCGAGGTGAGTAACGCGTGAGGGTACGTCTCTCGGACCAGCGCGAGAAAGCCCTCCGGGTCTGGCAAGAGGTCTGCCTTGTTGAAGACGTAGATCACTCGCTTGCGCTCGGGACTTGCCTTGCCAATCCGCAATCCGAAATCCGCATTCCGCAATTCCCGCTCAACGGTGTCCACCTGCTCCTCCCACCCCGGATGACTGGCGTCGATCACGTGCAGCAGCAGATCGGCATCTTCTGCTTCTTCCAACGTCGCTCGAAATGATGCTACCAGATGGTGTGGCAGTTTCCGAATGAACCCCACCGTATCCGTCAGCCGATAGCGATAGCCTTCGCCCACCTCGACCTCTCGCGCGAGCGTATCCACCGTGGCGAACAGCCGGTCCTCGATGAACACGTCGTGGCCCGAGAGCGCCTTGAGCAGGCTCGACTTCCCGGCGTTCGTGTAGCCCACCAGCGCGGCCGTGGGGAGATCGCGCCGTCCCTGCCGTTGATTGGCGCGATGCTCGGCGACGTCCTTGAGCCGCTTCTTGAGCGCGGAGATCTTGCGGCGGATCGCGCGGCGGTCGGTTTCGAGCTGGGTTTCGCCCGGTCCCCTGAGGCCGATACCGCCGCGGATACGCGACAAGTGGGTCCACATGCGCGTCAGACGCGGCAACAGATACTCGAGCTGCGCCAGCTCGACCTGCAGCTTCGCTTCGTGGCTGCGCGCGCGCGTCGCGAAGATGTCGAGAATGACCTCGGTGCGGTCCATCACGCGCACCCCGAGACTCTTCTCGAGCTTCACGCCCTGCACCGGCGTGAGGCTCTCGTCGAACAGCAGCAACGTCGCGCCTGCCGAGGCGAGCTCGTCCTTCAACGATTCGACCTTGCCCTGGCCGAGATAGAAGTTGGGCGAGGGGGCGTCGATGCGCTGGACGGTGCGACCAATGACCTCGGCACCGGCGGTGTCGGCGAGGCGCTTGAGCTCTTCGAGGTGCTCGTCGACGTGGACTGCGTCATCGGAGCCCTTACGGGGCGCACCCACGAGAAATGCACGTTCAATTGGAGACTGAATCTCAATAAGCTTACGGATACTGCGTTCTCCTTTTTCGTTTACCCCGGGCCACCGGCCCGGGGCTAGCCGAGACTCGAGCGTGTTCGAAGCGCGGCTGACCCCGGGGCGGCGCCCCGGGGTGAACCGAACTCATGGAATAAGCTTCCTGAGTGGCACCTTGCCATTACTCTTCAACTGTACCCTACGCTCCCCAAGGGGTGTATCCAGTATCACAGCCCCGGTAATTCCATAGGGCAATTCTTGCGATTGGAGCAGTGAGCGGGCGGCCGCGCCCACCCCCGCCCACGTAAACCGCACGGGCATGACCACGCGGCTATGGTTTTGAGGGGACAGATCCAGGGGTTTGTCTATAAGGGCTTCCCCGAAGTCCGTGCTGGCCAGCTCCAGACCAACTTCGAGCCGCGTGCTGCGCAACCGATACTGATTCGGGTTGTACACATCGAACACGAGGTCGAGTGTGCCGCCAGTCATGCCGAGGCCGGTCACGTTGATTTCCTGGAGTGCGATCTGGGGCTCCTCGAAGGCCAGAGCGTTTCGCAACGTCGCGCATGCCGGTACGGCGACGCCAAGGACAGCGAGCGTCGCACTTCTGGCGGTTGGTCCCATAACCGCTAACATAACGCACCCATGCCGAACGAGCCCCTAGTCCTGCTGGGGAATGCCGACAAGTGGCTGACCGAATCGCTCGAGAGCGTGCTGACGCAGGGCGGGTATCGGGTCATGGCCACGACCAAGCGGCAGCAGGTGCTGGAGCTGGCGCGGCGCTACGCGCCCGACGGCATCGTGCTCGACATGGGGCTCGATCAGCGGGCCAGCGACAACCTGGCGCTGTGCCGCGCGCTGCGCGCCGATCCCGCCATTTCGCGCGCGACGCCGATCATTCTCACGACCGCGGGACCGGCCCTGCGCGCGCAGCAACTCGAAGCGCTGCGCGCCGGCGCGTGGGAACTGCGCGGCGATCCGCTCGACATGGAAGAGCTGATCCTGCGTCTCGGCGTCTACGTCCAGGGGAAGCTCGAGGTCGATCGCCTCGGCACCGAGGGGATGATCGACCGCGCGAGCGGCCTCTACAATGACACCGGTATCAACCGGCGCTCCGCCGAGCTGGCCGCGTTCACCGCGCGCCAAGGCCTGCCGCTCGCCTGTGTGGTCTTTCAACCCGACAATGGCGATCTCAGCGCCGGCGCGGCGGATCGCCTGGCGCAGGCGTTGCAGCGCGCGGGCCGCATTTCGGATGTCATGGGCCGCACCGGTCCCGCGGAGTTCGCGGTCTTCGCGCCCGCGACCGATGAGACCGGCGCCGAAGGATTGGTGCAGCGCATCACGGATGCGGTTTCCCGCGCGGCCGCGGTAAAGTTGCGCGCGGGTATCAGCGCGGCGCCCGCAGCGAAGCGTCCGTCGGGCGCGCGAACCTCCACCAGCCTGCCCCAACCCACACCGCCCTCGCCAACAGATTTGCTGGATCGCGCCCGCAACGCGTTGCGTTAGGACGTGCGCCGGTGGCCCTTCGGGTCGCTGGCGCGCGGCGCATGCGAGCCGCTGTTGCGCACGGGATGCACGCCGGTCTTGCGCGGTGCGCCGCGGGGCCCGGAGCGGCGCGCGGCGACGACCGGCAGGTCGATCGCAAAGAAGAACCGCGTCCCCCATCCGATCCGCGATTCCACTTGCAGCTCCGAACCCATCGCCGTCGCCAGCTGGCGGCAGATCGCCAGCCCCAGGCCGGTCTGGGAAAACAGCTGGCCGCGCCGGCCCGCCTCCTTGCGCAGCGGCTGAAACAGCGTCGTGAGCTTCTCGCGGGGAATCCCGCTGCCGGTATCGCGCACCGAAAACTCGAGGCGATTCTCGCCTACCTCCTGCGCCGAGATCTCGACGTAGCCCTCGGTGGTGAACCGGAGCGCGTTGGTCGTCAGGTTGAGCAGCACGCGGCTCAACCCGACCGGATGCCCCGTGCGCTCGTCATGCGGCGGTACCACGAGGCGCACGGCGACCTGCTTCTCTTCGGCGATGGGGCGCACGATGTCGCGCACCGCCTCGAGCATCGCGGTGACCGAGAACGCGGACGGCTCCTGCTCCACCAGCTGATCGCCGCCCTGCGCGAACTCGATGATGTCGCTGGCGACGGTCGAGAGCCCCAGCGCCGCCATGTAGATCAGGCCGAGCTGCCGTCGCTGCGAGTCGTTCACCGTTCCCGACTCGCCCCGTTGCAGCGTCTCGGCGAGCACGAGGATGGATGTGAGCGGCGAACGGAGATCGTGCGCGACGTCCGTCAGCAGCGCCAGGCCGTCGCTCCCGGACAACTGCTGCGCAAACGTCTGGGCCCAATTGGGCTGGATCGCGACGCGCACCCGCTCCATCGCGCTGAAGAGCGGCAGCAGCTCGGTGTCCGGCACGCCGACCGCGCGCCATCCCTCCACAACTTCGTTGCGCAGCAGCTCGAGCAGGCGCCGGCCCAGCGATGAGTGAATGCGCGGCTCGATGGTGGGTTGTACCGCAACGGCCTGCGTGGCGGAGAACCACGCCTCGTGAATCGCGGAGGCGACCAATCCCAACAGCTCACCGACTTCATCTTCACCCGTTGAGCGCGGGCGCTGGCCCCACCGCGCGAGCAGGGCCCGAATGGCGTTCTTGAGAACCTTGCAGGGGACGCAGCGGACGTCTGTACCGAATGGATGAGCCGGAAGTACGTTCCGCGACGGTACCGGAGTCGGAAGGGGAGTAACCCGCTGTGGGGGCACGGGACTGTCTACACTAGGGAAAGCCCCGGGTTTCACCCGGGGAATGATCAATGTCCAATGATCATTGATCATTCGCCCGCTAGGGCGCTATCCAGCCCTCCCGAATGGCATAGCGAACCAGGTTCGCCGTGTCGTGGACATTGAGTTTCTTCATTAAACGCCCCCGATGAAACTCCGCAGTCTTGACGCTGATGTGGAGCACTTCGGCGATCTGTTTGGTGGATCGCCCCTCTCCAACAAGCTGCAACACCTGCCGTTCGCGCGGCGTGAGCGACGGGCCGCCGCCCCCATCACCGCCCTCGGCAGCCGCGCAGGCATCCACGATCGCCTGGGAAGCGCCCGGGCTCACGTACAGGCGGCCTTCGCGAACCTCCTCGATCGCCTGGACCAGATCGTCGCAGCCCTGGCTCTTTTGGACGAAGCCCCGCACGCCGACCTTCAGCGCCTCCGTGACGAAGCGCGTGTCGTTCACACCCGAAAGGAGAATGATGGGGCAGGCCGGCGAGGTGCGCGCAATCTCGCGCGCTGCATCCACGCCATTGAGCCCCGGCATCAGGACATCCAGGACGACGACATCCGGGGAGTGCTTGGTGACCGCCTCGATCGCGCCGCGGCCGTCCGCCGCCTCGGCTACGACCTCGATGCCGCGCTGCTCGAGCAGGGCCCTGAGGGCCTGCCGAAGCACCAGATGGTCATCTGCCAGCACGAGTCGCACGGGTGCCATTCCTTAATACTTCACTTCCTGGGCACTTCTGCAATCGGTGTGACCGGGGTCACTTATGGCGCAAACCGGGGGGCGTAGGTTTACCCCCGCCTCCTACTTATGACCGCCCCTGCCGGTCCACCCACACAGCCCTCGCCGCTCATCCTCCTAGCGATTCGCGACGAGGTGCTACTCCGTTCGCTCGCAAGCGTGCTCGAGCCGGGCGGCTTCCGCGTCCTGCCGGCCGGCGATCCCGCATCCGCCCTCGCCCTGGTTCGCGGCCGGCAGCCCGACGGGGTGGTGCTCGATGCCGAGCTCGCGCACCCGCCGCGCTTTGACTTCTGCCGTACCCTCCGCGCCGATCCGATGCTCTCCCCCGCCGCCGCGATCGTCCTGATTCGCCGCGGCTACCCGACCCGTCGCGAGCAGCTCGAAGCGCTGCGGGCCGGCGCCTGGGACCTGCGGGGCGATCCGCTCGATCCCGAGGACCTGGTGCTGCGCCTCGGCGTGTTCGTCCAGGCCAAGCTCGAAGTAGAACGCGTCGGCGCGGAAGGCCTGCTCGACCGCGCCAGCGGCCTGTACAACACCGCCGGGATGGAGCGGCGGTCCCAGGAGCTGGCCACGCTCAGCGTGCGCCAGCACCTGCCGCTCAGCTGCATCGTGTTTCGCGACGGGAATGGGGAAGGCGATGGCGTCGCAGCGGCGTTCAAACACGAGGGCCGGATTTCCGACGCCATTGGCCGGACCGGACCGCGCGAGTTCGCCGTGTTCGCTCCCGCGACGGACGCGGCCGGCGCAGCGCGATTGATCAAGCGATTGGGCGGTACGGTGGCGGCGCGGGCCGGACTGGCCCGGCCTCTGAAGAGCGGCTTCAGCAGTTCGAACGGCGCGCCGCAGATCGATCCGCACGAGCTGCTGGCGCGCGCGCGCCGCGCGGTCGACGCGACCTAATCGACCCGCGGGTCCGGGGTCACGCGCCGGCGCTCTGCGGTCCGCTTGCCTGGGCCGCTGACGCGGCTCGGCGGGCGGCGCGACGCACAGGGCGGGAGCTCCAGCGTAAAGTGGAAGCGGGTTCCCCACCCCACGCGTGACTCGACCTGAAGCTCGGAGCCCATCGTCGCGACCAGCTTGCGACAAATGCTGAGCCCGAGTCCGGTTTGCGAGAAGAGTCTGGAGATGTGCTCGTCGCGCTGGCCGCTCGGACGCCCCCGGCGCACGGGATCGAACAACGTCGGCATCCTCGCTGCATCGATGCCCCTGCCGCTGTCCGCCACGGCGAAATCGACGCGGCCCGGCGCGACGTCGCGCGCGCTGATTTCGACGTATCCCTGGTTCGTGAACTTGAGCGCGTTGCTCGTCAGGTTGAGGAGTACGCGGCTCAGCGCGACCGGATGCCCGAGCCGCTCATCGACGCCCGGTGGTATGAACCGGACCGAGAGCTGTTTCTCCTCGGCGATCGGACGCACGATCTCGTGCACCGACTCGAGCACCCCACCGATCGAGAACGGCACGGGCTTGAGCTCCACTAACATCTGACTGCGCGTGAGGTCGATGATATCGCTCGCGACCGAGCTGAGACCGAGCGCGGCCGTGTAGATGATACCGAGCTGGCGGCGCTGCACGTCGGTGACCGGCCCGCTCTGTCCGCGCTGTATCGTCTCGGCCAGGAAGAGAATCGACGTCAGCGGCGAGCGCAGGTCGTGCACGACGTCGATCAACAGGCGCAGCCCGTCCGTGCCGGCGAGCTGGGCGGAGAATGATTGCGGAGCGTCGGGCGAGATCGTGTCGCGGACTTGTTCGAACGCGGCGAGCAACGGCACCAGATCGGTCTCGGGCACGCCCGCGGCTTTCCAGTTGCGCAGCAGTTCCCCGCGCAAATCGGTGAGCAAACGGCGTCCCAGCAGCGAGTGCGCGCGCGAGTCGATGACCACCGAATCTGTGACTTGGGCCTCCAAAACAGCGGCCAGCAGGAGCCCCATGACCTCCGCCACTTCACTCGCAGTGGGTGGTGTGCCGAGATCGGCGGACCACTGTGCGACGAGTTGCTGCGCGGCGGCTTGTTGGATTTTCGAGGGTAGCGCTGAAATGCCCGATCGCGAGGAACGCACGTCGGGGGATGAGCTGCTCAACTGCGCATTTATCGGCTGTAGGGACATCCCGACCGTTGGTCTCTGGGGCGCAGGAAAGTTACACCCCCCTTTTCACGCCGCCATGGGCTCAGAAAACCCAGACGTGGCGCGGCAAAATCGACTGGTGCGGGAAAACCCCTGGGAAATCCTCTACTGGAAACCCCTAGGACCAGGGCCATCGTTGCAGGCAATCGCTCACAGTTATCAACGCAGCCGCGTGATGGTGAAGATGGCGAGTGGAATCGTGACGAGTACGCCGATGATCCGGACGGTGCGTTCGGAGTCACCACGGGTGGGCACGAAGAGGCGGTCGCCCGCGCGCAGATTGAGCTGATCGATCGAGTAGCCGCGCCCCAACGCGTCCCGCAACGGCGCGCCGCTCCAGATCGACGTCGCGCCGCGCTCGACGCGCATTCCTGCGGCCTTGGCACGCTGCGTCAGACCGCCGGCCTCCGTGATGACGTCGGCGAGCGGGTGTTGCGGCGCCGCAGCATAATAACCGGGCCGCACCACTTCGCCGTCGATCAACAGACGAATCAGCGGCTGCACCTGCACCGCAGGATTGCGGAGGAATTGCGCGAGATGCGTCTCGAGCCGGCCCTTCAGCTCCGAGCGCAGGACGCCTTGCAACGACACGACTCCGACCTGCGGCAACTCGAGCTGGGGCCCCCCCCCTCCCGCCGCCCCCGTCGTCACGACGAACGTGTCGGTGAGCTGCGGTTCGCCTTCGACCCGGATCGCGATCCGGTCGCCCGCCTGAAAGTCGCCGCTCTCCAGCCGCGTGCGAATCAAGGAGGCTGCGGCCTGTCCACTCGCGCCCGCGCGCTCGAGCCGCGCGAGCTCATCGCGCAGGTGCTCGCGCGTTGCCACGATCGTTCCCTGGTTCGATTGCTGCGCGATCGCGGACGGCGCGGCGATGAGGCCGAGCACGGCGACGACGACGAAAACGTACAAGCAGCGAATGAGCGACATGGGCAGCGGATTCTACTCGACCGTCACGCTCTTCGCGAGGTTGCGCGGCCGGTCTACATCACAGCCCCGCAGTACGGCGACGTGGTAGGCCAATAACTGCAATGGGATTACGGTCAGGATGGGTGACAGCAGCGAGGCCGTGGCGGGGACCCGCAGTTGGTGGTCGGCCAGAGTACCGAGGTCGCCGTTGCCTTCGGTCGTGATCGCGACGATGCGGCCGCCCCGCGCGCGCACCTCCTGCATGTTGGAGACGACCTTGGCGTAGACCTCGTCGGCCGGCGCGACAAAGATGACCGGCATGTTGGCGTCGATCAGCGCGATGGGGCCGTGCTTCATTTCCGCCGCGGGATAGCCCTCCGCGTGGATATAGCTGATCTCCTTGAGCTTGAGGGCACCCTCGAGCGCGACCGGGAAGTTCACGCCGCGTCCCAGATACAACGCGTTGGGCGCGTGGGCGAACTGCTCGGCCAGGACGCGCACCTGCGGCTCGAGCTCCAGCGTGCGGGCCACGAGCGTGGGCAGCTGAGCCAGGCGACACGCCAACTCCTGGCGTTCCTCGAGCGGCAGCCCGTGCTCATTGCCCAGGTAGAGTCCCAGCAGCCCGAGCGCCGTGATCTGCGACGTGAACGCCTTGGTCGAGGCGACGCCGATTTCGGGACCGGCATGGAGATAGATGCCGCCGTCCGACTCGCGCGCAATCGTGCTGCCCACGACGTTCACGAGCCCGATCACTCGCGAGCCCGCGGCACGCGCGGCGCGCATTGCCTCGAGCGTGTCGGCCGTCTCGCCCGACTGCGAAATCGCGATGGTCAGGGTCCCGGGTTGTGCGAGCTGCCGGCGGTAGCGGTACTCGGAGGCGTACTCGACGGTCACCGGAATCTGACTCAGCGCCTCGATGATATGGCGTCCCACCAGACCGGCGTGCCAGGACGTGCCGCACGCCACGATGGTGATGCGACGGATCGCCGCGCACTCGGTGGGGCTCAGGTTCAGGCCGTTGAGCCGAGCGATCCCTTCGTCCAACACGAGCCGCCCGCGCAGCGTGCTGCGTACCGTGTCCGGCTGCTCGGCGATCTCTTTTTGCATGAAGTGCGCGTAGCCGTTCAGCTCGATCGCGTCGAGGTCCCAGGTCACGTCGTTCACCGCCCGCAGCTGGACGTGCGACTCCCGGTCGATGACGTGGTAGGCGTCGGGCGTGAGCACCGCGATGTCGCCGTCGTCGAGATGCACGACCGAGCGCGTGTGCTCGAGGATCGCCGACGCGTCGGACGCGACGAAGTATTCGTCTTCGCCGATCCCGAGCAGCACCGGCGACCCCTGGCGCGCCACGACGATTTTGCCCGGCTCGTCGGCCGACATCACCGCGATGCCGTACGTGCCGACGACGTGCTCGAGCGCGGCGATCACGCGGGCCTCGAGCGTATCTCCCGGGGAGTCCTCGATCAGGTGGACCAGCGTCTCGGTGTCGGTCTCGGTTCCGAAGGTGTGGCCCGTCCCCTCCAGCGCCGAGCGCAATGCGTCGGCGTTCTCGATGATGCCGTTATGGACGAGGGCGATGCGCTCGCGGCAATCCACATGCGGGTGCGCGTTGCGCGTGGTGGGCGCGCCGTGCGTGGCCCAACGGGTGTGGGCGATCCCGGTGGCGCCGTGCACCGGCGACCGCGCCAGCAGCGCCTGCAGGCCCGCGACCCGGCCGGCGAGCTTGCGCGTGACGAGGTCGTGCTCGGTCTGGAGCGCGAGACCTGCGGAGTCATAGCCGCGGTACTCGAGGCGTCCCAGCCCCGCAATCAGAATCGGTGCTGCCTCGCGGCGGCCGTCGCCGGTGTAGCCGATGATGCCGCACATGGTCAGCCCTTCCAGAGACGGAGCGCGCGCGTCAGCGTCGGTGATTCCGGCGCGGGCGGTCGGACGTCGTATCGTGTGGAGGCCAGCCCGAACTGCGCGAGCTGTGAGGCCTTCTCTCCGAGCAGTTGCGCGATGTCCTCAGCGCCGAGCAGGATGCCGCAGCGCCCGCACCGCAGTCCGCTGATGCGGTCGGCACCCCACACGTGCACCCCCCCCGCCCCTGTGGGCCCCGACGCTGTGCCATTCGAGGCGCCGGGTGCCGGCGTTTTACAGCGGCGGCAGTGCATGCCGGCAAGCAATACAAATTCCGGGCCGCGAGCTGCCCGCCCCGAGCGCGGCGCCCAACCGCCCATCAGCCGGGCACTTAGAGCGCGACCTGCTCCCGGCGCGGCGGGGGTGCGTGCGCGGCGCACCACGGGTGGTCGCGCCGCTGTAGTCACGGTGCATCAGTTCAGCCGCTCCCCGCGCCCCCCCCCGTCTAGTAACTTGTTGCGCACGGTAACATTATCGTCACATTCGTCCCCGGGGCGGCGCGCACGAGTCCTGCAGGCGAAGCGTCGGTGATGTCCGATCGGCCACGGCAGCACCGGTTCGGGGCCTCGGCCCCGAGAGGTAACGATTTGTCCCTCCCGACAGCGTTGTCGCCCCACCCGACCGACATCGTCATCACCAGCAATCAGGAATGGACCAGCCGCTCCCTGGCGAGCATCCTCACTCCGTTGGGGCACGTGGTGCACAACACGTACACCGTCGCGCAGGCGCTCGCGCGCATTCGGCATGATCCCCCCGACGCACTCATCATCGACGAAGAGCTCGCGGATGGAGACGGCTACACCCTGTGCCGCGACCTGTACGACGAGGGGCTCATCTCGCCGAGCACCCCGGTGTTTCTGGTCGTGCCACGCCCGCCGACACGGCGGGACCGGCTCGCCGCGCTTCGGGCTGGCGCGTGGGGCTGTCTGGGTGAGCCCCTCGATGCCGAGGAGCTGATCGCCGCGCTCAACGTGTTCGTGCCGGCCAAGCTGGACGCCGACCAGGCACGCTCGCAGGGACTGGTCGACGAGATAACGGGTGTGTACAACGTGCGGGGCCTGACGCGACGCGCGGCGGAATTGGGGGCGGAGGCAACGCGCCGCCACGCGGCGCTGGGCTGCGTGCTGTTGGCGCCTGACCAGGAGCCGGTGGGCAACGACGGTGCACAGGGCGATCTACCGCTGTGGCTCCTGCGCCGCATCGCCACGGCCATCCGCTCCAGCGCCCGACACTCGGACGCCATCGGCCGCCTGAATCACCACGCGTTTGCGGTCGTGGCCGTCGATATGGACGCCCCGCAAGCGCGACACCTCGCGGAGCGACTCGCCGCCGCGATTCTCGCCCAACCGGCCGCAACTCCCCCCAATGGCCGTTTTCGACTCCGCGCCGGCTATCATGGGGTCAGCGACTTTCATAGCGCCGAGATCGATTCGGCCGAGTTGATGCTGCGCGCCACCGCGGCGTTACAGCAGGCGCGAACCGATCTGCCCGACGCCTGGCTGCAACCGTACCACTAGCAGCTAGAGTACGCCCTGCATCCGCCGCCGGGCGACCTGCGTACCACTGCCCTCATCGACCGCGGCGTAGCCGCCCGCGTACGTGTAGCTGTAGTAGCCGTACATCTCGCCTGGCTGGACGTCGTTCAGCAGCACGCCGAGTAACCGGATCGGGAGTTGCTCGAGCATCGCCAGCCTGGTGCGCGCGAGCTCCAGGTTCGTG
>DASWEL010000023.1:0-24301 GCA_036394755.1 Gemmatimonadales bacterium | reverse complement strand
GGACAATAGCCGATAGCGCGCGGCGTTCTCGCGCAGCTGATCGAAGATCGCCGCGAGCTCGGGCTCGGAGTCGCGAGCCGGGGGACCCGGGCGCACGCATGCGCGCGTTGCGACCACCGTCACAGGCGGCAGCTCGATCGCGAGCGGCCGCAGCGCCAGATGTAGCACGATCGTGTCTCCCGCCACCGCGATGACCGAATCGAACGGGAGGTACCCGATCGCGCGAACGATCACCCGGTAGTCTCCTCGCGCGAGATCGTGGAATGCAAAGGCGCCGGAGTCGTTGGTGAACCGGCCCGTGACGCCGGGTTGAAGCACAACGGTGCTGAAGGGGAGGGGCAGGTTCGTCTCGAGAGCCCGGACGTCCCCGCGCAAAGTCTGAGCGGCGGCGGCCGGCCTTGTGAGCGCAACAACGAGTACACCACACGCGATGGCCTGCGCGAGGAGCCGCGGCATAAGGTGACCTTACGCCGCGGCTCCGTTTCCGTCCAGTCGGCTAATGCGATCCGTCCTTCCGCGCCAACCCGATCCCGCGCACGGTCTCGGCCAAGCGCACGAACTCGGCGCGATAGCCGTCCGCGTCGTTCCCGCGCGCCTCGCGGGCGGCCGCGATCACATGGCCGAGGTCGGCCTTCCCGCGGAAGTCCGAATTCCGCAGCAACAGGCCAAACTCGGCGACCGCCGCCTGAAACTGAAAGTCTACCGAGGGCGCCTGACCTGCCTGAGCCAGCACTGGTTGCGAGATCAGGCGGCTCTGATCGCCGTCGGGCTGCTTGTAACGGACTTTCACGAACAAGAGCTCAGGACCGGCCGCACTGGTCGACTGAGCATTGCGATGCTGGTAGCGGAGCGAATCCGGCATGCGGATCGTCACATCGGTGTTGACGCCGACGGGCACCACTTCGTACAGGGCGGTGACGGAGTGGCCGGAACCGACTTCGCCGGCGTCCTTCTTATCGTCGGCGAAATCCTCGTTGCGCAGCATCCGGTTCTCGTAGCCGATCAGCCGGTAGGCGCGCACGCGCGCGGGATTCCATTCCACCTGGATCTTCACGTCTTTCGCGACGGTGTAGAGCGTGCCGCCGAGCTCGTGTACCAGGACCTTCTGTGCCTCGGCAATGTTGTCCAGATAAGCGTAGTTGCCGTTACCCTTGTCGGCGAGCTTCTCCATCTTGGCCGCCTGGAGGTTGCCTTCACCGACGCCGAGCACGGTCAAGAACACCCCCGTGCGGCGTTTCTCTTCGATCAGCTGCACCATCTCCGCATCGCTCGAAGGGCCGACGTTGAAGTCGCCGTCGGTGGCGAGAATCACGCGGTTGTTGCCGCCGCGGATGAAGGTGGCGACTGCCTCGTCGTAGGCGCGGCGAATCCCTTCGCCGCCTGCCGTGCTCCCACCCGCCTCCAACCGCTCGATGGCGTCGAGAATCTTGTCCTTCTGGTCGCCCGGTGTGGACGGCAACACAAGGCCCGCCGAACCGGCGTACACGACCATCGCGACGCGGTCTTTGGCGCGGAGCTGATTCACGAGCAACCGCATCGCCGATTTCACGAGGGGCAGTTTGTTCGCCGGCATCATCGAGCCGGAAACATCGAGCAGGAACACGAAATTCGACGCTGGCAGGTTCTCTACCTTGACGCGTCGCGCTTGGAGGCCAATGCGCACCAGCTGGTGTTGCGGCTTCCAGGGCGCGGGTACGACCTCGGTGTGGATCGCGAGTGGGTCGTCGCCCTCGGGCTCCGCGTAGTCATACGGGAAGTAGTTCACGAGCTCTTCGATTCGGACCGCGTCGCGCGGCGGCAGCTGGCCGTCCTGCATGATGAAGCGCCGCATGTTGCTGTAGGACGCGCGGTCGACGTCGATCGAGAAGGTCGACAGGGGATCGGCGGCGACGGCGATGAAGGAATTCTCGACGATCTCGTCATACTGTTCGCGGTTGCCCGGCTGGCGCTGGTAGCGCCAAGCCTCGGCGCTGTCGAATCGCTGGGCTGGAAGCGCGTCGGCTTCGGACCCCAAGTATCCGAGAGCGGTGGCACCACGAACGCGGACGACGCCATTCGCCGCACGCGACCCATAGAGTCCAGTCACGACGACTTCCTGCAATGCGATCGGGCTCGACGCGATGGTCAGATCCGCGACCGCAGTCGCGTTTGCCGTGACGCGAATCCTCTTCTGCTCGCCTGACGCGTAACCGATGAACCGTGCAACCACCGTGTAGGTCCCCACCGGAACGTTCGTGATTATGTAATGACCGTTGCCGTCCGTCACCGTCGAAAGGGAAGTCCCGACCACGACGACATTGGCTCCGACGATGGGCTTGCTGGTGGTGGCATCGCGCACGTGACCCGCGATGCTTCCGGTTTCGACGACGGCGAGGGTTGTTGGCGCGATGAGCGCGCCGATGAGCAACAGGATGAGTCGGACGGGATAGACAGGCATGGTCGCTCCGGATGGGGTGTCCAGGAGAGACGTTCAGACCTTGGCGAGCGACACAGCCTTTCCGTCCCCACCTTCCTGAGGTGTGGGGATGCGCGTGGGTTCAGGCCAGGGGATATCAGGGAAGCTCTTGGGCCCTACCCGTCCCCCCTCCCCTTTCCCCTTTCCCCGCAGTGCCTTGAGCACCTTCTCGGGGGTGACCGGCACCTCGTCGACCCGAACCCCGACGGCGTCGTACACGGCGTTCGCCACGGCCGGCATCACCGGGAGCAGCGGGCCCTGGCCGACTTCCTTCGCCCCGAAGGGGCCGTTCGGGTCAGGGTCCTCGATGAGATACGTGACGACATCGCACATCTCGAGCGTCGTAGGACTCTTGTATTCGAGCAGGGAAGGGATCTTGTGGACCACTTTGAGATCGCCGCGGTAAGTCATCTCCTCCATCAGCGCCTCGCCGAGGCCCATGTAGATCGAGCCCTCGACCTGTCCGATCACAGACGCGGCGTTGATCGATCGGCCCACGTCGTGCGCGATCCAGATGGTGGGCACGCGCACGATGCCCGTTTCGGGATCGACGTCCACTTCGGCCACGCAGGCGCTGTACGAATACGCGGGCGATGGCCCGACGCCGGCTCCGCGGTATTTCCCGGCGCTCATCGGCGGCGTGTAGGAACCGACCGTCCCGATCGTTCCTTCGGCGGCCTCGGCCAGCTGGACCGCCTCCGCGAACGACACCCCGCGCTGGCGATCCCTGGAATCGAATACGCGGCCGTCCGCAAACGTAAGACGCTCGACGGGCACCTCGAGCTTCTTCCCCGCATGCAGCGCGAGGACCTGACGCGCGCGCTCGGCGGCTTGCAGCGCGGCGTTTCCGGTCATGAGCGTGACGCGGCTCGAGTAGCTGCCGAGGTCGACCGGGGTGAGATCGGTGTCCGCGGTGACGACCGCGATGTCGAACGGATCGATGCCCAGCACTTCGGCGATGATGTAGGCGAGGATCGAATCGGATCCCTGTCCGATTTCCGTCGAGCCGCAGAACACCGTGACGCCGCCGCCGCGGTCGCATTTCAGCTGCACGCCTGAATGCGGCATGTTGTTCCAGTAGATCGGCAGGCCGGCGCCCGAGATGTAGCTCGAGCACGCGAGCCCGACACCGCGCCCCTCCGGCAGCTTGCGAAATTTCTTCTTCCAGTCCGATCCTTCGACCACTTTCGCGATGCATTTGCCGAGTCCCATCGAGCCCACGCGCAGATAGTTCGCCGTGAGGGAGTTGGGTGGGACCAGCGTCCGCAGACGGAGCTCCGCGGGATCGATTTCCAGCTGCTCGGCGATCTTGTCGAGGTGCACCTCGAGCGCGAAGCGGGGCTGCGGCGTGCCGTGACCGCGCTTGGGACCGCACGGCGCCTTGTTCGTGAAGGCGCGGGCGCCCTGGAAGTGATAGCGCGGGACATTGTAAGTCACCGTTTGCAGTGCACCCGTGTAGTACGTGCTCGCAACGCCGTAGGAGCCATAGGCGCCACCGTCGAGCAGCGAGCGAAAGTGCATGCCCGTGATTGCGCCGTCGCGCTTCACACCGGTGCGTACCCACATCAGCGTCGGGTGGCGGCCGCGGTGACAGTAGAAAACCTCTTCGCGCGTCAGCGTGATCTTCACCGGCCTGCCGGTGATCATGGCGAGCTTGGCGACCGCAATCTCATGATTGAACGGATCGCTCTTGCCGCCGAAGCCGCCGCCGTTCGGCGTCGCGATCACACGAATGCGCGCGGCGGGGAGCTCCAGCACCTTGGCGAGCGCGCGATGGACGTAGTGGGGTGTCTGGGTCGACGTCCACAGCGTCAGCTTCCCATCCGGTGACCACATCGCCACGGCGGCGTGCTGCTCCATCGGCAGATGCGTGTTGCCTTCGAAGAAGAAGAGATCTTCCCGTACGAGATCGGCTTCGCCGATTCCGGCTTCGACGTCTCCGAACTCGAGATTGATGAGCTTGTGGAGATTGCCGCTATCGGCGTAGTCGTGGATTTGGGGCTCGGGATGCGCGACGGCCGCTTCGGCAGAGTCAAAGGACTTGAGCGGCTCGTAGACGACCTTGATGAGATCGAGCGCGGCGGTCGCCGTCTCCTCGGTCGTCGCGGCCACCGCCGCGACGGAATCGCCGATAAAACGGACCTTCTCGACGCAGAGCGCGTGCTCGTCCTGTGAGACGGGCAAGATCCCGAACGGAATCGGCAGATCGGGACCCGTGAGCACGGCCTGCACGCCGTCCAGGTGCTTCGCGGCGGTGACATCGATCGAAACGATGCGCGCATGCGGCTGGGTGCTGCGCAGCAGCCTGCAGTACAGCATGCGCGGGAACGCGAGATCGTCGGCGAACTTTGTCGCGCCGGTAACCTTGGCGACCGCATCAACCTTACGGAGCGCGTTGCCGATAATGCGATGGGCTGATCTATCGCCCATAGAGCGATTCGCGCGTGGGTTCAGCCTTCTCCCCGCGCATCCGGGCCGCCGCCAACTCGACCGCCTCGTAAATCTTGATGTAGCCGGTGCAGCGGCAGAGGTTGCCGGCCAGCGCGTCTTTGATCTCGGCGCGTGTCGGCTTGGGATTGTCGGCGAGTAAGGCTTCAGCGGCGAGGAGAAAGGCGGGCGTGCAGTAACCGCATTGCGCGGCGCCCAGGTCGGCGAACGTCTCCTGCAGGGGATGCAGCTTGCCGCCCTGCGCCATCGCTTCGACGGTTCGCACGGCGTGGCCGGCGCACGCGAGACCCAACACCAGGCACGACAGGACCGGCGTTCCATCCAGCAGCACGGTGCACGTGCCGCACTCACCCAGCTCGCAGCCGTGCTTTGTTCCCGTGAGTCCCAGATCCTCGCGCAATACCTCGAGCAGTGTCTTATGCGGCGCGAACGCTACTTCCTCGCGCTCACCATTCACCTCGAAGGTGATCGTGGCCATGACGTAATCTTGATAAGAGGTACAGGTGACGCCAGCTTCCTGCCATGATCAAGGCTCTTTTTTCAGCGACCGCGCTGCTTTCCATCATTCCAACATTCCAACTGTCCGCGCAGGATTACCGCGCTCAAGCCATTCACATCCTCAGTACCGTCCCGCTCATCGACGGCCACAACGACATCCCGGACGCGATCCGCGAACGGGGCGGACTCGACTCCGTCAATTTCGCGGTCCGCCAACCGAAGTTGATGACCGACGTCCCCCGGCTACGCGCCGGCCACGTCGGTGGTCAGTTCTGGGCCGCCTATGTGCCGGTTACGACCATGGACTCCGGGACCCACGCGGCCACGTATGCGCTCGAGCAAATCGATCTCGTGCACCGCCTCTGCAGCAAGAACGCCCGCAGCCTGGCGATGGCGTACACCGCCGCCGACGTCGAGCGCAACTTTGCCGCCGGCAAGGTCTCCTGCCTGATCGGCATTGAGGGCGGCCACGCGATCGAGAACTCGCTCGGCGCGCTCCGCATGTTCTACAGGCTCGGCACGCGCTACATCACGCTGACACACTGGCGCAGCCTCGACTGGGCGACCGCCTCTACCGATACCGCCCGGCGCGGGCTGTCGCCCTTCGGCAAGCAGGTCGTGCTGGAGATGAATCGTCTCGGCATGCTGGTGGATTTGTCGCACGTGAACGACCAAACCATGTCCGACGCGCTGCATACCTCGCGCGCGCCGGTCATCTTCTCGCATTCCTCGGCGCGCGCGCTCGCGAATCACGCGCGCAACGTGCCTGATTCGATCCTCGAGCTCGTTACGGCGAACCGCGGCGTGGTCATGGTGAACTTCAATCCGGGCTTCGTGTCGGAGGCGGTGCGTGTTTGGGGCGACACCGTGAACGCACGCGTCGAAAGACTGCGGACCGCCGGCGCCGATTCGGCCACGCGCGCTGACTCCCTCAAGGCCTGGGACGCCGCGGGGCCACACGCGACGCTGTCCCAGGTCGCCGATCACATCGAGCACATCCGCCAGGTCGCGGGGATCGATTGTGTGGGAATTGGCTCCGACTTTGACGGCATCACGGAAGTGCCGGTCGGGATGGAGGATGTGTCCAAGTTCCCCGATCTGATCGCCGAGCTGCTGCGGCGCGGCTGGACGGAGGCTGATGTGAAGAAAGTCGCCGGCCTCAATACGCTGCGAGTGATGCGCGAAGCTGAACGAGTTGCGGCCCAGATGCGGCGGATGCACCAGTAGACAGTCGCGGCCCTGGCCGCCATGTTGTCAGAAGCCCCTTTTCGCGAGGTCGGGAAGATGCGGCGACCCGCACAAGCAGTGATCGTACATGGCGTGACGGGTGGACTCCTCGCTGGATTCGTCGTCGCGTTGTGGTTCCTCGTTGCGGATACGCTGGCAGGTCATCCCTTCCGTACGCCCACACTGCTCGCTGGCGCGCTGCTGAACCGTGAGTTCACGGAAGTCACCTTCCGACTCATCGCCGTCTACACAGTGCTGCATTTCGCGGTCTTCGCGATGCTTGGTGTGGGGATGGCGTGGGTCAGCGCGGCGTTCACAGCGCCTCCACGCTTGCTCCTCGCGCTGGTGTTCGGAGTGCTGCTGCAGGAAGCGACCTTCTATGTCGGGCTGCTGCTCCTGCACGCGCAGCATCTCAGCGTGATCACGTGGCCGCACGTCGTCGGCGCCAACATCGCCGCCGGCCTGGTGCTCATGGCGTACCTGCATTACGCCGAGCATGATCCGCGGCCGTTGCGAATTACGACCCTCCACGATCATCCCGCGCTGGCGCGGGGCGTGGTCACAGGCCTCATCGGAGCCGCCGTGGTGGCGGTCTGGTTCTTCGTTTTGGATGTCGCCAACGGGACGCCATTCCGCACACCGGCAGCCCTCGGCTCTGCGCTGTTGCTCGGCGTCGCCGGCCCCAGGGATGTCGTCGTCAGCATCGGCCTGGTCGCGGTCTACACCGTGATGCACGTCGCCGCGTTCATCATCGCCGGCGTGGTGTTCGTGGCGCTGGCTGAGCAGGTGGAGCGTGCCCCCGCCATGGCACTGCTCGTGTTATTGACCGCAATCCTGCTCGAGGGACTCGTCCTCGCCACCATCGGTGTGGGGGCCCAGTGGGTCTTGGGGACGATCGGTTGGTGGTCGGTGGCGGTTGCGAATGTGTTGGCCGTGCTTGCGATGGGGTGGCAGGTGTGGCGGACCCATCCGATGCTGCAGCGTCGGTTGCTGGAGCATCCGCAGCTTCGCGTGTAGGTGACAGTTAGAAAACACAATAGGGGCGCAGCATGCTGCGCCCCCACGTATTTGCGTGACCTGTTAGTTGACCTGGACGATCTTCAGGCCGCCGATGCCGGCCGCGACGATCAGGATGCCCGGATTGCCGGGACCGCCCGCGGAGTAGGCGACGTGGTTCACCGACTGAAGGTTTCCGAAGCGCAGCTTGCCGCGCATCGTGATCGTCTGAAGTCCGGTCCCACTCGTCGAGAACGCCTGGCTGCCCTGCGCGAGATAGACGCCAGCTTCACCATTCGAGATGAACATGAGGTCCTGATCGATGGCGACCGCGTTGGTCACCACGACCGAAGGGCTCAGGCCGAGAGAGTCAGGATTGGGTCTCGGAACCTGGCCGAGGAATGCGCCCGTCGCTGGATTCAGGACTTGCACGCCGCTGTCACCTGCCGCGATGAACGCTTTTCCACCGACCAGCTCGGCTTGTGATTTTGATTGCGCGATGTCGGCGCCTTTGAACGGCCACGAGCCAACCACGCTCATGTTGCTCTCGTTGTAGACGGCAAGTGTGCCCGGCATGCCCTGCACGACCGCAACCAGTCCGCCGCCGACGGCTACCCAGCGCGCATCAGTCAGCGGTATGGAGCTTGTCACTGCGAATGTGGCCGGATTGAGCATGAACAGGCCGCCGGCATCACCTGAGGTCGCGTACACACGAGTGCCGAACGCCACACTGGTTGCGGCGAAGCTGGTCAGCCCGGTGCGTGTGTTGCCAGTGAGCACGAGCTGGTCGCCTACGACTTTCACGACTTCGAACACCGCGGGGGATGCAAAGCCCGTGTCGCCTGTGGCCTCGGCGATATAGACGTTGACCCCGGATGTCGTGACCGCACTGACGTCCGTGTTCTGAAACAGCGCTTCGGATCTGAGCACGGGTTGGTTCTTGTTGGTGATGTCGATGACGTCAACGGCACCCAGGTAGGGATTACCCACCATGTTGTAGCTCACGACAGCGAGATTGCCGACGATCGAAACCGACGTCGCCTGCAGCGTCTGGCCGCCGATGGAGGGCGGGGCGACTTCGGCCTTGAGGCTCAGATTCGAACCCGCCTGGCTCGCCGCGCTGCTGCGACTGATCGACGCCGACGCAAAGGGCACCGGAGCCGACGGATAGCCGACGCCGGCACTGTCGATCGGGATCGAGTCGTTCATGTACGTGACTCGCGATGCCAACACGCCGGCATTGTTGGTTATGGAAATGCGATCGTTCGACTGATTCCCCGGTCCCGATGCATCAGAGCAGGACAGGTGGACCAGAGCGACGACGCAGATCAGTGCTATCGCGAGCTTACGCATGCTCTAATACCTTGGGAGCAACGTGGGGATGCAAGAGCCTCAGTCACCTTGTGATCACTGTCACGAGGCCGCCGTATCACAGCCCGCGCTCCACGCCCAGCGACACCCCGTTCCGCGTCAGGATTGGGCGCGATCGAACGCCGCTCACGTCGAACCGGACCGTCGTCCGGCTGCTGGCGTTGTAGCGAATGCCGGCGATCCCGGAGAGCGTTTTCAGAGACTGAATCGTGCCGCCGACCAGGTAGCTCTCCCGTCCAGCGCCGCCGAGCAGGGATACCGTCGTGCGACGCGTGAGCGCTCGCGTCATGCGGAGGTAGGCAGCGGCGTCCGTGCGTTTCGATGGATTGCGTGACACGAAGCCGCGAAGAGTCCACGAGGTGCGCGGCGTTTCGATAGTGATGTGCGGCATCACCACGTCCACCGCACCGACGTCGTAGTTCCAGCGACGGTAGCCCACGCCGGCTGATACGCGCGGCGCGACGAGCGCGGCGGCGTCCGCTTCCCAAGTGTTGTGAGGCGTGAATGCCGGCCGCCGCGAGGTCCCCGCCTCGGCCGTCAGCCAGACGCGGGACGTGGGGTGGAAGACTGCCCCGATCCGCTCGGCGACATCGCGATCGCCGTAGCGGCCGAAGAATTCTGCCGCGACCCAGCCGGCGTGACCGCGCGCCGTCGTGAGGGTGAGCTGCGCGCCCAGCGTCGTCCAGTCCTGGCTCCCCGACACCGACTCGAAGGAGCTCCACGCAGTGACCCGGGCCGTTTGACTGCGGCAGGGAGTCGCGAGACACAGCACGAGCAGCGCCGCGACGCTCGGTTTGCCGAAGCCCTTCCGCGCCATGTCGCCCCAGACGTGGACGCCCTTCGCCACGTTCGCGAACGCCTTGAGCCGCCACCACACCGTCATCTGGCGGTAGCCGAAGTTTTCCAGTGAGGCAAACAGCAGCAGCCGGAACAGATCGATGAAGCGCCGGTAGCGGCGGAAGCTCACTTCCTCGAGCACCACGGCCCAGATGGAGAGCAGCATGCCGTATCCCCACGCGACAAGGATGAACAGCAGCGCGAACGACACATTGACGAGACCAAAGGCGAGTCCGACGGCGGTGATGATGTAGCCCAACAGCTCGACGACGGGGGCGAGCATTTCCCCAAACGCGAAGAACGGCATCGCGAGAAATCCGATTCTGCCGTAGCGGGGATTGAAGAGCATTCCCTTGTATTGCCACATGGCCGCGATGAGGCCGCGGTGCCACCGCTCGCGCTGGCGCGACAGGATCTTGAACGATTCGGGGACTTCAGTCCACGCGACGGGATCGGGAATGAACGGCATCTCGTACCTGATCTTGTTGCGCCGCAGATGGCGGTGCATGCGCACGACCAGATCGAGATCCTCGACGATGCTGTTGGTGCGATAACCGCCGACCGCCATGACGTATTCCTTGCGAAACAGCCCGAACGCTCCGGAGATGATCAAATTCCCGCCCAGCCGGTTCCATCCGAGGCGGCCGAAGAGAAACGCGCGCAGGTACTCGATCACCTGGATCCCAGGGATGACTTTCGAGGGCACTCGCGCGTCCGTCACGCGGCCGTCGGTGACGGTGCAGTTGTTGGCGACGCGCACCGTGCCGCCGACCGCGGCGATCTGCCGGCCGAGCAGGAAGGGGCGCGTGAGGCGCAGCAAGGCGTCCGGCTCGATCAGCGTATCGGCGTCGACCGCGATCACGAGCGGAAAGCGCGACGCGTTGATCGCCGCATTCAGCGAGTCGGCCTTGCCGCCGTTCTCCTTGTCGAGCACCAACAGCCGGGAGCGAGAGCGCGAGCGGTACAACGCGCGCAGCGGCTTGGTTTCGATCGTCTCGGGATAGACGCGCGGAATCTCGTAGAGATCGAAGGCATGTCGCAGCTGCTCCATCGTGTCGTCCTTCGACCCGTCGTTCACCACGACGACCTCGTAGTTGCGATACTCGAGGGTCAGGATCGCGGTGACGCTGGCTTGGATGGTCGCGCTCTCGTTGTAGGCGGGGACGAGAATCGTGATCGGCGGCAATGCATCGCTCTGCATCAGACGCTGGAAATCCTCGTCCTCGGCCAGACGTGTCTGCTCCCAGATCTCAGGGATCGAGAGGATCAGCAGCACCGCGTAGAACGAGTTCAGGACCAGGAAGTAGATCAGGATCGCCAGATCCGTAGTCCCGACGAGCGTGGTGAGCACGCTCATGCGGCGAACTCCGCCAGCGCCTGGGCCGGCAGGCCCAGGACCATCTGGGCCATCGCGCGGGCGACGGGATCGCCGCCCACCTCCGCTTCGAGCAGCGCGTTACGGCCGGCCGCGGCGAAGCGCATCAACGCGAGAGCGCCTCGCAAACGCACCCACCACACGCTGTCGCGCAGCGCCCCTTTCAGCAGGGGCAGCGTGCTCACGTCGGCGATCATGCCGAGCGACCGCATTGCCTGTGCGCGG
This sequence comes from Gemmatimonadales bacterium, assembly GCA_036394755.1. Lineage (GTDB taxonomy): Bacteria > Gemmatimonadota > Gemmatimonadetes > Gemmatimonadales > GWC2-71-9 > 20CM-2-65-7. Next base: position 12,869 of record DASWEL010000023.1, on the reverse strand, counting down.
ACCGGCCATCCGTCGTCAGTGGCCAGCCGCTTGAGTGCGGCGACGGACTCGCGGTGCGGAAAGCTGCCCAGCGCGCGCGCCGATTGCACGCGGACTTCGGGATCGGTGTGATCGGCCAGCGCCGTCAAGCGTTCGCGCAGCGCGGGCTCACCCAGCCGCGCCGCAAACTCGGCAAGTCGGGGCAGGGCAGGATCGTCGGCACGGCGCAGACGCTTCTGCAGGTGTTCGACTACCACCGGCCGCGATCGCAGCAGCATCGCGGCGTAATACGCCTGAACGGTGGGGGCGAGCTGCGGCAGGCGATCGAGCGCCGTCAGGGTGAGGGGCGTGTTCTCCATGCGCTCGAGACACGCGACCGCCGCCACATGAACGGCGGGATGACGATCCTTGATCAAGCGCGTCAGTCGAGCCACGTCCCCAGGCATGGCGGCGACGCTCAAGAATCGCGCCGATTCCAGCCGCTTCCACCACCGCGCCGAGGTGGTGTTCGTCCGCACGAGCCTGGCCCACCAGGTATGTTCGAGCGCCTGGGCGAGCTGGCGCCACCGCTCGCCCGGCACGCGCGCCGACCATTTGACGAGGGCATCGATCGCGAGCGGCGTCGGGAGTCGGGCGAGCCCGACCAGCACTCCCGCGAGCGGTGCGGTGCCAGCCGCCCAGCGCCGCATCGAGGCGTCCACGGCGTCGCGCCGGGGGTTGAGGCGGCTGCTGCGCCGCAGCCGGAACCAGCGGTTCAGGATGATCAGCACCATCAGGGCCGCGAGCAGGCCGCCTTGCACGATGGCGACGATGGTCAGGAAGTGGCGCGCCGTCATCGCCCCACCCACCGGCGGATCTTTTCGAGCGCGACGCGCAGGCTCATCGGCTTTACCATGTAATCCATCGCGCCCGCCTCGAGCCCGCGCAGCTGCTCCGTCTCGCTGCCGTGCACCGTCGTAAACACGACACGAAATTTTCCCGGGCACTCCTGCTGCAGCTCCTCGAAGATCGAATAGCCGTCGAGGGCGGGGAGATCGACGTCGAGCAGGAGCAACGGCGGCTGTGAGCTTCCGCGCGTGTCCATTGACTTGAGCAGATCCAGCGCCTCGCGGCCGTTCCGAAAGTGGAGGAAGCGGTACCCACGGGCCTCGAGCCCGAACGTGAGCAGCTCGGCGAGCGCGGGATCGTCCTCGACGACTATCACCTCGGGAACATCGCTTGAGTCCGGTGCTGGGGCGGCGAGGTCAGGCGGCGGCGACGGGGCGGCGTGGTAAGGCGGCGGCGAAGGCTCAGCTGGAGGGGGCGCTGCTGTCGCTTGTTTAGTGAACAGCGCCGCGGCCAAGCGTCGCACGTAGCCGCGAGCGGCCTGGCCCCGATCGCCCACACCGTTGCCGGGCTTCTCGAGCCACTTTTTTGCAGCTTCTTCGAGCTCGGCGGCGACGACGGAGGCCTGGGGGAATCCGAAGGAGCCGGCGGAGCCGCGCAGACGATGGGCGTCGCGGCGCAGTGTCTCGATTGCGGCCGTGTCGTCGCCCGCGGCGATCAGCCGTTCGGCCAACTCTGCGATCGCCCCCAGCTGATCGCGGGCTCCTTGCAGGTACTCAGCCCGGGCTCCGGGGGGCAGCCCGAAGTCGTCGACCTGAGGGGAACTCACGGGCTCCAAGATATAACTAGCTTGTGTTTCGACCTAATGACTGACCCTGCTGTAGGGCTTTGCGAGACCTGTCGGTGGGTGCGGATCGCGACGAACCGGCGGGGGTCCGTGTTCTACCGGTGCCTGCGCGCCGATACGGACCCCCGGTTTGTTCGATATCCGCCGCTACCGGTTTTGCAATGCCCCGGGTACGAGCGGCGCGACCCGCTGACTCAACCCCAGCGCGATCGTGACGAGGGCTAACGCGTCGCAGACTTCAGCGATGATGTGCGCAAACAGAAAATGCGTCAGGCCGGCATGGTAGGTGATGTACGAAAGCTCAGCGAGCACAAATAAGCTGTGAATGATGATGAAGGCCTTGGGGGGGGCCTCTAGGACGCGCCAGGCCGTCCCCCCCGTCCGCTTGCCCCCCCCTTGAGCGAATTCCATGCCGAACGCCCGCTCGTGCTCGTTCGTGCGCAGGTGTGACCCTTCTCACTTGCAGATTGCCCACCCGTCCCTCACTTTGGTCCCGCGCTTCCTATCTCCTTGGATGAAAGGGCTTTGTGATTCAGCGCTTCGTGTTGAAGTACTTCGAGCGCGTCCTCGTCCTCCTGCTCGTGGCCTCTCTGCTCGCGATCAATTCGCTGATCGAGCAGAAGTTCGCGTTTCTCAGCTTCTATTATCTGCCCATCATCCTGGCCGGCTTCTTTGGCGGCCGTCGCTTTGCCGTGGTCTCCGGTCTATTCATCGCGTCGCTGGTCTTTTTCCTTCAGGCCATCCAAGGGATGGGGATGGAAGCGGGCCTGACCCAGGACGCATTTCTGACGCTTGTCCCGTGGGCGGGCTTTCTGATTCTGACCGGCTATGTGGTGGGTGGACTCGCCGAACAGCGCGCGGCACGGCTCGCGGACCTGAAGAACGCGTATCTGGCCACGCTGGAAGTTCTCACCTTCCACATCGAATCCGCCGAAACCAATCAGGAGGGACATTCGACGCGCGTTGCCGAGCTCGCCGCGGCGATGGGCGCCGAGTTGAAGCTGTCCGACGGTGAGCTGGAGAACCTGCGAATCGCGTCGCTGCTCCACGAAGTCGGGACGGCCGATCAGCGTCTGCTCAAGTTGCTGTCGCGCTCCGTCACCGACGAGTCGGTGGCCGTCGCGCGCGCGCTGCGCGGGGCCGCGGAGATCATCGCCGAGTACTCGCACTACTACGAGATTGTGGGCGACGACTGGGACATCGAGGCGCTGCCGATGGCGATTACCGTGAAGGTGCTGGCAGTCGCCGATGCGTTTGAGACGCTGCAGATGGCGACGCCGGTGCGGCCGGCGTTTACGCGCTGGAGCGCGCTGGAGGAAGTCGAAAAGAGTGCGGGGAAGACCTTTGCGCGGGAAGCGGTGCGGGCTCTACGGGTCGTGGCCGGGCGCCCTGAACTGACGGCGCCGGCGGCCAAAGCGTTGCGCGCCAGCTAACTCCCGGGAGGGAGTGCGGGGGGACCGGAGCGACCGCTCGCGACGCCCCCCGCGACACCAACTCCAAATGCGATTGCGGTGCCGACCGTGACGATGGGTAATAGCGTCACCGGCCAGGCGACCAACGCCGCCGCCGCGCCGGCTATAAGAGGTGCGGCTGGGTGCTGGATGGCATCCACAAACCGCAGCTTGCGCCGCACAAAATCACGGGCCACAAAAAATCCGCCGCCTAACGCGGCGGCACTCACCGCTAACCAAAGCAGCATCGTTGTGCTCCTGTAGGTACCGCGCTCTACGCAACTTGCGTGAGTGGCGTTTCATACGCAATTGTGGGCGCGATGGCTAAAGGCCCGCGGTACACCGATGCAACTGACGTGATTCAGCTGTTCCGAGTGGCGGCGTGGTTCGGGTGTCCGTGCTTCATCATGCTATCGTCGGCATGGGGTTTCATGCTGAAAAAGGGCTGGATTTCCCCCGGTATGTTCGTACTGCTGCTCATTCTCAATATCCCGATCACGCTCGCAGGCATCTTCGCGATCCATCGGACGGTGAGCTCCGCCGCGGTGCTGATGGTCAAGACGATGTTCGCCAACGGAGACATTCCGCCGGCGCCCACCTACCCGCGTCAAGACGTGTTGATCGTCCAGGGCAAGTATGCGGACGCGGCGGACTGTTTTCGCGATCATCTCACGATCGAGCCCGGCGACCACGAGGCACGACTCCAGCTGGCGCACTTGCTCGAGCTGCGACTCAAGCGATATGACGAGGCCGAGCGCCTGTACCTGGAGATTCGCAATGCCGAACCTGCGGCGAGCCCGTCCGAACAGATGCGCGCCACCAACGGGTTGATCGACTTGTATCGTAAGCTGGGACGGACCGGCCGGCTGAAAGTCGAGCTGGCGCGCTTTGTGGAACGCTACCAGGGGTCGCCGCTGACGGCTGGAGCCGCGCGCGAGCTCAAGGAGCTGAAAGAGATCGACGCTACCAGCGAATCGCCGCGCTCCCCCACGTAAAGCCCGACCCGAACGCCGTCAGCACGAGCAGGTCGTCTTTCTTCAGGCGTCCTTCTGCCAGCGCTTCGTCGAGCGCGATTGGAATCGAGGCGGCGGTGGTGTTGCCGTACTTCTGGATATTGCTGTAGACCTGGTCCTCGCGCAGGCCGGCGGCCTTCTGGACCATCTCGATGATGCGCTGGTTGGCCTGGTGGGGAACGAGCAGCTTGACGTCGGCGGGAGTGAGGCGGTTGGTCTTGAGCGCAATGGCGACGGACTCGGGCATCTTGAGCGACGCGAACTTGAAGACGTCGCGCCCCTCCATCACCGCGCGATGCAGCCCCTGCTCCAGCATCTCCACGCTCACGTACGGATCGTGCGCGAGGCCCGGCCCGTCGACCCATAGCTTCTCGGCGTAGCGGCCGTCGGCGAAAATGTGCGTCGACAGCACGCCGCGGCCGTTATCCGAAATAGGACCGAGCACCGCCGCGCCCGCGCCATCGCCGAACAGCACTGCCGTATCCCGCCCGCGCGTCGTCTTGTCGAGTCCGCGCGAATGCACCTCGGCGCCCACCAGCAGGATGTTCTTGTATTGGCCGGTCCGGATCCACGCGTCGGCGATGGATAACCCGTAGATGAATCCGCTGCATTGATTGCGTACGTCGACGGCGGGAATGTCGGTGAGGCCGAGCTCGCGCTGCAGGAAGACGCCGTTGCCGGGCTCGAAGTGATCGGGCGTGCACGTGCAGTAGATGATGCAATCGAGATCGCCGGGTGCGAGCCCCGCTTTGTCGAGCGCTTTCTTCGACGCTTCGCGCGCGAGCGCGACGCCGGTGTCACCCTTGTCCACCCAATAGCGCGTCTTGATCCCGCTGCGTTGCATGATCCACTCGTCGGACGTGTCCATGATCTTCGCGAGGTCGTCGTTGGTGACGAGACGCGCGGGGACGTGGAAGCCGGTGGACAGGAATGCGGTGCGGGGCATCAGTGCTCTGGGTTGCGAGTGACAAGGAAGGTACCAAGATTAGCGCATGGACCTGACGGTGACTAGGCAACAGTACGACGCGCTGCGGAATGCCAAACACTTACCCGATGTGCTCAAGAACGTACTCGACACGGCGAGCAAGAACGCGAATGGGCGCGTGCTGCATCTCACGTATGAAGAAGCGACCGCGCTGAATGAGCTTGCCGCGTGGAACGTGCACACCGATGCAGACGGCAACGTGACGCCGGAATCACAACTCTTCGACGATCTGGTCCGCGCAATCCTCACTCACCCGGAGTACTGAATGCGCTTTGTCTGTCTGCTCCTGTTGATCGCCGCTCCGCTCGCTGCCCAAAAACGCGCCATCACCTTCGAAGACTACATCGCCCTCAAGGCCGTCGGCGATCCGCAGCTCTCGCCCGACGGCAAATGGGTGGCCTACACGGTGTCGACGCCTTCGCTCGAGGAGAACCGCAACGTCTCGCGCGTCTGGGTCGTCGAGGTAGCGACAGGCAAGTCACGGCAGCTCACCGGCGGGCCGGGCTCGGACCGGCAGCCACGCTGGTCGCCGGACGGGAAGACGCTGGCGTTCATCTCAACGCGCGACAGTGGCGCGCAGGTCTGGGTTCTGCCGATTGGCGGCGGTGACGCCCGCAAGGTGTCGAGTCTTGCGGACGGCGCATCGGATCCGCTGTGGTTGCCGGACGGTGCGGGATTGCTCGTCGTCGGCGACATCAAATGGCCGGCGAATCAGGAGATCGATCAGCGCAACGGTCAGTATCCCACCGAGGCGCGGATCTGGACGGGGCTGATGTGGCGGCACTGGGACGATTTCCGGGCGGGGAAGCGGCAGCATCTGTTTCGTGTCGACGTCGCCACGGGGAAAGCGACCGACTTCACGCCGGTGGATCACGACGTGCCGACGATCGCGACGGGTGGCGATGGCGATGTGACGGTGTCACCGGACGGGAAGGACATCCTGGTCGCGATGCACAGCGACTCGACGGTCGCCGACAACACGAATGTCGATATCTACGCGATCGATGGCCCGGTGTTGCGACAAATCACCACCGCTCCCGGTGCCGATAATACGCCGCGGTATTCGCCGGACAACCACTGGGCCACCTACCTCTCCATGGAGCGTGGGGGATTCGAGGCCGATCGTGTCCGCTTGATGATCGCAGACCGGCGGGCGGGCGTACCCACGCCGGTCGATGCGACAGCGGACTGGAATCTGTCGATCAGTTCGTACACCTGGTGCCCCAATTCCAAATGCATCTACGCGGTCGTGGAAGAGCGTGGGCGCGACAACATCTACCGCATTGATATTCCCGGGTACAGACGAACTCGCATCATCACCGGCGGCGTGAACACAGGCGTGCAAGTAGGTCCCGACAATAAGGCCCTCGTCTATCTCCATCAAAGCAACACCCAACCGCCCGAGGTCTGGGCGTCGGGCAAGGCGTTGACCCATCACAACGACTCCGCCCTCGCGACGCTCGATCTGCCGCCGCTCGAGGAATTCGGGTTCGTCGGTGCACTCGGCGATTCAGTGTTCGGGTGGTCGCAGAAGCCGCCGGGCTTCGATCCCACGAAGAAGTATCCGCTCATCTATCTGATTCACGGCGGCCCGCAGGGGGCGTGGACCGACAGCTGGGGTCCGCGGTGGAACAATCAGATGTTCGCGGCCCGCGGATTCGTGGTCGCCGAGGTGAACTTCCACGGGTCGACCGGCTACGGCCAGAAGTTCACCGATGCGATCTCCCAGCATTGGGGTGACTACCCGTACGAAGATGTGATGAAAGGTTTGGATGTCGTGGCTCGGCTGCCCTATGTTGACTCGACGCGGCTGGGCGCTGCGGGCGCCTCGTACGGCGGCTACATGGTGTACTGGCTCGCCGGACACACCAATCGGTTCAAGGTGCTGGTGGACCACGATGGCGTGTTCAACACCACGAGCATGGCCGGGTCAACCGAAGAGTTATGGTTCACCGACTGGGAGTTCGGTGGCACGGTGTACGCGAACCGCGCGCTCTACGAGAAGTGGTCGCCGCTCAATTTCGTCGGCAACTGGAAGACGCCGATCCTGATCGTGCATTCGCAGCTCGATTATCGCGTCGATTTGTCGGAAGGCTATCAGGCGTTTACCGCCGCGAAGCGGATGGGTGTCGACGCGAAATTTCTGTACTTCTCCGACGAAGGACACTGGGTGCTGCGGCCACGCAATCGCCGCATCTGGTGGGGCACGGTCCTCGACTGGCTGGAGGTGCACCTGCATGAGAGCGCTCACCCGTAGCACGCTGCTGGCGATACCGCTGGCCCTGGTCATTCTGCTGATGTTGCCCCGCCACGGTACGTTCCTGTGGGATTTTCTGGACGCGTTCACACTCGCGTTCAGCTTCACGTACGTGGGCCACTGGGTTGAAGTGCTGCTGCTCAAGATCCCGGGCATCGAGACCTCGGGCGGCAAGATCGTCCGGGTCTTCGGGTGGTTTGCTGGGGGACTCTGGTGTTACGTGCTCGCCCGCTGGGCGCTGCTCGCGTACGGGCGCAGCACGAGCGAGTTACCCGGTCTGATCTGGGGCGGACTGTTTTTCGTGGGTCTCGAATTCGTGCTTCACGGCCTGCTCCAAGCGTCCGGCAAGCCGAACTTTTACAGCGGACAGCTCGTCGAATCCGAAACTACGGCCGCACGCTAGCCGCTTCCGACTTCGTCCACGTGTTGTTCTGCCGGCGTACGTCCGGGAAGTTCTTGTCCGGATCGATTTCGACTTTCACGACCTCCTTCGCGAAGACCCGCACGTACACAAAGTGGTTGCCTTCAAACCACGCTTCCACGGGCAGGCGCGCGTTCTCGAGGCTGCCATCGGCAAAGGTCAGGCGCAGGTTCACCGGCATCGGTAACCCGCCCGGACTCGACAGGTAGATCGTGGTGTAGGTGGTACCGGTGGAATCGCGCGCGGTTCGTACCGAATCCACGGCCTGATCGACGACGTCGGTACGCAGGAACCAGCCGCGCCAGAAGTAGGACAGATCCTCGCCCACACCGTCTTCCATCGAGCGGAAGAAGTCGGCGGGCGTCGGATGCTTGAACGCCCAGCGGCTGATGTATTCGCGGAACGCGGTGTCGAACCGAGTTGTGTCCGCGAGGATCGAGTGGCGCAGCAGGAACAGGCCGACCTCGGGTTTGCCGTACGCGGCAGCGCCGAGGAGGAAGCCCGGCACGCGGTCGGCGGGCATGATCGAGGGTGCCTCGTCGCGCCCGCTTCCCGCGAACGCGGCCCAGTTCTCGATGCCGCTCCCGCCGGGGCCCGTGGTGTCGTGATAGAACGCACGGGCGGAGTAGACGTTGATGAACGTGTTGAACCCTTCGTCCATCCACGCGTACAGCCGCTCGTTACTGCCCACAATCATCGGAAACCACTGGTGACCGAGCTCGTGCGTTGTCACGCCGAAGAGCCCTCGCGTACTGCGCCGGCTGGCGCAGAACACGATCATCGGATACTCCATCCCGCCGACGGGGCCGTTGATGTTGATCGCGGTCGGGTAGGGGTAAGGGAACCACTTCTCCGAGTAGTGTTTGATCGAATGACGCACCATCTTCGTTGACTGCCGCCATACGGAGTCGGCCGCCGGCGGATAGAACGACTGCATCAGGATGCCGTTCCAGCCGCTCGCGTCCCAGATGAAGTTCGGCGCGGCCGCCCAGGCGACGTCGCGGACGTTCTTCGCCGAGAAACGCCACGTGAGCGTGGCACTCGTGCCGGCGGGACGATTGGAGGGTTGTCCCACTTCGCTCTTCGCGATGATCGCGAGGGTCGAGTCGGATTGCAGGGCGCGCGCCAGCCGGGCGCGCTGCTGCCCCGTCAGGACCTCGAGCGGGTTGGTCAGACGCCCCGTGGCGGCGACGATGAAGCCGCGCGGCACGGTGATCGCAAAGTCGATGTCGCCGTACTCGAGATAGAACTCTCCCTGACCGAGGTACTGCTCGGTATTCCAGCCGCGCACGTCGTCGTAGACGGCGAGACGCGGATACCATTGCGCGATTTCGTACAGCCAGCCCTCGGGGAATTGCTCGCGTCCCATGCGGTCGGCGCCGTGCTCGGGAACCTGAAACGAGTAGCCGATCTCGAATGAGGTCACGCCACGGGGCGCGAGCGGGCGGTCCAGCTCGACCCGCATGAGGGTGCCGTTCTCCATCGTTTTCAGCACTTGGCCTTTGACGGCCCGTCCGCCCGTCGGCCCAACGGTCCGCACGCCATCGATTACGAACCCTCCTTTGAATCCACGCGCGGCAAAGCGGGCATCCGGAGGATTCAACACCGCGCCGCGGCCATCGTCCCGGAACAGATTCTGATCGAGCTGGAGCCAGATGTAGGGCAGCGTGTCCGGGGAGCGGTTCGTGTAGCGGATCGTTTCGCGGCCCGCGATCGTGTGTGTCGCCGTATCGAGCGAGACGGCGATTGTATAGTCGACGCGCTGCTGCCAATAAGCCGGCCCCGGCCGGCCGGATCCTTCACGCAGCAGTGTTGGCGTCGAAAGCTCGAGTCGTCGGAATGGCGAGGTGTCGGTGCGCGCGGCGGGCAACGGCGGCAGCTGGGAGGGTTGCGTGGGTTGCTGCGCGAGCGCGAGGACCAGGGGGAGAAGGATCATTGCGAGAATCTACCCGGCTTCACGCCAATCGATTCGTCGTACGCTGAAACGATTCTGCCGCTTGTTACGCAGGCCGCCCCGTGGCTTCTGCTTCGGCGGTTGGATCCTTCCTTAATCCCTCCAGCATATAGCCCGCGGCCACCCCGCCCACGACCATGAGTAGACCCAGCCAGCCCAGTACGGTGAGCCGCTGGCTGAAGAGGAGCAGCGCGAGCAACGCGCCGACCACCGGTTCAATGGTCGCAGCCACAGAGGCGGGAGCGGCTTCGATCCGCTTCATCGCGCCGAAGAACAAGAGGTTGGCGGCGATGACGGAGCCGGCGGCGAGTCCAAGCAGACCGCGCCATGCGGCTGGGGAAGGAGGCAGCTGCGGCGATCGGCCCCAAATTGCCAACGCAATCCAAATCAGCAGCACGCCGCCGATCGCCTCGAGGAACAGAACCTTCACCACTCCATAGCGGGGCGCCGCGTATCGTCCCATCAACGATGTCAGGGCATAGCTCAGCGCCGACAAGAGGCCACCGGCAATACCAGCGCTCACGCCCATACGCGCAGCCTCGGCTCCGGCATTACTGCCGCCGGTGACCGTTAGGGCGACTCCGATCATTACGATGACTGCGAGAGCCACGCGCGTCGGCGTCAGGGCTTCTTTCAGAATCACGCGAGCCAGGACGGCAACGATGACGGGAGCGGTGTACAGCAGTGCCGCCGCTCCCGCGACGCCGACGCCGCCGATCGCGAACTGATACGCGATCTCGAACAGCGCGACCATCGCTCCACCACCCAGCCCGACGAGCAGCCAACCCCGGCGATCGGCCCGAAACAGATCACGCCGGAACAGGATGCCCCAGATGGCGAGCGCCACCGTTCCGATGAGCACTCGCCAGAAGCCGATGCTCGTGGCCGGCATGAGCTGGTAGAGGCCGGTCGACAGCGGGCCGGTCGTACCCCACGTGGCGCCCGCACCGAGCGCCATGAGATAGCCGACGACGCGATGTGGACTCTTGGAATCCGTCAAGACGCCATATTGCCCGCGGTCAGCTCCCCGCGCAACACGGTGACGGCTTGCCCGCCGATGCGCACACGGTCACCCACCAACCGCAGCATCAGCTCACCGCCGCGCGCCGAAGCCTGATAGGCGCGCAGCTCCTGCTTGGCGAGCTTGGCGCTCCAATAGGGTGCGAGCGCGCAGTGCGCCGAGCCGGTCACCGGATCTTCGGGAACGCCCGATTGCGGGGCGAAGAAGCGAGACACGAAATCGTAGGCACTTGTGCCGTCGGCCTTGCTCGTCACGATCACGCCGCGTGTCTGGATCCGACTGATCGCGTTGAGGTCCGGCATGAGTTCTCGCACGATCGATTCGTTCTCGATCTCGACGAGGTAATCGAACCGGCTGCGACCCACGAATTTCGGCTTCGCGCCTAGCGCGGCAGCGAGTCCCTCGGGGGCTGGTGCCGCGGCCGGCGGCGTGGCAGGGAAGTCAAGCTCGATCAAGCCATCGCGGCGATCGGCCGTCAGCAACCCGCTCTTCGTATGGAAGCGTGCCTGTGCATCGAGCTGGAGATCTCCGTCCTCCCACAACACGTGCGCGCTGGCGAGCGTCGCGTGGCCGCAGAGATCGACTTCGACTGTCGGAGTGAACCAACGCAGATCGTAGCCATCGCGTTGTGGAACCAGGAATGCCGTTTCCGCGAGATTCATTTCGGACGCGACCTTCAGCATCCATGCTGGATCGGCGGCTCGCGGCAGGATACAAACACCGGCGGGATTTCCTGAGAAAGGGCGACTGGTGAAAGCATCGACTTGAGTGATGCGGAGTGGCATGGGCTAGGAATCTAATCGCGGCATAGGTGTCAGGTGTCTGGTGTCAGGTCTGCGCTCGAACGCGCCCAGGGGCGCTCGAATAGTCCTGCAAAACCGGAGGTGACAAACGACTCTCAAGGCATGACCGTAGCACGAAACCGCGTCCTTCCCAAGCAACATCGCTGAGGGGCACGGAAGGAGACACCTCGGGGAGTATCTCCAGTACCTGTCGACCGAGCACTCAAGGCGCGTCGTCCCTGACACCGGACACCTGACACCTATCCTGGCGATTGATCCTTCTGAAGTCGTGAGTCTATCCAAGAGTCTCGTTGTCCGAAACACGCACTCGTTTGATGACGAGCATCCCGCATATGCAGCCTAAGAACGAGCCGATGAAGCCACCGATGACGCCGCTGACCGTCGCGGCCAGGACCAAGACGAGCAGCATACTACCTGGCGACATCTGCAGGAACCACGAGGTGAACGACACGACGATCATCGCGAGCGCCGTACGAACGATTCCAAAGGTGGACAACACACCCTCGACAAAGACCCCAAGTATTGCCGGTAGCAGAAAGAAGGAGACCACACATGCGGCGGCCGCCGCGGCGCTGATAATTCCGGCGCCGACAACCTTACCTGTATCGGCTAGGACTCGCCGGGAAGTCATGCCTCAGGCGTGCCGCACGCGATAGCGAAGTGCGGTCGCGGCAATGACACATCCCACAAACGCGCCCACCAGGGGGGTAACCATGAGATCCCCCACAGCCGCCGTCGCAAACCATCCCACGATTCCACCAATCGCGGTGCCGACAGAACAGACGAGGAACATCTTTCCGAGCGGCACGTGACGCAGCAGCAGCCACGAGAGGAGAGGCGCCGTGATAGCTCCGAGCGGAGCACCGAACACCGTGCCAATCTCAAGCGCTTCGATGGACATCTCTGAACCGGCAAGGATCCCAACGAGCGCGAACGATGCCCCGCCGGCAATGGCCCCGAAAACGAGTCCCGCGCCTACAAGCCCGATCGTAACCGCGACAATTCGACCGGCGTGTCTCATGCTCAGCTCGGCTTCAGCAACGCGAAGGTAGTTCTGCCATGCAGCAAGCTGTTCTCGTGCCCGATGATGAACGTCGATTCAGGATCGTTATTACGCAGCACCAACCGCAGGCCCTTTGCATCCGCCGGCACGTTGAACACGATGTCTGTCGTGTACGACTCGCCGGGAATCAGCTTGCGCTTCAGGCCGTCCGTCGATCCGGGATAGCGGTTACCCGCGTCATCCACCAACGCGACGTAGCGGCTGTTGGGTGTGAGGGTCGCGTCCTTGGGCCGGCGCGATGAGATCGTCT
>DASWEL010000022.1:0-2958 GCA_036394755.1 Gemmatimonadales bacterium | reverse complement strand
GCGATCGACGAAGTCTGCGACCTGACGCGCGCTAAAACGCGTGCTGCTGAGTCCCTCCATGTTCCACTGTCTGGAAATTTCCGCCTCCTCATGACTCGGAGGCCGGCCACCACCCCCGGTGTGCGCTGCGCAATTCAGGGTCTGAAGAGTCAGGTCGACGTTCCCGCCTCGTATCCTGACTCGCACGCAGGGCAGCTCGCCGGTGTGCTCGTGCGCCTCGAACGCTCGTCCGATCCATCCGACATCCGCAACGGCGAGGGGACGTTCGGCCCCCCCGATGCTGATGGTGCTCATCCTGGGCCGCTGAGATGAGTCAATCCGCGCACCGTTGCCACTTCCCCTCCGGATCACTCGTCCAGGATCCGGCATCCTGGAGCTCGCCGCTCTCGCCGTACCGATTCACCAGCAGCACGGGTACTCCGCGCTCGCGGGACCGGGGGAGCGACATCTCGCAGGTGAACAGGCAGGTCTCGAAGCTATTGACCCAACAGCCCCAGACTCGTCCCTCCCGAGTGGCCTGGGTTATGAGCGCCTGCAGCTGCGGTGGCAGCGCGCTGGGGTCCCGAATCTGATAACCGTCTTTCGGCAAGAGATTTGCGCGTGAGACAAGAGCCTCCAGCAGTCTCTCTATATGGGAGGGCTGCTGGATGGTGCGCAACCGCCGCGTCTCCATGGAAATGGCCTCCTTTGGCTAAGCTCGAGCCACGCGAGGGAGCTCCCCCGGGCCTTGTTGTCGTTGGAACCTCGGCTGTTCCGGCGTTGCGTGTCGGCAGGCCCGGCCCGAGCGCAACCACTGAAACCTGAAACGCAGCCCAAAGCGCCGGATCCGCAGACCCGTCGCGCGACACGACCGATCGCATTGCCGCGCCCAGTGCCCCGGGTGCGCTCATCGAGTCGTGCAGCAGGTGTCGATAGAACTCTGTCATGAGTCGAGCGCCAATCTCATCTGAGACGGGCCAAAGAGAGGCCACCACCGCGCGCGCTCCCCGGGCAAGCACGGTTGAGCTGATGCCGACCAGGCCCTCGCTGGGCACTTCCCTGCCGAGGGCGGTGTCGCACGCGCTGAACACCGCAACGTCCGCCTTGAGGGTCTGGAGCGACAGGTCCGCCACCCGCACCGCACCGTCGACGACGTTTCCGCTGGCGTCGTACGAGCCGAGAATCAACGCGGATAGCTGGGGAACCTGCGCATCCACGATGCCGTGCGTGGCGATATGGATGAACCGGTATTTCGACCAGTCAAGAGAGAGCAGGCGCTCGCGCGTGGCGTTGAGCCCGACCAATTGATCGACCTGCGCCGGCGGAAATTCGGCCAGGATCTGCGCGGCCTCCTGGGCGGTAAACGCAAGGCGCCGATAGTCGCGACGGGCGGGGTCGAGCGCTCGCCGTGTCGAAGCTTGCGTCGTCGGGGCCGCTTTCCCGAGCGCCGCGAGCCGCGGATCATCCGCCTGATACACCGGATCGGCGACGAGCAGCAGGCCGCGGCGCTCGTGTGGCTCTGCCCGCGTCCCACGGGTGTCCAGCATCCACGCGGCCGGTGTGGAAGCGACATCATGCTGCATTGCAACAAACGACTCCGACTTAGCGTCCGCGCCTCGGAGCGCTGCGAAGGGGACAAAGTCGAGGGCGCCGTCCGGAATGAGCACCCATTGCCGCACGCCGGACAGCCACGGCTCGATCGGCCGGATGATCAGCTCGTACAGGGCGCGGGCGTCCTGGAGCCGGCGCTCGAGGGGCATATCGATGAGCCGCGTCAGCGAGCGGTGAAACGCGGCGACCTTCTCCGCGATCGCCGGCGGCGACGGCAACTGCGCCCAGCGAATTTCAGTCGGCGAGACCACCCAAGCGTAAGCAGATTCGGATCCGAGCCAGTACGACACGAGCACCGTATCGGCGGGAAGGGGCGCGAGACTCGCCCGCTCGCTCCCCCCTCGTGGAGGTCCTCCGACGGGCGTGGCGCGGGTCGCGATGAGGGTGTTGACCGCGTCCGCCTCGCGCTCCAGCTCGGCAATGTCATGCATCAGATGCCTCGCCCGTGGGTCGCCGGAGCCCGAGCGGTCCAGCCGGGCCTCGAGGGCGAATCGGCGCGCCGACAGCTCACGATAGAGCTCCTCGCGCCGACGAAATTCAGCTGCGAGTGCATGTCGTACGGCAGGTGAGTATTTCTGGGCGGCGACGTCGGCGAACGAATGCGCGCGGGATGCATCTGCGGTCGCGAACGCGGCCGCTGCCACCGTGTTGGCCTCGTCCTTCCGACCCGCCGCCGAGGCGACCTCGTAACGGGCCCGCAGCAACTCAATCTTGAGGTCGTAGGCCGGTCGCAATGGTGTTTGCAGCTGTGAACGCAGCTCGGGATTCGCGGTCTGAAGGCGGACGGCGTCGGATTGTCCCAGGGCGCGTTCGACGGCCGCGAGAGCCCCATGCGGTTGCCCCCGCAATCGAAGCGTCCGAGCGAGCTCGAGGTTTGCCTCAAACTCTTCAGTGACGCTGCCAAGCCTGTGCAGACGCGGTCGAGCGACCGCGAGGTCCGCCAGGGCCTCGCGGGGCTGACCCATCTCGCGAAGCAGCACCGCGCGCTGCAGGAGCGCTTCTGCGTGGATGAGCGGATCGACCTTCGCGCCCGTCGAGATCACTTCATCGAGCTGCGCTTTCGCCTCCACGGGGTGGCCGGCGGCCGCGGTGTGGGCCGCGAGTTGAATCCTGATGCGCTCGATCGCAGACGGAGCGACCGCAAGGGCGAGCGCCTCCCGATCAGAGGCTATCGCGTCGTCCACCCTCCCCTGCTCGGCGTCGATGGTCGCAAGCGCCCGCAGAGTCGCCATGCGTCCACGGCCATCGAGCGCCACCGTGCGAATGGCGAGCGAGCGTTCGAGGAATTCCCGCGCGCGCTCCCGGTCGCCCAGCGCGTAATAGTTCACACCAATTCCGTAGAGACTCTGCGCTTCATCCCGCTGAGCC
>DASWEL010000021.1:0-2343 GCA_036394755.1 Gemmatimonadales bacterium | reverse complement strand
GTGTGCCAGTCGCTGCCCGGGCCGCTCGCAATACAGGTCGGTATCTGGGTCTCGTACATCCGTGGCGGTTTCTGGGGCGCCTGGGCCGGCGGGTGGGCGTTCATCCTGCCGAATTTCATCATCGTAGCTGCCTTGGGCGCGTTGTACGTCTACTACGGTGGACTGTCACCGGTGAAGGCGATCTTTTACGGCGTGAGCCCGGCCGTGATCGCGCTGATCCTGCACTCCTGTTACCGGTTGACGAAGCTCGGAATGAAGGACTGGCTCGAGTGGGCGCTGGCGGCAGCGGCGTTCGTCATCACGGTGGCGGTCCAGGCGGAGGTGGCACTCGTGTTCATTGGCTGTGGCGTCGTCGGGCTTCTCTACTATGGTTCGCTCTTTCGCGCGCGAGCATCGTCTACGACACGCGTATTCCTGTTCGGTGTGCCGCTTGCCGTCGCCGGCGCGGCGCCGAGTAGCGTTGCGACGCTCCTTGGCCAGCTGCTCGCGTTCTTCCTCAAAGCCGGCTCGCTCACCTTCGGCAGCGGCCTCGTCATCGTGCCGTTCCTCGAGAAGGGACTCGTCCAGCAGATGCGCTGGCTCAACGAACGCGATTTCCTCGTGGCGGTCGCCATCGGCATGATCAGCCCTGGCCCTGTCGTGATCACGGCGACGTTCGTCGGCTACCTCGTGGCGGCGCGCTTGGGCGGTTCACTCCTGGACGGCTTCTGGGGCTCGCTCGTCTCGACAATCGGGATCTTCCTCCCGTCGTTTTTGTTGATTCTGATCGTCGCGCCGATCCTCGTTCGCTACCGCGCGAATCCAAACATCCAGGGGTTCATCAAGGGCGCGTACGCGGCCGCCATCGGCACGATTCTTGGTGCCTGCGTGCTGCTTGGAAAGATCGCCATCGGCGACTGGCTGACGGCACTCGTCGCGGCGGGAAGCCTCATCGTGCTGTTCCGGTGGAAGGTCAGCAATCCCCTGCTGGTGGCCGCGACTGCGATCATCGGGCTCATCGCGTTCCCCCTACTCAAGCCGGAATGGGTATTCGTGAAATAGGACGACGCAGCATGAGCGAAACACCACCCGCACTTACCCGGTGCCGACTCTGTGAAGCGCCCGTCGCTCGCGATGCGACGACGTGTCCGTCCTGTGGCGCGAAGACGCCATGGGTCCCTGATGAGCCCAGCGGCGATCCGCGATTGATCCGGGTGGCTATGTTGGGCGGCGGCGTCGTCTTACTGATCCTCTTGCTCTTCGTGTCTGGACTGCTGATGTTCGGACCCGCGGCCGAGGACAACGAGCGGGGGCATCGACCTCCGGCCGCCACCCATCCTCGACCTCGAGGCTAGGAATCTCGGCGCATCTTTCGACCTCCAGGAGGAGGCCATGGCAAAACAATCGCTCGTGCCCTTGATGGCCGCCGTTCTGCTGTGCTCCGCGTCTCCAGCCCGGAGCCAAGAGTTGCCCGAGGGCGAAGGCAAGGAATTGGTCGCCGCCCAGTGCAACAGCTGTCACCCGTTCTACGCGCGCGTCGGCGCCGGATATACGGCTCAGGGGTGGCACACCGTCATGCGGATGATGACCAATCACGGTGTGTCGATTCCGCCGGATCAGCTTGCGACGATGACGGCCTACTTGACCAAGAACTTTCCAGAAAAGGCGAAGCCCGTCGGGGTCGTGATCCCGGGGCCCGCGAAGGTCTCGATCAAGGAGTGGCAGGTGCCCACGCCCGGATCGCGGCCACACGATCCCCTGGCGACGGCGGATGGAGCGCTCTGGTACACGGGGCAAATGAACAATGTGCTCGGCCGGCTGGATCCGAAGACCGGCCGCTTCAAGGAATTCCCCCTCAAGACGCCTCACTCCGGACCGCATGGCCTGGTCGAGGACAAGGACGGTCACATCTGGTACACCGGCAACACCGGAGCGCTCGTCGGCAAGCTCG
Source organism: Gemmatimonadales bacterium (assembly GCA_036394755.1). Classification (GTDB taxonomy): domain Bacteria; phylum Gemmatimonadota; class Gemmatimonadetes; order Gemmatimonadales; family GWC2-71-9; genus 20CM-2-65-7. Next base: position 413 of record DASWEL010000021.1, on the reverse strand, counting down.
ATCCGAAAACGGGCGCGGTCACCGAGTACAAGATGCCGGACCCGGATGTGAAGGATCCGCACACGTTGATCTTCGACCAGAGCGGAATCCTCTGGTTCACGGCACAGAATGCCAACCGGGTGGGGCGCCTCGACCCGAAGACTGGCGAGATCAAGCTGCTCACGCCGCCGACACCCAAGTCGCGCCCCTATGGCATGGCGGTGAATTCGAAGGGCACCGTGTTCTACGTCGCGTTCGGCACCAACAAGGCGGGGAGCGTCGATCCGAAGACGCTGGACATTCGTGAGTACCCATCGCCGGATGCGGCTTCCCGCCCGCGGCGCATCGCGATCACCAGCGACGACACCGTTTGGTACTCCGATTTTTCACGCGGGTATCTGGGTCGTCTCGATCCCACGACCGGCAAGGTGACC
>DASWEL010000020.1:0-11192 GCA_036394755.1 Gemmatimonadales bacterium | reverse complement strand
ACCCAGCATGACGTCAGCGTCACCAACACCCACCAGACACGCCCCAAAGACCAGAGGGTGCTCGAGCGCCTGGAGAGCTGCGGCGTCAGAGGGGAATTTGTCAGGTCGTCGAGACCGCAGGAGCGCTACCATCGCGCGTGGTGCCTCGTGCGTCGTACGTCGCTCGAGCAGCCGGACCGCTGCCAAGCCTTCGCGCTCGATCCTGCGCGCCGCTTCCTGCACGCGGGCGTCTTCACCTTCCGCGAGCACGATGCGAGCCTTGAGCTTCCGCGCCCGTTCGTAGACGCGGTCCAGGAAACTCATTTCCCGAACTTGTGCTTGAGTGCCTTTTGCACGGTGGGATCGACAAGCTGTGATACGTCGCCGCCGAAGCGCGCGACCTCGCGCACCAGGCTGGAGCTGACGAAGGTCAGGTCGAAGGCCGGCACGAGGAACACGGTCTCGATTTTGGGCGCCAGGTTGCGGTTCATCAGCGCCATCTGGAATTCATACTCAAAATCGGACACCGCCCGTAGCCCACGAATAATCACGGACGCCCCAACCTTTTTGGCGAACTCGGCGAGCAATCCTTCGAACGATTGCACTGCCAAGCGCTTATCAGGCACTGCCTGTTGGATCAGCGCGACGCGCTCCTCGAGCGAGAACAACGGCTGCTTCGCGACGTTCACGGCGACCGCCACGATCAGCTGATCAACAAACTCCAGCGACCGATGAATCAGGTCTTCGTGGCCCTTCGTGATGGGATCGAAGGAGCCGGGGTACACCGCGATGCGCTTCATGGCGCGTACACGAACGTGATCGCCGTGTCGCCATAGCGGCGCGTGTCGTCTCCGGGTAAGGCCTTGGCGGCAGAATGTTCGATGGAGAACGCCCGCGCGAACGGTGTCGTTCGAAACACCGTGACGAGGCGTTCCGCTTCGTCGCTCGCGTAGGGGGGATCGGCGAAGGCCACGTCGTACTGCGCGGGCTGGAGCCGCTCGGCGAACCGCACCGCGTCCATGCGGTGAATCGTCACGCGATCCTCCACCTTGAGAAGCTGAGTATTCGCCTTTAAGGCCGTGAGTGAAACCCGCTGAGTCTCTACAAAGTCGACCGAAACGGCGCCCCGCGACAGCGCTTCGAATCCCAATGCACCCGACCCCGCAAACAAATCCAACACGCGCGCATCGGGAATCGATTGCTGCAGGATGCTGAACCAGGCCTCTTTCACGCGATCTCCCGTCGGACGTACGGTGCGTCCGGTGGGAGCCTTTAGCCGACGACCCTTGAACTCACCCGCGATGATGCGGAGCAAGACTCGCGACCCGGGCCTGAATACTGGTGCGTCCCTGCCAGTCGTCCCGCTCCAGCCGAAACGCGACGTCGAGTGGGTTCGTGAGCCAGTCTTGCGGCACTTCGTCAGCCCACCGGAAGCCGATCGCCGGGAGCAAGCCCGAGCCATCGTCGAGCGTAAACCGCAGGTGGTTCGTCCCGACGCGGCGCGCGCCGACCGCCCGCGCATTGCGCACGCCGAACACCGGTGCCGGATTCCCCGCCCCGCATGGCTCCAGATGCCGAATCAGCCGTTCCAGGTCCACGTTGACCTCGGCGAGCGGCAGCTCGAGATCGATGCGCTGGCTCGGCGCGAGGTCGTCGGGGGTGAGAAGCTCGCCCGCGACGGCGAGGAACGCAACGCGGAAGGCGTCAAACTTGTCGCGCCGGATCGTGAAGCCCGCCGCCATCGTGTGACCGCCGTACTTCTCGAGGTGGGCACCGACTTTGTGGAGGGCACCGTGGAGATCAAAGCCCGCGACGCTGCGTCCCGAGCCGCGGCCGAACTCGCCTGCTTCGTCCCAGCCGACCAGGAAGGTTGGCCGGCCGTAGCGCTCGACGAGCCGCGAGGCGACGATCCCGATGACGCCCGGATGCCACGTCTCGTTGCCGAGTACGATGGCGGCGTCGGCGGGATTCAGCGTCTTGTCCACGAGCTCGATCGCTTCGTCGAGAATCAGCTGATCCATCGCCTGGCGGCGGGCGTTGATCGTCTCGAGCTCGCGCGCGAGCTTCGCCGCTTCCTGCGGGTCCTCGGTGAGCAGCAGTCGCAAGCCGTCGTTCGCGTCGCCGATGCGCCCCGCAGCATTCAGTCGGGGGGCAAGAATAAAACCCACGTGCGCCCCGCGCAGCGGCTTGCCGCCAAGCCCGGCCGTGTCGATCAAGGCGCGCAGGCCGACCCAGCGCGAGTCGGCGAGCTTCTTGAGCCCGTAGCGCACCAGGATGCGGTTCTCGCCCACGAGCGGGACAACGTCGGCGATCGTCGCGAGCGCGACGTAGTCGAGAAAGTGCAGCGGCAGGTTGGGCGAGAGGCCGAGGACCTCGACCAGCGCCTGGGCGAGTTTGAACGCCACGCCGGTGCCGCAGAGGTTCTTGTCGGTCGACGGGCAGTCGGAGCGACGCGGGTCGAGCACCGCGTTCGCGGGTGGCAGCTCGTCGCCCGGCAGGTGGTGATCGGTGACGATGACATCGATGCCGGCGGCACGGGCGGCAGCCACGGCGTCCACCGCAGTGATGCCACAATCGCAGGTGACGATCAGCCCGGCGCCGACGCGCTGCGCTTCGGCGAGCCCGGCGGGCCCGAAGTCGTAGCCGTCGCGGATGCGGTGGGGCACGAAGGGATGCACCGTCGCGCCGGCGCTGCGCAGGATGCGCGTGAGCATGGCCGACGCGCACTGGCCGTCCACGTCGTAGTCCCCGTGCACCAGGATCGGCCGCTGCTCGCGGACCGCGCGCGCCAGCAGCTCGAGCGCGACGTCCATGTCGGCCCAGCAATGCGGGTCGGAGAGCCGCTCGAGATCGGGGCGCAGAAACGCTTTGGCGAGATCCGCGGACCCGAGTCCGCGCTGTACGAGAATAGCCGCGAGCGCATCGGGAATGCGCAGCTCCGACGCCAGCGACCGCGTCGCGTCGGGATCAGCCTGAGCCGTGACAATCCAGCGGGGAGGAATCATTCCTTGGCGTACAATAACACGCCGCAGGCTTCGCAACCTTCGATCGTGGCGCCGCGCTGGATCAGCGCCTTACGCTGCGTCGGCACGGCGGTGAAACAGTTCCCGCACGAGCTGCCGTGCAACGGATAGATCGCGAGCGGCGCCTTGCCGCGCCGAATGCGGTCGTAGCGCGCGAGCAGCGCCGGGTTCACAGCGCGGCTCGCCCGCTCGCGCTCGAGCACCGCGCTCTCGCGCTCGGCGCCGATCTGCTGGCGCCGGCCCGCGAGCGCCTCGCGCTGCGGCGCCTGCGCGTCGTGCATATTCTGCAGTGCGTTCTCCGCTTCGGCCGTCTTGCGCTCCGCCTCGCCGACCGCGTCGCCCGAGCGCATGAACTCGGCTTCTTCTTTCGCGAGCACGGTGCGCGCGAGGTCGAGCTCGGCCATCAGAGTTGACGCTTCTTTCGCTCCGCGCACCCACTCGAGCCGCTGCCGGCGTTGCTCCTGCATCGTCCGATAGCTCTGGATCTTGCCTTCCAGGCCGTCGCGCCGATCGACCGCCGCCCGGATCCCCGCGCGCGCCTGCTCCACCACGCGCTCGGCGGCGACGATCTGCTCGTCCAGCTGGCGGATCTCCGGCTCCAGCGCCTTCAGCCGGGCGTCGCAGCTGGCCACCGCGACGTCCCTATCTTGCAGAACCAACAACGCTTCAAGATCCGGGTGCACCCTTCCTCCTTGCGGACTGAATGATTCCATAGGTGGGTCGCTTGGCATTACGCTCAGCGGCGAGGCGGACTTTTTCATGCGCGAGAGTCGCTTTCTCAGCATCGCTCGCAAACGGCAGCGCGCGATTGATACGCTCGATTTCCCGATCCAGGCGCCGGGCTTCAAGCTGGTTCACGGCGCGCTCGAAGAGCGCATCCGGTTGCTCGGTGCCGAGCCCTTCCGCTTGCAGCGATTCGTACGCGCGCGCGGCGGTCTCGTCGAGCCGGTCGGGAGCATCGTCGGCGAGTGCCTCGAACAGCACCCGATAGACGGGGAACTCGATTTCCTCACTATCAACCGCTGCGACGACGCGGGACTTCCAAGGCTCGCCCGTCAGCATCAGCATCAGAAGAGATTTCTCGGCATTGGACGGAAGAGCGGTAACGGGCGGTAGGGGGCGGTAGGGGGCGGTAGGTTGCTCCTTCGGATCCACTTCCCGCTGCAACACGTCCTTCCTGATTCCAGCGACTTCAGCAACACGTGAGATGTACAAGTCTCGTGTTATCGGATCTGCGGCTGCCCTGATCGTTGGCAATAGCCTATCTAACGCTCTCCGTCTGCCAGGCAGGCTGCCGAAAAAGCCTTTGCGCTCCAGGATCTGAATCTTCCGCTCCAGCACGTCGACCGAATCCTTGAGCGCCTGCTCGAGTGCCGGCGCGCCCTTGTTCTGCACCAGCGTGTCGGGATCCTCGCCCTCCGGGAGCGACGCGACGCTGACGCGCAGCTTGTGGCGCAGCAGCACATCGCCGGCGCGGAATGTGGCGCGGAGCCCGGGATCGTCTGAGTCGTACAGCAGAATCACGTGCGCCGTGTGGCGCTGCAACAGCGCCGCCTGGTCGTCGGTCAGGCCCGTGCCCAGCGGGGCGACGACTTCTTCCAGGCCCGCGAGCGTGAGGCGCAAGACGTCGAACTGCCCCTCGACCAGAATCGCCCGCTCGGCTTTGCGCATGCCGTGCTTGGCGAGGTGCAGGTTGTAGAGCAGCTGCCCCTTGTGAAAAATCGCCGTCTCGGGCGAGTTCAAGTATTTGGGCTCACCTTCACCCAAAATCCTGCCACTAAACGCGACCACTCTCGAACGCAGGTCATGAATGGGAAACAACAGCCGGCCTCGAAACCTCGGGATTCTCGAGCCATCATCCCGTTTAACCACGAGTCCAGCCTCGAGCAACACTTCTTCCCGCAACCCCAATCCTTTCATTGCATCGAGGAATCCCAAACCCCTAGTCCCAAACCCTAGTCCCTGGATAGCCGCCTGCTCCATCGTCACGTGCCGGGACTCCAGATATTTGCGCGCCGTCTCTGCTTCGGGGCTCTCCCGTAATTGGCGCGCGAACCAGTCGGCGGCGGTCGCGACGGCGGCGTACAGCGGTTCGCGCGGGTCGGGCCCGGTGAGGCCCGAGCGCTCGGGGATGGTGATCCCCACGCGCCGCGCGACCTCGCGCACCGCGGTGGGATAGTCCATGCCCAGCTTCTTCATGAAGAAGGTGTAGACGTCGCCCGCTTCATGGCAGACGAAGCAGTAGAACATCCCCTTCTTCGGAATGACGGCGAAGTTGCGATGCGTCCCGCCGTGGAACGGACAGCGGCCTCTGTAATCCGCCCCGGTGCGCTTGAGCTCAACGGTCTCACCGATGATTCCCACCAAGTCCGCGGCCTCACGAACCTGTTCGATCACGTCGTCTGGGATCATTGGGCGGACGGCCGGATGGGCGGATGGGCGGATGGGTCCACCCGTTCCAGCAGCTCCGGTGCGACAACGAGTCGGATGGAGCCGATTTCAACGACGACTCGACCATCAGAACGGATTTCCGCAACGACGCCGACCTTTCCCTGCCCGGTCCGCACGCGCTCGCCAATACGCAGATCGCTTGATCCGCCCATCCGCCGATCCGCCGATCCGCCCGTCTTCTCAATCGCTTCCTCCACCATCCGTCTCGCCTCGCGCGCCGTCGCCTCAGTCACCGCCGCCCGCGCTTGCCCGAGCGCCGCCTCGACCGTCTTCCGCGCTTCGAGGAGGTAGGCTCGCGCCCGCTCCCGCGCGTCCTTGTCCATCGCCTTTTCACGCGCGCGCAGCTCGGTCTCGAGGGCTTCGAGGTCGGCGAGGTTCTGACGCTGCACTTCGAGCTGCGCCGCACGGGTCTCCAGCTCGGCCGCGCGCGCATCCATCTCGCGACCGCGCGCCTCCACCGACGCGAGCAACCGATCCAGCGTCCGCTCCGCCTCGGGCACGCCGCGCTCCGCCTCGGCCAACACGTCTGCGGCAACGCCGAGTCGCCGCGCGATCGCCAGGCCGTACGACCGCCCCGGCACGCCCTTCAGCAGCCGATAGGTCGGCGTCAGCGTCTCGGCGTCGAACTGCAAGGAGGCGTTCACGATGCCGACGGTTTCCGCGGCCAGCTGCTTCAGGGCGCCAAGGTGCGTCGTCGCGAGCGTGATCGCGCGGCGGCGGGTGAGCGTCTTGAGCGTCGCGGCCGCCAGCGCCCCGCCCTCGGCGGGATCGGTGCCGCTGCCGATCTCGTCGAGTAAGACGAGCGACCCCGCTCCGGCGCCATCGAGAATCTCGCGCAGCACCGCGACGTGCGCCGAAAAGGTCGAGAGGCTCGCCGCAATCGACTGACGGTCGCCGATGTCGGCGAACACTTCGGTGAAGACCGGCAAGGACGAATGCGGTCCGATCGGCGGGATGATGCCGCTCTGGGCGAGCAACGCCAGCAGGCCGACGGCCTTGATCAGGACTGTTTTGCCGCCGGTGTTGGGACCGGAGACCAGGATGGTGAACTCGTCGGGAACCAGCTCCAGATCAAAGGCTACGGGGTGATCGAGCAACGGGTGCCGCCCTGCCTTGATCTTGAGATGCCCGCCGATTTCCGGGACAAAGCCGTTCGCCTCGACCGCGTACTGCGCCCGCGCGCACAGATCGTCGAACGCGATGCACATCTCCCACGCCGCCGCGATCGCGGCGCGATGCGGGCGCAGCAGATCGGTCAGCTCGCGCAGCACGCGCAGCACTTCCCGCAGCTCGGCCGACTCCGCGGCGCGCAGCTCGTTGCCGAGCTCGATGATCTCGGGCGGCTCGACAAAGACGGTGTTGCGGGTCGCCGACTCGTCGTGGACAATGCCGCCCACACGCGCGCGCGCGGTCGAGCGGATCGGGATGACGTACCGCCCGCCACGCACCGTGACCGCGGCATCGGGCGCCCGCTCGGTCTGATCGAGGGATCCGAGGATCGCGCCCAGCTTGTCCGTGACGTGTTTGCGCGCTTCGCGGACGCGCTGGCGGGCGCGCGCCAGATCTTTCGACGCACTGTCGAGCACCTGACCGTCTGGAGAGATCGATTGGACGAGCTTGGTTTCGAGCTCTTTGGCCGGGGGATCGACGCGCAGTAAAGCCGTGCGTCGTGCGTCGTGCGTCGTGCCGAGGCGCCTGAGGTCAGCTGCAGTCACGCGCATCGCAGCAAGCGCGACCGTGAGCTCGGCGAACGCCGGACCCTCGAGGGCGCTGCCCTCGACCGCGAACAATTCGAGCGACTGCGTAATATCGGGAACCGGCTCGGCGCGGATCGATTCGTCCGTGATCAGCAACGCCGCCAGCTCGGCGACCTGGGCAAGCGCGTCGCGAATGCGCGCGGCATCGATGGCGGGGAGACGGGCGGCGATGCGGGCGGCACCAAGTGGCCCTGCGGCGTGCGCAGCGACGCGCGCCAGTGCCTGCGGAAATTCCAGGGTTTCTAAGACTTGTTCGATGCTGCCAACTCCTCACGGACGATCGTATTCACCAGCGAGCCGTCAGCGCGGCCCTTGAGCTTCGGCATGACGGCGCCCATCACTTTGCCCATGTCCTTCGCACCGCCCGCAATCGCTTCGCGCACGGCGGCGCGAATTTCCTCGGGAGGTACACCGGCGGGAAGAAACGCTTCGAGTGCCTTGATCTCCGCGGACTCGGTGGCGGCCAGCTCGGGGCGGCCCCCCTTTTGGTACATCTCGACCGACTCGCGACGCTTCTTGATGCCGCGCCGCAGCACCTCCACCGTCTCGTCGTCGGTGGGAGGGCGGTTCAGCTCGATTTCCCGGTTCTTGATTTCTGAGAGGGTCGTGGAGAGGAGGAGGGTGCGCGCCTGGTCGCGTTGCTTTCTCGCTTCATTCATCGCGGCGCGCAGCCGGTCCGCTAAGCTCGGAGCAGCCATTTACGCGTAGCGCGGCCTGCGATTCTTGCGGCGCGCCGCGTTCATTTTGCGCTTCTTACGCTCACTGGGCTTTTCGTAGTGACGGTGCTTGCGCAGATCGGCGAGAATTCCTGCTTTTTCGCATTTCTTCTTGAACCGCTTAAGCGCCCGCTCAAAACTTTCGTCATCGTGAATGATGACTTCCGGCATAAGGCTCCGTTTTCCTAAGTGGTTAGCGACACACGAACTTAGCTTCGGTTTCCAATCGGGGCAAGGCTAGCCGGGAGGCCACTTCATCGGCCGGCCACCCAAAACGTGGAGATGGAGGTGAAATACCGTTTGGCCCCCGTCGGGGTTCGTATTCACCACCACGCGGTAGCCCTTCGTCCCAATCCCGGCGTCCTGCGCGACGTCCCGTGCAAACGTCAGCAGTTTGCCGAGCGTCGCCGCATCCTTCGCATCGTTCAACGTGCCGACGTGAGCCGTCGGAATGACGAGGATATGTGTGGGGGCCTGAGCATTGAGGTCCTTGAAGGCCAGCATGCCGTCGCCACGCTTGACCACGGTCGCCGGGATCTCCCCCGCCGCGATCTTGCAGAAGACGCAGCTGCTCACAGGTGTCCCAACGCCCGGCGGATCGTGTCCCAGAACTTGCCGCTCTCCTTTTCGGGCGGCGCGTCTTCGACCTCGCTCAGCTTCTCGAGCAGCTTGCGCTGCTCCGCCGTCAGCTTGGTCGGCGTCCAGACGTGGATGCGGACGTGCAGGTCACCGTGGCCGCCCTCGCCGAGGCGTGGCAGGCCCTTGGCGCGCAGGCGATAGGCCATGCCGGTCTGCGCGCCGGCCTCGACCCGCAGCGTCGTCTGGCCGAACGGCGTGGGCACCCGCACATCAGCGCCCAGCGCGGCCTGCGTGAACGTGATGCCGAGGTCGTAGACGAGGTCATCGCCGTGGCGCTCGAAGCGCGGATCCTCTTTGATCTCGAGCGCCGCGATCAGATCGCCGCGCGGCCCGTTGCGCGCGCCCGGCACGCCCTGCCCGCGCAGCGTCAGATAGTGGTGATCCGCCACGCCGGCGGGCACGTCGATCTGAATCGTCTTCTCACCTTTGACTCGACCATCGCCGCCGCAGCGGTGGCACGGGCTGGGGACCACCGTGCCCTCACCCGCGCACGTGGGACACGGTGAGACGGTGAGGAATTGGCCGAAGAGCGACTGCGCCTGGCGCCGCACTTCCCCGCTCCCGCCGCACGTGCCGCATTGCACCGGCTGCGTGCCGGGCTTGGCACCGGTGCCGGCGCATTCGGGACACGACTCGAGACTCTTGATGCGAACGGTCTTGGTGGTCCCGGTGGCGACCTCGGCGAGCGTGAGCTTCAGGCCGACTTTGATGTCGTGACCGCGACGTCGGTCGCGTCGCTGGCCACCGCCAAAGAGACTCTCGAATCCACCGCCGCCACCGCCGCCCCCGCCGCCGATCCCGAAGTCCCGCATGAACACCATGAGCGCTTCGGAGAGATCGAAGTGCATCGAGCTGAAGCCGCCCCCCCCGCCCGCGTTACCGCCGTGGCCTCGGCCCACGCCCGCCATGCCGTAGCGATCGTAGCCCGCGCGTTTCTCGGGATCGCGCAGCACCTCGTAGGCTTCGCTGACGAGCTTGAATTTCTCTTCGGCCGATTTGTCGCCGTTGTTGCGATCGGGGTGGCACTCCATCGCGAGCCTGCGGTAGGCCTTCTTGATGTCGGCTTCGCTCGCATCCCGCTGTACGCCGAGGACGACGTAGAAATCCTGCTTCATGCTATTCGAGCAGCTCCCCTACGAGCCGCGACGTGTGACTGACGAGCGCGGCGATCTTGTCGTAGTCCATGCGCGTCGGCCCCATCACGCCGATGACGCCGGTGAGCGGTCCGAAGCGGTAGGTCGACGTCACGAGGGTGAACGTCGACAGCCGGGCGTCGGCGTGCTCCTGGCCGATCGTGATCGTGAGCCCTTCGCCGCCGCGGGCGGTGAGCGCATCGCGCAGCAGATCGCGCCGCTCCGTCACCTCGAGCAGGCCCTGCAACTGCTCGCGCGTCGAGAATTCGGGCTGTCCCGCCAGCAGCTGGGTACTGCCCAGGTGTACCGGAGCTGTGGTCGAGGGCGCGATCGGGACGTCGAACAGCCCTTCCGCTTCCTGCACGAAGATGTTGAGCAGCTCGGACGACCCCGGCTCCGAGGGAGTCGCGTCGCGCAGCCGGTCGGCGAGCGTCGCGCGGATCTCTTTGAGCGTCAGCCCGGCGAGGCGCTCGTTGAGGACGACCGTCACTTTCTGCACCGATTCCGGCGCGAGCTGTGCCGGGACTTCCACGAAGATCGTCCGTACGGCGCCGCTGCGCAGCGCGAGCACGAGGAGCAGCCGCTCCGTCGAGACTTGCAACAGATCGAGCCGATCGAGGACCGCTTCGTCTATCGTCGGCGTGACCGCGACGCCCAGCTCGTTCGTCAGCACGCCGAGGACTTGCGCCGCGCGCGACAGAATCGTCTCGACCGCGGCGCGCTGCCCTTCGAGCTCGCCCCGCAGATGCTGTGCCTGCGCGGGAGCGACGGTGGGCGGCCGCATCAGGTAGTCGACGTAGACGCGATAGGCCAGGTCGGTCGGAATCCGGCCGGCGGAGGTGTGGGGATGGTAGAGGTATCCCTTTTCCTCGAGATCGCTCATCGTGTTGCGGATCGTGGCCGGCGACAGGCCGAGCGGATGCCGTTTCGCGATCGTCCGGCTCCCCGCCGGCTCGGCGGTTTGCACGTACGTCTCGATCACGGCCTCGAGAACTTGGCGCTCTCTGTCCGTTAGCGGTGTCGTCATGACCGAATCTCGGCTCGCATGGTTAATTCGTGCACCAATGAATCTAAGCGTAGCCAGCCTTCGGGTGTGCACCGAAGCCTTCCATTGTGCTCAACTAACCAGCCCTGGGCGGCGAGGTGAGGCGGCGGCGAAGGGCGGCGAAGGGCGGTAAGGGCAATACCCTCGACTGTTCTGAGCCCCAGGTACACCGCCTCCAGCTCCCTCTGCTCCTCCGTAAGCGTCTCCTCCGACTCGACCGCCGAGCGCCCCTCGGCGATGGCCCGCCGATAGGCTTCCCAGGCGCGCAGGTTCCAGCGGCGCGTCGTGCCGTCGAAGGAGTGCGCGGCGGGACCGAGACCCAGGTATGGTTGGCCCGACCAATACGCCGAATTGTGTTGGGAGCGGAAGCCGGGCAAAGCGGCATTGGAGACTTCATAGAACTGATAACCGACGACCGACAACCGCGCGTGGGCGGTCAAATACTCCTC
>DASWEL010000019.1:0-10696 GCA_036394755.1 Gemmatimonadales bacterium | reverse complement strand
GTGATGTGCGGCGCAGCCAGCGGTCTATCGCATATCGATCCTCACGGATCATCTCGCTACTGCCACACTGGATCGCTTGGAAGTCTCATCTCATCCCAGCCGTTGTAAGAAGGAGCAGCTGATGGCACACGGCGCTGGAGCTGGCCCGGGCCGGCAGCGAGGTGATCCTGGCGACCCGGCAGCACAGCGTCGGCCCATCGGCGCCTATACCGGCGAGCGCGTAATGCGCCCGGCCCACCATCGCGGAGGCCATGCCACCCGTGCTGAACGCGGTGAAGACTCGGTCAAGGAGATGGGCGGGCGTGAGTTCTTGAAGAAGCGCCCAGACGATGGGCGTGAAGAGGGCGGTGCTACCGCCGATCGCGGCGATCAACGCTCCGGCCAGCACCGGCGTGTCGAGGCTCGGGAGCGCGCACGTCGCCAACCCACCGACCGCCAGTGCCGCGGCGACGATCCACAGCCGGTAGCGGAGGTCGCCCTGGTTCACGAGGCTGAGGACGGCTGAGGCGACGAGCGTTCCGGCTCCGAGGGCTGACCAGAGCCATCCCAGCTGAACGGGTCCCGCGCGCAACAGATCGTCGGCGACGATCGGCAGGAGAAAGACGAACGCGCTCATGCCGAGGCTGAAGAAGGTAGACGTCAACATCGGCCGCCGGACAGTCCGCTGGTGCACGACGACGAATCTGAAGCCCGCCAGAATCTCCGCCAGGAACGTGCCGGCCACTTGCGGCGGTCCTGGAGCCACCTCATGTCGCATCCGGATCGGGATCAGGCAGAGCGTCGAGACGAGGAAGGTCGCGGCATCGAGGAACAGCACGTTCTGGACGCCGACATGCGCAATCGCGACCCCACTGACCGCCGGCCCCAACAGCATCCCGAGGTTGGTCGTGCTCTGGATCGCCGTCACAGGCCGCGGTCGCAATCGGATGCAATAACGCGAGCCGGACTTGCATGTTCTTGCGGAAATGTCAGCGGCCATGTCCCGGTGAGAATGGTTCGTGTCTCGAAAGTGGGGAGTGAGCGGAATCGATGAGGGCAGTTGTCGGCCAGTCACCCGAAATGGAGACTCTATGCGAGACGATCCACACGCGCGTCTGCCGAACTTTACCCGTCGGGCGTTTCTCTCGACTACAGGCTCTTCGGCAGCGGCGGCGGCCATCGCAGGGTGCGCGCCTACGTCACATCGCACCGCCGAGCGTGGATCGCCCGGGGCAGCCGCGGACGGGCCGATGATCGAGGGCGCGGTCCCGGTCACGCTGCGCATTAACGGCAAGGAGCAACGGCTTCTGGTTGACCCGCGGACGACGCTGCTCGATTGCGTCCGTGAGACCCTCGCCCTCACCGGAACGAAGAAGGGCTGCGACCACGGGCAGTGCGGCGCGTGCACCGTGCACGTGAACGGCCGCCGGGTGAACTCGTGCCTGAGCCTGGCGCTGATGCACGACGGCGAAGAGATCACGACGATCGAGGGCCTGGGCACGCCTGACGCGCTGCACCCGATGCAGGCGGCCTTCATTGCGCGCGACGGATACCAGTGTGGGTATTGCACGTCGGGCCAGATCATGTCGGCCGTCGCGCTGCTCAAGGAACCCTGCGGTCCCGACGACGCGGATGTGAAGGAATTGATGAGCGGCAACATCTGTCGCTGCGGGGCCTATCCCAACATCGTGGCCGCGATCCAGCAGCTCCGCCGAAACGCCTAGCCGCAAGTAGGAGCGATCCCATGCATACCTTTGAGTTCATCCGGCCTGCAGATGCCGCGGCGGCGGTCACGGCGGCCGCGCAGGCGAGCACCGCGCAACAGGGCGCGGACGTGCGGTTTGTTGCCGGCGGAACAACCCTGCTCGACCTGATGAAGCTGAACGTCGAAACCCCTGCGCGGCTCATCGACATCAGCCGGCTGCCCCTCGCCGCGGTCGAGGCGACGCCCGATGGCGGATTGAAGATCGGCGCCACCGTCCGGAACTCGGATCTGGCCAGCCACCCGACCGTACGGCGGGATTACGCCGTGCTGTCACAGGCCATTCTCGCAGGCGCTTCGGCACAACTCCGCAACATGGCGACGACCGCCGGCAACCTGCTCCAACGGACGCGGTGCATGTACTTCCGTGACACCGCGATGCCGTGCAACAAGCGCGAGCCCGGAACAGGTTGTCCCGCGATCACCGGCAGCAACCGCACGCTCGCGGTCCTTGGCACGAGCGAGAATTGCATCGCGACCAACCCGTCGGACATGAACGTGGCCATGGCCGCGCTGGAGGCGACGGTGCACGTGCAGGGTCCGAAGGGCTCACGCGCCGTCCCGATCGGCGACTTTCATCTCCTGCCCGGCCGCACACCACAACGAGAAACAGTGCTCGAACCGGGCGACCTGGTGACGCACGTCACGCTCCCACCGCCCATCACGGGGAGTCAGCAGGTGTATCTGAAGCTGCGCGACCGGGCATCGTACGAGTTCGCTCTGGCGTCGGCAGCCGTTGTGATCACGCTCGCTGGTGGGACAGTGACGCGGGCACGCGTGGCGCTGGGTGGCGTCGGCACCAAACCGTGGCGATCTCCCGAGGCCGAGACCGCGCTCGTCGGCCAGATGGCCAACGCGACGAACTTCCGCAAGGCGGCGGAAGCGGCCATGCGCGGCGCCAGGCCACAGACCGAGAATGCATTCAAAATCGAGCTGGCGAAGCGCTGCCTCACGCATGCATTGCACACGGTCGCGATGAGCTGATGCCGCCTGAAGGAGGGAGCATGCCACCGATCGGTCGCAGCACCCCGCGCGTGGATGGCCCGTTGAAGGTGAGCGGAAAGGCGCAGTACGCCTCCGATGTCCACTTTCCCGGAATGCTGTATGCCGTTCCGGTTGAAGCCACGATCGCCAACGGCCGTGTGGTCAAGCTCGACACGGCCGCGGCCCAGAAAATGCCCGGCGTGCGAGCTATTCTTCATCGCGAAAACATCGGGAAGATCTTCCGCTCGGTCCAGGGACCGGGATTCGAAGGCATCATGGACGAGCGTCGCCCGCCGTTCGAAGACGATGTCGTTCGCTACTACGGCCAATACATCGCGCTCGCCGTGGCGGACACGTTCGAGGCCGCCAAGGCCGCCGCCGACGCGGTTCGCGCAACGTACACCAAGGAGAAACCGAACGTCGACACCGCGCTCATCGCCGACGACGAGCCCCAAATGGTTGCCACCACGTTCGGCCTGACCAACCGTGTGCAAAGCGAGCGGGGGGATGCCGAAGGCGCTTTCGCAAGCGCGCCGGTCAAGCTCGACCAGACCTATGTCACGCCGGCCGAGACGCATAATCCTATCGAGCTGCACGCGACAACCGCGATCTGGGATGGATCGACACTGACGCTGTACGAAGCGTCGCAGGGGGTGTTCAACCTCCAGGGCATACTCGCGCAGATGTTCGGCTTGCCGAAAGAGAATGTCCGCGTCATCAGCAAATTCCTGGGCTCGGGCTTTGGAGGCAAGCTGTGGCCATGGACGCATTGTCCGCTCGCCGCCGCGGCGGCGCGGCAGCTCGGCAAACCGGTCAAGCTCGTGGTGAGCCGCAAGATGATGTTCCAGACGGTCGGTCATCGCCCGCGCACCCAGCAACGCGTGCGCCTGGGCGCCACCGGTGAGGGCAAGCTGGTCTCGCTCCGGCACGACTACATCAACCACACGGCCATCCTGGACGGCTATCACGAAGACTGCGGCGAATCGACGGCGTTCCATTACAGCGTGCCCAACCTCCGCGTGACCTTCGGCCGCGCCAGGCGCAACGTCGGCTCGCCGACCGCCATGCGCGGCCCCGGCGCCGTACCCGGGCTCTATGCGACGGAGTCCGCGATGAATGAGCTGGCCGATCAGCTCAAGATCGACCCTGTCCGGCTTCGCGTCCTCAACGAGCCGAAAATCGACGAGTCGCTGGGCATTCCGTTCTCGTCGCGCCATTTGCTGGAGTGCTTCGAGCTCGGCGCGGACAAGTTCGGCTGGTCCAAGCGCACGCCCGAGATCGGCTCGATGAAGCGCGACGGCCTGACCCTCGGCTGGGGGATGGCCGGATGCTCATGGATCGCCGCACGATTTCCAGCCGCGGCGTACGTCCAGCTTCGCGATGATGGCACGGCCCGCGTCGCCTCCGGCACGCAGGACATCGGCACCGGGACGTACACCATCCTCGCGCAGCTGACCGCTCAGAAGACCGGTGTGCCGCTCGACAAGGTCGAAGTCGCGCTCGGCGATACGGCGCTCCCGGAAGGCCCGATCTCGGGCGGTTCGATGGTGACCGGGTCGATGGTCCCGGCCGTCTTCGAGGCGGCTGACAAGGCGATCGAATCGTTGCTCACCATTGCGACGACAGCCCCAGGATCACCGTTCGAGAAGCGCAAGCCCACCGATCTGGCATTCGAAGACGGCCGGGTCTTTGTGAAGGCCGACGGTCCTTCCGGGGGCGTGTCGTTCGCGGATGTGCTTCGGCGCGCCAACGTCCGCCTGGTCACCGGCAGCGGCAAATCCGAAGCGACGTTCGGCAATCCAAAGCCGAAGTTCTCGACGCACTCGTTCGGCTGTCATTTCGTCGAGGTCACATGGCAACCGGAAATTGCCCGGATGCGCGTCAGCCGGGTTGTAACCGTCATCGATGCGGGCCGCATTCTCAATCCGCTGGCCGGCCGGAACCAGATCGAGGGCGCGGTCGTGATGGGAATCGGCATGGCGCTGTTGGAGCACACCTCGTACGATCGCCAGAGCGGCGCGCCGATCAACAGCAATCTGGCCGACTACATGGTGGCCGTCAATGCCGACGTGCCGCCGATCGACGTGCATTTCGTCGACTTCCCGGACAAGGAGATCAACGCACTGGGTGCGCGCGGGATCGGAGAGATCGGCTTGGCCGGCATTGCCGCGGCCATCACGGCTGCGGTGCACCACGCGACGGGTGTTCGCGTGCGGGAGTTGCCGGTGAAGATCGAGCACCTGTTAGGGTGACGAGGCACCGAGCCCGTGCTACACAGATCGCCGTCAGCGCGGCGTCACGCGCTCTTGGACCACCCCTCGGGCGGATCGCAGGCCACGGTGCCCATGTCCGCGGGAACGGAAATCTCCAGGAGCTCCAGGTCTCTTGATGCCGCTGTCTCGTTGTGCCGCAGGCCGCCCGGGATGTAGAGCGACTCGCCCGACTGGATACGCAGTTTCTGACCGTCCTCGAACTCCAGGTCAACCCATCCACTGAGCATGTACACGAACTGTCCTTCGCAGACGTGGTAGTGCCACCCCGTCGGCTGCGTCATCCCCTCGGCCCCGATCGTTACCTGGGCGCGGATCTTCCCGCTGCTCGCGGCCGTGACGCCGAGGTCGCGGTACTTAAAGAAGGAGCGCCGGCCCGCCACCAGGGGGGCGGTGGTCGGCGTCGCGTACGCCAGCTTGCCCGGGGGGTTCACGGCTGCCGGCTGTCCGATCGGCGTGCTCGCGTCGTTCATCATGGAGGCCTCCTCTGACTTCGCACCGGCGATAGTACCCGATCCACGCGCAGATGGAAGTCCTTCGGGGAGCCGGCCGCCGCCTGGTCAAGGTGCTGACAGACGCGGAGACTCATGTCCGGATCTGGGCGGCTTCGGCGTTAGGCTCGATTGGGCCGGCGGCGAAGCCTGATTGGCGCGCCCACGCAGTCGTCGTATGCGACGGCGGTCCTGATTTCTCCGGAGTCGAGTACGATTTGCGCGCGGGAAGGTTCCACCACATCGACTTCAACGGCTCAGGCTGAGGGACGTGCTTGGCTCGGATGGCGTTGGGTCGACAGACCTAGGCCCAGTGATCGGAGAGCAGGATGAGCGCCCGCAGTAGCCAGCGTGGATCGCACGGATCTGCACTCCTGCGGGCCTTCGACGGTCTTGACGCGTGGCGCCTGGGGAGTGTCGGAGTCGAAGCCGACCGCGTCGTGTCAGTGGGTCGCACGAAGTGGACCGTGTGCTACAAAGTTCACGTGATTCCATCGCGCAGAATCGAGTACAAGACCAGCATCACACTATGGCCGAGGGCAAGAAAGACGCTCGCCTCACGCAGACAGCCTGGATGGCACCCCGAGCTCGTCAAGAGCAACTGGTACCAGGGATGCGGGCGAGAGCTACGTCGCCATGGCTACTACGGGAGCTGGCGGTGGAGTCCCCAAGGCCGCTTCGGCGATTTCTGGAAGACGCTCCGGGACTGCAATTCTCTGATTAAGGAAGTGCGCTTGCTGGAGCATCTGCGAAGAGAGCCGTTCTTCGGAACGGAGCTACGGAAATGAGCGTCACGTGGCGCATCGGCACCTACTAACTGGGCCGAGCTTCCGCCTGCCGAGCGCATTACTGTTCACCTGACTGTGAGACAATCGCGGAGCCATGACGAGCCGGGGCGGGGACGATGATCCTAGAGATTTCCACCACGCATCGGCCGGCCACTGACCTCGGATACCTTCTCCACAAGAACCCGGCCCGCGCTCACTCGTTCGACCTCCCGTTCGGCACCGGCCATGTTTTCTATCCGGTGGCGACGGCCGACCTATGCACGGCCGCGCTCTTGCTCGACATCGATCCCATCGGACTTGTCCGCCGCCCTGGCAGAGCGGTCGGCATGGCACAGGAGTACGTCAACGACCGCCCCTACGTTGCCTCGTCGTTCCTCAGCGTCGCCATCTCGAGAATTTACGGCTCGGCGATGGGGGGCCGGACGTCTGACCGACCTGAACTGGCGGAACAGACGTTGCCGCTGCACGCCCGGCTCGCTGCGATCCCATGCCGTGGCGGGGAGACCCTGCTGCGTCGACTTTTCGAGCCGCTCGGGTACCACGTCCTCGCCCAGCCGCACGTCCTGGATACCGAGCTTCCGCAGCTCGGCTCGAGCGTGTACTTCACGATCGAGCTGTCGGCGACATGCCGGCTCCGGGAGCTGCTGACCCATCTCTACGTTTTGATTCCGGTGCTCGACACGGAGAAGCACTACTGGATCGGCGATGCCGAGGTCGACAAGCTTCTCCGACACGGAGAGGGCTGGCTGGCGAACCATCCCGAACGTGAGCTGATTACCCGGCGCTATCTTCGGTACGCGCCGCTCGTCCGCCAGGCGCTCGTCCAGCTCATCGAGGAGGATGAACCGGCGTTCGAGGAGCGCGAGGAGGCGCGGGGTCACGACGAGAAGACGCTGGAGGACAAGGTGCGGCTCCGCGACCACCGCATCGGCGCCGTGCTTGCTGCGCTGCGGGAAAGTGGAGCTCATCGCGTGGTCGACCTCGGATGCGGAGAGGGCGCCCTGCTTCAGGTGCTGATGAAAGAGCCGACCTTCCACGCGATCCTCGGTGTCGACGTGTCGCATCGTGCCCTCGAGATCGCGGCTCGACGGCTGCACCTGGACACGCTGCCGCCGAAGCAGCGAGAGCGCATCAACTTGCTCCACAGCTCGCTGATGTATCGCGATCGGCGCCTCGAGGGATATGACGCGGCGGCGGTCATCGAGGTGATCGAGCATCTCGACGCGGCGCGCCTCGCAGCCTTCGAGCGGGCGGTGTTCGAGTGCGCGCGGCCGCGCACCGTCGTCGTCACGACCCCGAACTTCGAGTACAACGTCCGGTTCGTAACCCTGCCGGCCGGTGTGTTCCGCCACGCGGACCATCGGTTCGAATGGACACGTGAGCAGTTCCAGTCATGGAGCCGCGACGTCGCGCAGCGCTTCGGCTATCAGGTGCGGTTTCTACCTGTCGGGCCCGAGGATCCGGAGGTGGGCGCACCGACGCAGATGGGAATCTTTGTCCATGCCTGATCGGCGCATCACGATCCCGGAGCTGGCGCTGGTCGTGCTGGTCGGTCCCTCGGGCGCCGGCAAATCGACGTTCGCCCGGACGCACTTCAAGCCGACAGAAGTCATCTCGTCGGACTTCTGTCGCGGTCTCGTCTCGGACGACGAGAACGACCAGGCGGCGACCAAGGACGCCTTCGAAGCGCTGCATTTCATCGCGGGGAAACGGCTGGCGGCCGGCCGCCTCACCGTGGTCGATGCCACGAATGTACAGTCCGACGCGCGCACGCCCCTGGTAGCGCTCGCACGGACATACCACTGCCTGCCGGTCGCGATCGTGTTCGATCTGCCGGAGAAGCTGTGTCAGGAGCGCAACCGCGACCGGGCGGATCGCGACTTCGGGCCGCATGTCGTCCGGCAACAGATCCAGCAGATGCGAAGGTCGATGCGCGGTCTCGAGCGAGAGGGCTTTCGCCACGTGTTCAGCCTTTCGTCGGTGGAAGAGGTGCAGGGCGCCACGGTGGTGCGGCAGCCGCTCTGGAACAACCGCAAGCATGAACACGGCCCGTTCGACGTGGTCGGCGACGTGCACGGGTGCCTGGACGAGCTGGTTACGCTCCTGGGACGGCTGGGCTACGAGATCTCGGAGGCGAACGGCGGCGGACTTGACGCGAGACATCCGGAAGGCCGCAAGGCGATCTTCGTGGGCGATCTGGTCGATCGCGGCCCCAATACACCCGGCGTGCTCCGGCTCGTCATGAACATGACGGCGGCCGGCGCCGCTCTCTGCGTGCCGGGGAACCATGACACGAAGCTGATGCGGAAGCTGCGCGGCCGCGACGTGCGGATCACGCACGGGCTCGCGGAATCCCTGGAGCAGCTCGATCGTGAGCCGCCGGAGTTCAAGGAGGCCGCCGCTGCTTTCATCGACAAGCTCGTGAGCCACTACGTACTCGACGATGGCCGCCTGGTCGTTGCCCACGCCGGCTTGCGCGAAGAGATGCAAGGGCGTGGCTCCGGCAAGGTCCGCGACTTCGCCTTGTTCGGCGAGACGACAGGCGAGACCGATGAGTACGGCCTGCCCGTGCGATCCAACTGGGCCGCCGACTACCGCGGCCGCGCGATGGTCGTCTACGGCCACACGCCGGTCCTGCAGCCGGAGTGGGTGAACCGCACCATCAACGTCGACACGGGCTGCGTCTTCGGAGGAAGCCTCACCGCCTTCCGTTATCCCGAACGCGAGCTGGTCTCGGTGCCGGCCGCGCGTATGTACTACGCGCCTGCCAAGCCCTTGGGACCACAACCGGAGGCGGCGGCATCGCGCCCGCGACCACACGAGGACCTTCTCGACATCGGCGACGTGACCGGCAAGCGGGTGATCAGCACCCGGCTCCGTCACACGGTCACTATCCGGGAGGAGAACGCGACCGCGGCCCTCGAGGTGATGAGCCGGTTCGCGATCAATCCGAAGTGGCTCATCTACTTGCCGCCGACGATATCGCCGTCGGAGACGAGCCGGGAGCCTGGCCTGCTGGAGCATCCCCACGAGGCCTTCGAGTACTACCGGAGTAGCGGCGTGGGGCGCGTCGTCCTGCAAGAAAAACACATGGGGTCACGCGCGGTGATCGTGGTGTGCCGCGACGAGTCCGTGGCGCGACGCCGCTTCGGGATCGCGAACGAGGGGATCGGCGCTTGCTGGACCCGCACCGGCCGACGATTCCTCGACGACGCGCTGGAGTCGCCTCTGCTGTCGATCGTGCACCGCGCGGTCGAGCGCGCCGGGCTGTGGAGTGGGCTCGACACCGACTGGCTATGTCTCGATACCGAGCTGATGCCCTGGTCGGTGAAGGCGCAGGAGCTCGTGCGCCAGCAGTATGCGGCAGTCGGCGCGGCGGCCCGCACGGGCCTGGAAGGCGCGATCACGGCCCTGGGGCGTACGGTCGAGCGTGGCATCGACGTCGGACCTCTTCTCGATCGTCATCGCGAGCGCATGGCGATGGCCACCGCCTACACCGACGCGTATCGCCGCTATTGCTGGCCCGTCGCGTCGGTGGCCGATCTGCGGCTTGCGCCATTCCACCTGCTCGCCACGGAAGGCGCCGTGCACGTGGACAAGCCCCACACGTGGCACATGGAGACGCTTGCCCGGCTGGTCGACGGCGAAGAACCTGTCGTGATCGCGACGCCGTTCATTACGGTGGATCTCACCAACACAGACGACCAGCAGCGGGGTGCCACCTGGTGGCAGGAGATGACCGAGCGCGGCGGGGAAGGTGTCGTCGTCAAGCCGTACGACTTCGTTGCGCGCGGGCGTCGCGGGCTCGTCCAGCCTGCGGTGAAGTGCCGAGGCCGAGAGTACCTCCGCATCATCTACGGCCCAGAGTACTCGGCGCCGGACAACCTCGAGCGCTTGCGCACCCGAGGTCTCTCGGTCAAGCGCTCGCTGGCGCTCCGCGAGTTCGCCCTAGGCATCGAAGCGCTCGAGCGCTTCGCGCGGGGTGAGCCGCTCTATCGCGTTCACGAGTGCGTCTTCGGGATCCTCGCCCTCGAGAGCGAGCCCGTGGATCCGCGACTGTCATCTTCCCCACGAGAACGCGCATTCCAGCACGATGGCCTCTTGATCAGCGGGTCCAAGGTTCGAGTCTTTGACCGCCTACCACTCCTGTCCGAGTCGTCCGCGATTCGGTCGTGTCGCGCCTACGGTGTCAGCGCGGCCGTCCGGAAGGTTTTCGGCGTGTCACCCGGTCGTCGGTGGGTGGCAGCGCCCGAAGCCTTCATTCCCGAATGCGCGGTGATTTGCAGAGTGTCGGGGCTCGCCGTGGCGTCTGGTGCAACTCTTGCTGCGGATGCCATACCTTGGTGCGATACCGCGAGGAACCGGCCCGCAACGCGGCCTGCCTGACGGATGCTGGTCTCCCGGCATGCCGACGTCGCATGG
>DASWEL010000018.1:0-4313 GCA_036394755.1 Gemmatimonadales bacterium | reverse complement strand
TGCGCCCGCTGCTCAATGCCTACGGCAACGATCCGCGGTTCACGCTCGTGTTGTTCACGCTGGACGAATCGACGTACAGCCGCGAGCTCGCGCCGCTCGCGGGGCACTACCCCGCGGTGCGCCTCGGCCCCCCGTGGTGGTTCCACGATTCGATGGAAGGCATGCGGCGCTTCCGCGAGCGGACGACTGAAACGGCGTCGATCTACAAGACCGCCGGGTTCAACGACGACACGCGCGCCTTCTGCTCGATCCCGGCGCGGCACGACCTGGCGCGGCGCATGGATGCCAACTATCTCGGCGGCCTCGTGGCGCGCCACGTCATCGACGAGAGCGACGCGCGGCGGATGGCGCGGGCGCTGGCGTACGAGCTGGTGAAGAAGACGTACCGCCTGCCTTGAAACACTCGTGTTTCCGTGACTTGCGGCGACAAATCCCCCCGTTTAGCGTCATCGTAACGCTGTTCCGCTAGACACTCCCTGCGCCTGCTGGAGGACCTATGCGTCTCTCCGCGCTTGCCCCGATCGCCGGCCTTCTGGTACTCGCCTCCTGTAACACTGTCGTGGACACCGACCAGCCAGTGGGTCCACTCTCGATGTCGGTCGTCTCCGGTAACAACCAGACCGGACTACCGGGGACGGAACTGCCGAATCCGCTCGTCGTGCTCGTGGTGGACTCGCGCGCTCACGCGGTAAAGGGCCAGATCGTGAATTTCGTCGTGGTCTCGGGTGGCGGCAGCGTGTTCGCCGGAGCCGCCATATCGGGCGGGGACGGCATCGTGCAGGAGCGCTGGACCGTCGGCTTCTCAGGACCGCAACAGGTCGAAGCGCGCGCCGTCGACAATGCGACGGGTGAGAAGCTCACGTTTGCGGTCTTCACCGCGACGCTGACCGACGTAACGCCGCCGGTGGTGACCGACGTGGCCACGTCGCCCGCCGATCCAGTCTCAGGCAGCCCATTCGATCTGACGGCAGTCGTGAACGACGCCGCTACGGGCGGCTCGAATATCACGGGTGCGACGTACACGATCGACGGTGGTGCGGCTGTAGCGATGCTCGCGCAGGACGGCGCGTTCAATCAGCCAACCGAAGCGGTGCGCGCCCACGTACCGCCGTTCACGAGCGGCGGCTCGCATTCCTTGTGTGTGAGCGGACGCGATGCCGCCGGCAACGTGAGCAGTCCGACCTGTATTACGGTGGTCGTCGCCGAGGACGCGATTTACGTCAGTCCCGCGGGCGACGACGCGGCGAACGGCACGCGGGCCGCGCCGCTCAAGACCATCGGTGCGGCGCTCGCGCTGGCCGGCACATCTGGTAAGAACAGAGTCAATGTCGCGCAGGGCACCTATCCGGAGAATGTGCAGCTGCGCACAGGGGTCAGGTTGTACGGCGGCTACGATGCCGCAACCTGGACGCGCGAGCCGGCGACGTTCGTCACGACGATTGGCCCCCCCCCCGGGCCATTCACGTCGGCCGTTGCGGTGCAAGGCGACAACGTGACGGGCGTGACCATCGACGGCTTCACCATCAGGAGCGGCGACGCGACCCTGCCCCGAGAGAGCGCTTACGGGATGGTGTTTACGAACAGCGTGGCGACGATCTCGGGCAATCACATCATCTCAGGCAATGGCGCCGCGGGCAGAGACGGCTTCGCTGGTCTCGCGGGACAGAATGGCGTCGCCGGTCTCGACGGCCAGCCGGGGTCCGCTAACGGGCCTGAAGGTGCTGGCGGTTTTGAGAGACTGCTCGTGTGTTTCGGCACCACCCTCATCGGTGGCGCGGGTGGGCAAGGCGGGCCGGCGGGGGCCACTGGCCAGAATGGCGACCCCGGCAACTCGCCCAACGGCGGCACTGGCGGAGCTGGTGGACTCGGCGGAACGACACCCCCGTTGCCCGCTGGCGAAAATGGGCAGAACGGCTTCGCTGGGACCACCGGAGCCGCGGGATCGGGCGGTGACGCCTTTGGAGGGTTCTCCAGCTTCGGCCTCTACTTCCGGGCCGATGGCTCTGCCGGAGCGTTCGGCCAACACGGCGGCGGGGGCGGCGGCGGGGGCGGCGGTGGCGGGCTCGACGGCACGGGCGGCGGCAATGGTGCCGGTAGTGGTGGCACCGGCGGCTGCGCCGGGACCGGCGGCGGCGGCGGCGGTGGCGCCGGCGGCTCGTTCGGCATCGTCGGCGTGCTCTCGACCTTGACTGTCACCGGCAACACGATCGCGACGGGCAATGGCGGCGCCGGCGGCTCAGCCGGCAGCGGCGCGTCCGGTGGGCTAGGTGCCGCTGGTGGTCTCGGCGCGACGAATGATGCGCCTCAAGTTGGCGCCGGCGGCAACGGCGGCACGGGTGGCAACGGTGGTGCGGGCGGTCCGGGCGGCGGTGGCGGCGGTGGGCCGAGCATCGGGATCGTCTCGCAGGGAGGATCGCTTGCGCAGGCCGGCAACGTGTTTGCGCTCGGCACTGGAGGCGCGGGCGGCGCAGCGCCGACGGAAGGTCACGCGGGCAGCAACGGGCTGCAAGCGCAGGTGCACTAGCGAGAAAGCGATCTAATTCCGCTCGCTGCTACCTTGCACATGCCGCACGAATTGTCGCTGCAGCCAAGGAAGGCCGCGCGCGCGTACTTGGCCCCAGCGCAGACCGGTCAACTCCTTCACGAGACGATAGCAAGCGCTCGGGTGACGTCGGCTGCGAAATGCCAAGCGGCACAGCGACATCCCATCCTGCTCGACTGCGCGAACCCACGATTCCAACGTCGCCCACTCCGCCAACCGGTGCAGCGGCGGTAGCCCCTCGCGTTTCAGAATGCGCGCAAGCTTGAAACGACTGGGGATACCGAGCTGCCGCGCGACTTCCTGGGCCGATCCAATCGATCCCTCAGACAGAAACACCGCCTCGACGATCACGCGCGGAACGAGCGTCATGGCAGGGCGAGCGGCCCGGATCTTCGCAAGTGAGTCACGAAGCATGCGAAAAAAATGCCTCGGCTGAGCTATACCGGCAACGTATTGCTCAAAGTGTGATAGTCGCTCGCACGAAAACCCTATCCCTTGAGTGGCGGACAGGTTGCCGGTAACCCAGGTTCGGAGAGCTCATGAGACTCGCAATTGCCATTGCTGTCCTGCTCTGGTTCGCGCCGACCGTGGATGCACAGCAGGTCGGGGTCCTCACCCACAACGCGACGCTGCACAGCGGGCCCTCGAAGTCGTCGGACAACTTAGGATCGTTACAAGCCGGCGACGCCGTCACGCTCTTGGGCAACGGCCATCGGTCCGGGTACCTCCGCGTACGGACACAGACCGAGGATGTGGGATGGGTATATGAAGGCTACGTTCGCCTCGTCGATCCGACTGAGCTGCACGAGCCCGCGCCATCTCACACCTTCCACAGCGGCTCGACCGCTGCTGCGGCTGAGCCCGGGCCTGGAGACTTCGATGCTTGCCCCGATTCCGGAAACGCAATCCCGGCGAACGTCAGGGTCTTGAACCGACTCAAGAACCGGAGCGCGCCGCCACACGATAGCGATATTGACAGCAGCGTCACACTGGCTGCCATCCTCGCGCCCAGCACAAACGACGCCCCGCGGTTCAACGACGGGAAAGGGGCCGAGATCACCGGGTTCGTGTTCCGTGTGATTCCCGGCGGGCACTTCGAGACCACGAACTGCAAGAAAGGGGACCCCGTCCATCGCGATACCCATATCGAGCTCACCATGAGCCCGACCGATACGGTCGAAATCCGTCGGGTCATCGTCGAGGTGACACCGCGCTGGCGTGCGGCGGAGCTGCCCGACTCGGTTGACTGGTCCACCGCTACGCTGCAGCAGACACTCGAGGGTCACTGGGCCAAGGTGCGCGGCTGGCTCATGTTCGACGCCGAGCACAAGTCACAGGCCGAGAACACGTATCCCGGAGGCGACCGTAACTGGCGAGCGACCGCGTGGGAGATTCACCCGATCACCGCTCTCACGCTCGTCACGCAGCCCTGATTCGTGCCCAAAGCGATCGTCATTTGTTGCGATGGCACGGGCAATCAATTCGGGAAGCAAAACTCGAACGTCGTCAATCTCTACAAGGCGTTGATCTCGGACGGGGCACAGATCGCCTACTACCATCCGGGCGTCGGCACGATCGGGGCGCGAGCCGCGCTCACGGGCGTCGCGCAATGGTGGACGCGTATCCTTGGTCTCGCATTCGGCTACGGGATCTCCGACAACGTCGCGGACGCCTACCAGTTTCTCGTGCGAGAATTCCAGGCTGGCGACCACGTCTACATCTTCGGCTTCAGCCGCGGTGCCTATACCGCGCGGGCGCTGTGTGGCATGCT
>DASWEL010000017.1:0-31008 GCA_036394755.1 Gemmatimonadales bacterium | reverse complement strand
TCAAGTTCCTCAAGGGCGTTGGCCCCAAACGCGCCGAGGCGCTGCAGCGCCTCGGGATCCGCACCGTCGGGGATCTCCTGTATCACGTTCCCCATCGCTATCTCGATGCCACGACGGTCACGCCGCTGGCGCGTGCCGCGATCGGGCAGGACGTGACGTGTGTCGGACGCGTTGTCAGCACGGGGGTGTTGCCCACCCGGCGGGGACTGCGCGTCTTCCGTGCCGTTTTGAAGGACGACAGCGGTCTCCTCGAGTGCGCCTGGCCGGGCCGACCGTTCCTCGAGCGGCAGATCAAGAAGGGACAACTGTTGCTCGTAACCGGACCGGTGCGCTACTACCATGGCAAGCAGCTCGTGCCCCGCGAGTTCATCGTGCTGGCCGAGCCGGACGACGAGAACGAGAGCAATCCGGGCCTCGTGCTCCCCGTGTATCCGGCGACCGAAGGTCTCACCCATCGGCAGATTCGCGCGCTCGTGCAGCAGCACCTGAACGAGCTTCTGCTGCTCGTGACCGATCCTCATCCGCCCGCGTTCCGTGCTGCGCACAACCTGATCGAGCTGCGTCCCGCGCTCGAACTGATGCACAGGCCCAAGAAGGTCGAAGACGCCGAGCTGGGGCGACGCCGGCTCGCGTTCGACGAATTGTTCGATCAGCAGCTGGTGCAGGCGCGCGCCCGTCACCTGGCCAAGCGCTCACGGGCCGGTATACGGTTCACGCTGAAGCGCGAGCTCACCACACGCCTCAAGGAACATCTCCCGTTCGAGCTGACGGGCGACCAGCGCCACGCGGTCCGCGAAATCACGGACGACATGACGGCGCCGCTGCGCATGCACCGGCTGCTGATGGGTGACGTGGGGACGGGGAAGACGGTCGTGGCGCTGTTCGCGATGCTGCTCGCCGCCGAGAACGATTATCAGGCGGCGATCATGGCGCCCACGGAGCTCCTGGCGGAGCAACACGGCACGACGTTGACGCGGCTGCTCGAGCCGCTCGCGATCCGCCCAGAGCTCTTGCTGGGCCGCATGAGTGCGGCGGAGAAGTCGGCCGTCCGGGCGCGCATCGCGAGTGGCGCGCCGCGCATCGTCGTCGGGACCCACGCGCTGATTCAGGAGTCGGTCACGTTCCGCAAGCTGGGTCTCGCGGTGATCGATGAACAGCACCGTTTCGGCGTCGAGCAGCGCGCCGCCCTGGTGGAGAAAGGCGACGCCCCCGACGTCCTGCTGCTGACGGCGACGCCGATCCCGCGCTCGCTCGCGCTCACGCTCTACGGCGACCTGGACGTGACGCAGCTGCGGGAGCGGCCGCCCGGGCGCGGCACGGTGAAGACCGCGCTGCGCACCGATGCGGCCCGGTCGAAGATCTACGAGTTCATCCGCAGCGAGTGCGCCGCGGGGCGTCAGGCCTACGTGATCTATCCGGTGATCGACGAATCGGAGCGGGCCGACCTCAAGGCCGCCACGACGATGGCCGAGAAGCTCGCGAAGACGTTTGCGGAGTTTCGCGTGGGATTGGTGCACGGGAAAATGAAAGCGGAGGAGCGCGATGCCACGATGCGCGCCTTTCGTGACAACGAGGCGCAAATCCTCGTCGCCACGACCGTGATCGAGGTGGGCATCGACGTGGCGAATGCCACGGTGATGCTCATCGAACATGCCGAGCGATTCGGGCTCGCGCAGCTGCACCAGCTGCGGGGCCGCGTGGGGCGGGGGGCGGCGGCCAGCCATTGCATCCTGCTGTCCGACTCTCCGGAGGCGGCGCCGCGGCTGCAGGCGTTCTGCGAGACGACGGACGGCTTCAAGATCGCCGAGCTGGACCTGCACGAGCGCGGCATGGGCGAGCTCGCCGGCGCTCGGCAGTCGGGCGGCGTGCCGCTGCGCTATGCGAATCTCGAGACCGATTTGCCGCTGCTCGACGCCGCGCGCACCGCCGCGGCCGCGATGATCGCCACCGATCCCGCGCTCGAGTGGCGCGAGCACGCGGCCTATCGTGAGCGGATTGTGACGCGGTACGAGCGGGGGTTTGAGCTGTTTCGGGTTGGCTAACCCCGGGGCGACGCCCCGGGGTCAGCCGAGGTCAAAACCGCAGCCTGAGTCCTACCTGAAGGGGCGGAAACGGAATATTCTCCGGCCCCTGCCCCGGATGCAGGTCAATAATGAAGAGCGCCGTCGTGGCGAGCAGACCCGCCTGGGCGCCCAGCAGCCAGCGATTGGCCCGCCGGTCGAAGGCACGCGAGCGCTGATACAGCTGTTCGGCGTCGCTCCTCACGTACCGGCCGTCCGGCCCCAGTGCGCAGGCGTCCTGCGCCGACCGGCAGATATCGAGCAGCGCGCTCCACTCGCGACGCGACTGGCTGTGCTCGTGCTGGGCGAAGACGATCAGGGCTGCGACGGTTGCTGCAGTGAGCCATTTCCCGTTGTGCACGACGGCACGTTGGAATGATGCACGTTGGTCATCGGTCGTCAGTCGTCGGTTCTCAGTACAGACGACTGATGACTGACGACAGATGGCCTGCCCACGGAGCGAGGGCACGAGGCCGCAGCACAGAATCGCAACGACAATCATCGCGCGCATCATCGATACGTGTGAATATTGCCCCTGCCCGCGATCACCACCACTTGCCGGTCGCGGACCAGCGGGGGTTCCTCGATGGGACCGGCGACTTGCGCCCGCCAGCGAATCGCTCCGCTCGTGGGATCGACCAGCAACACCTCGCCGCTGACGCTCCCGACCAGGACACCGGAGGCCAATGGGGTCGGTCCCGCGGTGGCGACGATGTCGAGCGTGTGGCTCGTGGCGGCGTCGGGAGCGTCGACCGGAATCATCCAGAGCCTGCCGTCGCGCGCGAGCACGAACAGTGTATCGGCGACGAGCGCTGGCGCGCCGTAGACCGCATCGCCGGCCGCGCGGTCCCACGTCACGCTCCATGATGCGATATCGACTGCGACGATCCGGCCGTTCGTCGTGGCCAGATAGACGCGGCGGCCATCGGTCGCGGGAGTCCCGAGCACGGCGCCCGCAAGCGACAGCTGTGAGCGCACCGCGCCCGTTTGGCGGTCGAGCAGATAGAGCGTGTCGCTCGTCGTGGTCACGACGAGTCCGTTTGGCGTGACGAGTGGTCCGGCCCGCACCGCGCCGGTGAGCGGGCGGCGCCACTGCACCTTGCCGTGATCCGGCTCGAGGCGCAGCACCAGCCCGTCTTCCGTGGCAGCGTAGATCGCCTCGCCGTCAAAGGCGAGTGGAGCTGTGACGCTGCCGGACTGAGTGCGCCACAGCTGCCGGCCATCGCGCAGCCGGACCGCATAGACACGGCCTTGGGGCTGTGACTCGGTGGCGACGTACAGCCGGTCTTCGTCGAGGAGCGGGCCGGCGCGGACGCTGCCGTCGAGATGCGACCGCCACAGCACTTCGCCGCTCGCGCGATCGACGAGCACGAGGTTGCGGTCGGCGGTACCGACGGCGACGACCGTCTCACCCAGCGCGGGACTGCCGCGCACGCCGCGTCCCATGCCCAGATGCCACAGTGGCCGGGGATCGGGGTTCAGCGTTTCGCGCGCGCCCGCGTCGTGGCGCTGATTGCCCAGGTAGGCGGGCCAGCCCGATTCCTGCCGCGCCGGGCCGGTTTTCATGCTCGGCGCGCAAGCCGCAACTATCGCGTTGACACTGAAAAGGCCCGCCACTAGTATGCCGCGCCTATGCCCGAACGTCATTGGATCGAAGCGCTTCCGCAACACGCCGGGGAGACCGTCTCCGTCCGCGGCTGGGTCGCGACAACCCGCTCGAGCGGGAAGATCGCGTTCGTGGTCGTACGGGACGGCACGGGCTACCTGCAAGCGGTGATCTCCAAGAAAGACGTCGCTCAGGAAGTCTGGGATGCGTTCGGGAAACTTACTCAGGAGACTTCACTCGAGGTGACGGGCAGCGTGCGCGCCGATGCGCGCGCGCCGGGCGGCGTCGAGCTGCAGACCTCAGACCTGAAGATCATCGGGCCGAGCCCCGACTTTCCCATTACGCCCAAGGAGCACGGGATCGCGTACCTGTTCGAGCACCGCCATCTGTGGCTGCGCTCGAAGCAACAGGTCGCGATCGCGCGCGTCCGCCACGAGGTCATCCAGGCGATTCGCGATTTCTTCCATCAACGGCACTTCACCCTGGTCGACACACCCATACTCACGGGCTCGATCGGCGAGCATGCGGGCACGCTGTTCTCCGTCGACTACTTCGATCTGGGGAAGGCCTATCTCGCGCAGACGGGCCAGCTGTACGTCGAGGCCGCCGCGGCGGCGCTCGGCAAAGTGTATTGCTTCGGCCCGACGTTCCGCGCCGAGAAGTCGAAGACGCGCCGGCATCTGACCGAGTTCTGGATGGTCGAGCCCGAAGTCGCGTGGAACGACTCCGACGCCAACATGCGGCTGCAAGAGGATTTTGTCTCGTACATCGTGGGCCGCTGTCTCGAGCAACGGAAGCAGGATCTCGCCGAGCTGGGTCGGGATCTCGCGCCGCTCGAGCGCGTGCAGGCGCCGTTCCACCGGATCTCGTATACCGACGCCGTCGCGAAGCTCAAGAGCCTCGGCACCGACATGGAGTGGGGCCGCGACCTCGGCGGGGATGACGAGACGACGCTGGCGAAGGAGTACGACCGGCCGGTGTTCGTTTACAACTATCCCAAGGCGGTGAAGGCCTTCTATATGAAGGAGAACCCGGCTGATCCGCGCACCGTGCTCAACAACGACTGCCTGGCGCCCGAGGGCTACGGCGAGATCATCGGGGGCAGCCAGCGGGAAGACGACTACGACAAGCTCCTCGCGCGGATCCGTGCCGAGAAGCTGCCGGAAGAGGCGTACTCCTGGTATCTCGACCTGCGGAAGTACGGCACGTTCGTGCATTCGGGGTTTGGACTCGGGGTTGAGCGGACCGTCGCTTGGATCTGCGGCATCCCGCACATCCGCGAGGCCATCGCTTTCCCGCGGACACTGTACCGGTTGTGGCCCTAGAATAGGTCCCGCCCAATTAGGTTCCCATGCTGAAGCTTGGGCCCGCTGAATCATTGCCCTTGAAGGGCAGTGCCTTGTTGGGCCCACTCTTCAGAGTGGGAACACAACACGATGACTGACACTCAGATCTTTGGTTCGCACGAGTCCAACACGTTGGACCAGCTGCGCGATGTCGCGAGCCGCGCCGAGCGCGCCGCGCTCATGGCGGACGGTCACCTGGGCTACGTCATGCCGATCGGCGGCGTCGCGGCGTATCGCGACAAGGTCTCGGTCGTAGGGGTGGGCTTCGACATCGCCTGCGGCAACGCCGCGATCCGCACCGATCTCAAGCTGCTCGAGATCCAGGGACGGCTGCGCGAGCTGGCCGACGAGATCCAGGCGTCGCTGTCGTTCGGTGTGGGTTTGAGGAACCGCGCTGACGACGCGCCGACCGACGATCCGCTGTTCGAGGATCCGGCTTGGGACGCGGTGCCGGACAGGCACGAGCGCGATCGCCTGCGGGCCAAGGCGCGCGAGCAGCTCGGCACGGTCGGCAGCGGCAATCACTACGTCGACCTGTTCGCCGATGAGGAAGACCATGTCTGGGTCGGCGTGCACTTCGGCTCACGGGGCTTCGGCTACGGCGTGGCGCGCGGTTTTCTCGCGCTGTCGCAGAACAAGCAGTGGGGCGAGCGCGCGCCCGAGCGCGAGGCGTTGCTCGACGTGCATGCGCCGATCGGCGACGCGTACTGGCGGCTCATGAATCTCGCCGGCCGCTACGCCTACGCCGGCCGCGAATGGGTGGCGCGCAAGGTCGTCTCGATCCTTGGCGGGCGCGAGGTGGAGCTGGTGCACAACCATCACAACTTCGCCTGGATCGAAGAGCACAGCGGCGAGAAGCTCTATGTCATCCGCAAGGGCGCGACGCCGGCGTTTCCGGGGCAAAAGGGCTTTGTCGGCGGCTCGATGGGCGACAACGCCGTGATTCTGCAGGGCGCCACGCCGGCCGACGCGGCGACGCGGGAGCTGCAGGCGCGCGCGCTGTTCACGACGGTGCACGGTGCGGGGCGCGTCATGAGCCGCACGGCAGCCGCGGGGAAGCGCACGCGCAGGGGCAAGGTGCTCAAGCCGGGCGCGATCTCGCGCGAGATGATGCACGAGTGGGTGCAGAAGAAGGGCGTGTTGCTGCGCGGCGGCGGCACGGACGAAAGCCCGCACGTGTATCGTCGTTTGCCGGACGTGCTCGAGGCTCAGGGAACGACCGTGGAGGTGCTGCATACGTTGCGGCCGCTGATCGTGGTCATGGCTGGGGCGGATGAGTTCGATCCGTATAAGGATTGATCGTGGGAGGGGTGTACCTCATATGACCCGACGAGATGCCGGCAATTGGGTTGATCGCGGCCAGCCGGTCGAGCCTGAACTGAATCGGGTGCTCGCGATCTACCTGCAAAAGGATCCGGTTGCGGATGGACCGGCGCTTCGCACCTATGTGTCCGCCATCAAGGGAATGGTCGAGGCAGGGAGCTCGTCAACGGACGTCGCAGGCTATCTGCGCCACGCAGAAGGTGAGCTGGGGATCGTGGATCAGGATGGGAGAACACGAGCCCTCGCCTCCGTTGCGCTGTGGCATGTCGTGCAAGCGGCGCGCGTTCGTGGAGCTCCGTAGATTAGGGAATGAATCCTCCTTAACGAGAGGCCTCATGGAACCACCTGTCTTTCTTGCCGCGCTCCTGATATTCGTGGGGATTCCCGCTTTCACGGTCCTCAAGCTCGCTCGTCTGCGTGCCGCTCGTCCTCAATCGCTGCCGGCCGACGCCGCCGAGCGCCTCGAGGCCGTTGAACGTCGTGTCGAGGACCTCCAACAGGAGCTGGCGGAAACACAGGAGCGCCTTGATTTCGCCGAGCGTTTGCTCAGCAAGGCTCGGGAAGAGCGACGAATTGGCAGCTAGAGGAACGGCCGATGCGACTCGACTTGCGTGTGTGCAAGACTCTCTCACAAGCGTCATCAGTTAGGCGGGGCTGACTCATGGGAAAAGACAAGAAACCGCGTAAACCGAAACTTCCTGACGAGGAGTTGGAGCCTCCAACGCAGGCGAAAGGGGAGCTGGTCCCTCCTGCACGCCGGCCACCGACAGCTGTGGGGACCGATGCCCCTCCGCCGCCACCGCGCGAGCCGGTCCGGCTACCGCAGCGTCGTACTCCAGCACCGAGCCGGCCTGTGCTGTTCGAGTTGATCCAAACCATTCGCGCCGCGGTCGGCGCGATGCTCGATATCGCGGACGCCGCCGCCGAGGCGATCACGAAACGGATCGAAGGCCGGGCGTAGGATGTTATCCGATTGAATCGGAGGGCCGATGAATCGCTCTCGATTTTCTGCCGCTCCTCGCCCTGGCCATCGTCGCCTGCACACCGTCGGCGCGTACCTCGTCCGCACCCGCGCCGGCAACCAACGAGTACCGCAAGCTCCTGGCACGGCTTCAGGCCAAGGACACGTCGATCGATTTCACCGCGTTACGGCTCGCCTACGCCGCATCCCCGGACTACGCGCCCTATGGATCCGACGCCGATGACCATCGAGATAGCCTCAGTGCGGCACTCGCCCGGCGTGACTACCGCACCAGAGCGGTATGCAGTCTTTGGGTAAGTGTGGCGCTCGGCCATGTGATATTCTGGAAACAATCCACCAAGACACACAAGAAAAGAGAACCTTCCACTTCGACATCACTCTTCCGATGACCTACATGAGGCGGCAGTTTGAAGGCAAACATTAGGCGCGAATCCCGTCATCGCCGGAGGTAGTATGCGTGCGTGCATGGCCGTCGTACTGCTCACAGCACTCACCGCCCGCGCTCCCCAGGCGCAGGCCACCCCGGCTCAGACAGGCCCGGCGCAGGCGCAGACCGTGGAAACGCCGGAGCAGGTGACCGAACGTTTCGTCGCAGCGATGCGCGCGGCGGACTGGAACGGGATGGCTTCGCTCATGCATCAGAATGCGCTCAAGGAGATGCGCCAGCTGCTCTCGGGCGTATTTGAGGCGCCCAATGGGGCCCAGATTCGGCAACAGCTCCTCGGGGTCACCACGGTGCAGCAGGCGCAGGCTCTTTCGGATACGGCCGTCTTCGCGTCGTTGATGCGAATGACGACGCAGGACGCCGATGTCGCCGAATTACTGCGGAGCGCCAAGGTGCAGGTCCTTGGCCACGTGAACGAGGGCGCCGACACGGTGCACGTGGTCTATAGAATGGCCATGACGATCAACGGGATTCCCATCACGAAGATGGACGTCATGTCTCTGGCGCGCTCTCCGGTCGGGTGGCGTGGCCTGCTGAAGGGGGATGTGACCGCACTCGCCGCCGGCATTCGCGCGGCCACGCAAAGCCAATGATACCTGCAGCTAAGCGCCTTTAGCCTTCACCTCGTCCCACAACTTGTCGAGCTCCTCGAGCGACGCGCGGCCCATCTCCAAGCCGCGCTCCTCGGCGAGCTTCTCGACCTTCTCGAATCGCTGCTGGAATTTCAGATTCGCGCGCTCGAGCGCCTGACCGGCCTCGACGCCGTGCTTGCGCGCGAGATTCACTGCCGCGAACAACAAGTCACCGATTTCTTCTTCGATTCTCTCCCGTCTCCCGTTTCCCGTTTCCCGCTCGAGCTCCCCGATCTCCTCCTTCACTTTCTCCATCGGACCTTTGGTATCCGGCCAATCGAACCCGATTCCCGCAGCACGCTCCTGAAGCCGGTACGCCATGAGGAGAGGAGGTAAGGTCGGCGGCAGGCCCGCGAGTGTGCCGCGCTTCCCGCCGGCGCGCGGCTCGCGCCGCTTCACGAGCTCCCACCCGGCGTGATCGCCGCGGCCGGCACGACCCTCACCGAAGAGATTCGGATGCCGCCGCCACATCTTCTCTTCCAGCGTGTGCGTGACCACTTCCGCATTGAACTGCGACCGCTCTTCGGCGATCACGATCTGAAACGCGAGATGGAGCAGCATGTCGCCGAGCTCGTCGCGCATCGCCTCGGGATCGTCGGTCTGGATCGCGTGATCGAGCTCGAGCGCTTCCTCGACCAGATAGGGACGGAGTGTCTGCGGGGTCTGTGCTCGGTCCCAGGGACACCGCTGGCGCAACTTGCGCACGAGTCCCAGAGCACGTCCAAGCGCTGAATCGCCTTGCATTTAGCCTCCGGGCGGGGTATCATACCCGCGCCAGTGAGCGTGTCAACGAAGGGCGAGGCCTGGGTGGAAGTGGACGTGGAAGCCCTCGTCGACAACGCCCGAACGGTAGCAAAGATAGCAGGCACTCGGCTCCTCCCTGTCGTCAAGGCCAATGCGTACGGGGTCGGAGCCGTCCTAGTATCTAAGGCCCTCGAACAGCTCGATCCCTGGGGCTACGGCGTCGCCACGATCGACGAAGGTGCCGAGCTGCGTGCGGCCGGCATCACCCGGCCGATCCTCGTCTTCATGCCGGCGCGCGCGCAGCTGTTCGACGTCTACGACCGCCATCAATTGACCCCGGCGCTCGGCGACGCCGGCAGCATCCTCGAATGGACCACGCGCGGCGAGCGCCCCTTCCATATCGAGATCGATACGGGAATGGGACGCGCCGGGGTGCGGTGGGACGAGATCGAGGAGTTGGGGGCAGGGGTGGACACGCCGTCGCTCGAGGGGTGCTACACGCACTTCCACTCCGCCGAGCGACGGGACGGCACGGCGGAGCTGCAGCTCGAACGGTTCCTCGGCGCGGTCGCGCGGTTGCCGCGGCGGCCGAGGCTGCTGCACGTCGCGAACAGCGCCGCGGCACTGCGAGGCAAGCAGTTCGCGTTCGACCTGGTGCGGCCGGGGATCTTTTTGTACGGCGGCTCTGCGGCCGATGATCTGCCGCAACCGCGACCAGTCGTGAGCGTGAGAGCCAGAGTGCTGAGCGTGCGGCGGATGCGTAAAGGAGACACCGCGAGCTACAACGCGAGCTGGACCGCGCAGCGGGACACGGTGATCGCAACGCTGCGCTGCGGGTATGCCGACGGGCTGCGGCGGATGCTCGCGAGCGGCGGAGCCGCTGTCCTACTGCGCGGTCAACGTTGCCCGATCGTCGGGCTCGTGCAGATGGACATGGCGCTCGTCGAAACCGGCACCCTCGAAGTGCAGGTCGGCGATGTTGCCACCATCGTCGGGGCAGACGCGAAACAGCGCATTACTCTGAAAGAGATCGCGGACTGGAGTGGTGATGTGCAGCACGAATTCCTGACGGGACTGGGCTCGCGCCTGCGGCGAGTAGCCGTGTGAAATTGTGAGATCCGGAACGGGCCGCGCCGCCATCATCGTCCTGGATGGGCTCGGCAGCGGGCCCGCGCCGGATACGGCCGCGTACGGGGACGCCGGTTCCGACACACTCGGCAACGTCGCGCGCGCCGTCGGCGGATTGAAGCTGCCCAATCTCGAGAAGCTGGGACTGGGAAAGTGTCGCGAAGGATCCGTCCTCCCCGGGTTTGCGCTCGGGGTCAGCCCAACGGCGGCACACGGGGTAGCACGCCCCGCATCTGCGGGGAAAGACAGTACCACGGGGCATTGGGAAATCTGCGGGGTGTTGCTGGAGAAGCCGTTTCGAACGTACCCGCGGGGGTTTCCTGTTCCAATGCTGGACGAGTTCGCGCGGCGCACCGGACGCGGTTGGCTGGGTAACAGAGCCGCGTCTGGCACCGCGATCATCGACGAGCTCGGCGCGGAGCATCAGCGGACCGGAAAATGGATCGTCTACACGTCCGCCGATTCGGTCTTTCAGGTGGCGGCGCACGAGCAGACCGTGCCGCTGCCCGAGTTGTATCAGGCGTGCAGGGTCGCGCGCGAGATACTCATCGGTGAGCACGCGGTCAGCCGGGTGATCGCGCGTCCATTCGAAGGCGTGCGAGGGGACTACCGCCGGACGCCCAATCGGAAGGATTTTTCGATCGCGCCGACCGGTACGACGCTGCTCGATGTCATGGCCGATGCCGGCGTCACGAGAATCGGCATCGGGAAGGTGGACGATCTCTTCGCGGGCCGGAACATCACCAGTGAGCACACGCCCACGAACGTCGACGCCTACCGGCGCATCGAGGGGGCGCTCGAGACGCTCGCGACGGGATTCATATTCGTGAACGTGATCGAATTTGACCAGACATGGGGGCACCGCAATGACGTGCCGGGGTTTCACCAGGGTCTCAAAGAGCTGGACGCGTGGATCCCGCGGCTGGTGGCGCGGCTGCAGCCGGACGATCTGGTGATGCTCACCGCCGATCACGGTAACGATCCGACGACGCCGTCGACCGATCATTCGCGCGAAGTGGTGCCGTTGCTCGTACTCGGGCCGAACGTACATCCCGTGCCGCTCGGCGCACGCCGCACGTTCGCCGATATGGGGCAGACCGTGGGCGAGTACTTCGGCTTGCCGGCGCTCGCGGCGGGCACGTCGTTTCTCAAGGACGTTTCGGCGTGAAGGACCTGGTGAAACAGGCGCGGGAGGCGATGCAGCACGCATGGGCGCCGTACAGCAACTTTCACGTGGGGGCCGCGATCGAAGCGGCCGACGGCACCGTGTATGTCGGCTGCAACGTCGAAAGCGCGTCCTATGGGCTCACCATCTGCGCGGAGCGGATGGCGCTCGGCGCGGCGGTGGTCGGCGGCGCGCGCAAGCTCAAGCGCATCGTCGTCACGACCGAGGTGGATCCGCCGGCCGCGCCGTGTGGCGCCTGCCGGCAGCTGCTGGCGGAGTTCGGGCTGGATCTGGAGGTGACGGCGGTTGGGCCGGCTACGGAGAAGCGTTGGACGCTAGCCGCGCTGTTGCCCGATGCCTTTACGAGGGAGACGCTGGACCGGTGACGCGGCAACTCGCTTTCCTCTTTCTACTCGCGGCGGCGGCCTGCACGGAGCGCGTGACCGCGCCGGGCTCGTGTCCGAACTTCTGCCCGACCGATTCAATCGCCATCCGCGATACGATCTTCAGGACGATCATCGAGCGTGATTCGTCGTTCCGCGGGTACGTGCCGGGCTATGGTGCCGAGGCGATGTCGGTCGCGGATCTGCCTGGTATCGTGGACAGCCGGGCGTTCTTTGTGTTGTCCAAGGCTGCCACGCGCGTGACGGTGAGCACCGCGGACACCACAACGACGCCGATCATCCCGGACTCCGTGCGGTTCCGATTGTCGATCGTGCACCGCGACACCCTGGCGACGAATCTGCGCCTCAGGCTGTATCACGTGCCTATCACCTCAGACTCGACGTCCACGTTCGCGTCGCTCGACGCGGCATTCAACGGGCCCGTGGTCGACAGTATGAATGTCAGCGCACTGCTCGCCAGTCCGGCGTTCATCGATACGGTCACCGCGGACTCGCTCGAGCGGAGATTCTACGGCGATACGACGTACCGGGATGGCGCGGGCCACATCCTGGCGGTGCGCGATAGTGGTCGGATCCTGGACCTCTACTTTCACCTGGACACCTTGCAAGCTCCCGTGGTGGAAGCGGACAGCGGACAGCTCGGCTTTGGGGTCCGAGTGGCGGCCGATTCTCTCGCGAGCATCGCCCTCGGTACGACTGAGGCGGGGCGCCCTCCTGCCCTGCAGCGATTTTTTCACCACACCATTCCCGATACGGTGAGTACGCAGCCCGACAGCGTCGTGTTCGGGAATCAAACGCAGACCCCCCTATTCGACAGCTTTGTGTTCGATCCCCCATCCCCGGCGCTCGACAGCAATCTGGCGGTCGGTGGCGTGCCAGCGGTGCGGGCGCTGCTGCGCGTCGCGATGCCCGCGTTCCTGCACGACAGCATCGACGTCGTGCGGGCGACGCTCATTCTTGTTCCCGTGAGCGCGGTGCAGGGGGCGCCCAGCGATTCGTTCAGCATCCTGGCGCGACCCGTTCTCGCGGACCTGGGCGCGAAGTCGCCGCTCGGCACGAACTCGACGCTGTATGGCAACAGGGCCATCCACATCGGAGCCTCGGACACCGTGAACATCGAGCTCACCAATCTCGTACGCGCGTGGTCGCTCGATACGACGATGGCGACGGCGTTTATCCTTGGGCAGGTGCCGGAGGCGACGTCCTATACCGAGGTCCGGTTCTATTCCTCCCGGGCGCCCGCATTTCGCCCTGGTCTTCATGTGACGTACGTGAAGCGCTTCAGGTTTGGTGTGCCGTGACGGTCGGACGGTCGGACGGCCGAACGGCCGCTGCTCGCCTCGGTCTGATCATCCTGGCGACCGTCTGGCCGTCAGCCCGTCTGGCCGCCCAGGACTCCCAGTTCGGTATTCGAGGGCTGGGAACGCCAGGGAAGTTGGAAAGCGTGCGGGCGCGTACCACGGGTGGTGCCTTCGCGCCGTTCGACGCGTTCTCGCCGCTCACGGACGCAGTCCTCGCTGACGTGCGGCGACTGAGCGCCAGCTTCACGAGCGGCGCGTCGTGGCGCTCAGTCGATGCGAGCGGCGTGCAGTCGTCGCTGCGTGGGACGCGCTTTCCGGCGATGGTGATCGCCGGACCCATCACCCGGCGCATCGTCGTTGGCGGCGGCTTCTCGACGTATCTCGACCGCTCGTTCGGCGTCGTCATCCAGGACACGATCGATCTGCGTGGTGTGCAGCAGCCGATCACCGACGCAATCACGAGCGATGGTGCCATTGCGGATCTGCGGATCGCGGTCGCGGCCCGCCTGCACAGCCGTCTGGCGCTCGGGCTGGGCCTGCATCGTATCACCGGCTCGACGCGCGTCAATGCCACGCGCAGCTTCGCCGACACGGCCCACTACCGCACGACGACGGCGCGCGACGAAGTCGCTTATGGAGCAACGGGCGGGTCGGCCAGCTTGTTGTTCGACGTCACGTCCGACCTCCGGGTTGCCGGGTGGTTCCGGACCGACTCCCGGCTGCGCGCGGACGTCGGCGGCCACACCGTGGCGGAGAACGATCTGCCGTTGATGTACGGCACCGGCCTGCAATGGCGCGCGGGGGGACAGGCGAGCGTTGCGGGGAGCCTGACGTGGCGCAACTGGGGCGCCGTGCAATCGATCGCCAACGCGCACGACACATTCAACTGGTCGGTCGGCGCGGAGATCGGATCGCCGGCCTCGCCCCTCCGGTTTGGCCTCCGTGGCGGACAGCTTCCGTTCGGGGTCGGAAAGACACCGACCGAGGTGGGATACTCCGCGGGACTCGGCCGGCAGTTCTCCGGCGGCCGCGGCCGCCTCGACATCGGCCTCGAGCGGCTACAGCGCAGCGGCACAGGACTCAACGAGCGGGTCTGGACGTTTCTGCTGGGGCTGACCGTGCGGCCGTGAACGTCTACTTCCACACATTCGGATGTAAAGCCAACCAGTACGACACCGACCGCGTGCGTCAGGCGTTCGACGCGAACGGTGCGACGGTCGTGGACGATCCCGCACTCGCCGATCTGGCCGTCATCAATTCCTGCACCGTCACGAATGAGAGTGAAGTCAAACTGCGTCGCCTGGTGCGCCACGTGGCGGAAAGCGGCAACGCGCAAACCATCGTGATGGGCTGCGCGGCGGCTCTCGACGACGGTGTGATCGCGGCATTGCCGTCGGTGCGCGCGGTGGTGGCGAATGCGGATCCGGCGATGGTATTGCGGGCGGCGGGGTTCGATGATGTAGGGGCGCATGCTGCGCCCCTGCGTAGTACCAAAACCCGGGCCTTGCTCAAGATCCAGGACGGGTGCGACGAGCATTGCACCTTCTGCGCGACGACGCTCGCACGAGGCAACAACCGGTCGCGCGGCGTCTCAGATCTGATTGACGAGGCACGACAATTGGCCGAGCATCATGCCGAAGTCGTGCTGACCGGAGTGCACATCGGGACGTACGGGACGGACGTGCGTGGTGCGTCGTGCGTCGTGCGTTCGCTCGGCGGATTGGTCGAAGCCCTGATAGAGGGCGTGCCGTCCGTGCGGTTCCGCCTCGGCAGTGTCGAAGCCACCGAAGTCGACGATACCCTCGCCCGGCTCCTGATCGATGCGCCCCGCAACCTGGCGGCGCACCTCCACGCGCCTCTGCAGTCGGGTTCCAATCGCGTGCTGAAGCGCATGGGCCGGCATTGGTACACGGCGGAATCGTACCGGGCGCGGATCGAGTGGCTCGCGGAGCGGTTGCCGGTCTTTGGTTTGGGCGCGGACGTGATTGCGGGCTTCCCAGGCGAGACGGATGCTGATCACCACGCATCACTCACGCTCTTACACGCATTGCCCTTTACATATTTGCACGTCTTTCCGTTCTCCGTTCGTCCTGACGCGCCGGCTGCCCGCCTCCCCGGTCAACTCCCGCCAGAGGTGATTCGCGAACGGGCGCGTGAGCAGCGGGAGCTGGGCGAGGCGAAGGCGGCGGCCCACCGTCGGTGCCGCACAGGGCAGGCGGCTGATGGTGTCGTCACGGGCCACCGGAAGGGTCAAATCGAGGTGATGACGGAGGATTATCTGAGCGTCTATCTTGATACGGATCTGTGGGACGGACGTCCCCGCTTCGAGGTGACGGTCAACTAGCGATGCGCCGCGTATACATCGAGACGTACGGCTGCCAGATGAACGTCGCGGACTCCGAGCTGATGCTCGGGGTCCTGGGACGTGAGGGCTACGTGCGGACCGAGGATCCCGCCGAGGCGGACGTGCTGCTCGTGAACACCTGCGCTGTGCGGGATCACGCGGAGCAGCGGGTCCTGGGACGCATGGGAGAGCTGCAGCGCTACAAGCGCCCCGGTGACGTGCTGGGCGTCGTAGGATGCATGGCGCAGCGGCTCGGTCCGAAACTGCTCGAGCGCGTCCCGCAGGTCGACTTGGTCATCGGGCCCGACGGCTACCGCGGCCTGCCCGAGCTGATCGCGCAGGCCAGAGCCGGCGAGCGCGCCGCCGATGTCGTCTTCAAGGGGTGGGAGCACTACGAGGACGTTCCGCCCGTCCGCGGCAATCCGATCTCGGCGTTCGTCACGGCGCAACGCGGCTGCGATTATCGGTGCACCTTCTGCATCGTTCCGATGACACGCGGGCCGGAGCGGAGCCGCAAGTTGGCCGACGTGGTGGGTGAGGTCGCCCGGCTTACGGGGGCAGGTACCACCGAGGTCACGCTCCTTGGTCAAACGGTCAACAGCTATCACGACGGCGAGCACGATTTCGCCGATCTGCTCCGCGCCGTCGGCGCCGTGGACGGCATCCGGCGCGTGCGCTTCACGTCGCCGTATCCCACCGACTTCACGCCGCGGGTGCTCGCGGCGATGGCCGAGACGCCCGCCGTGTGCGAGCACGTGCATCTCCCGGTGCAAAGCGGCAGCTCGCGCACGCTCAGGCGCATGCTGCGCCGCTACGATCGCGATCGCTACCTCGACGTGGTGGCGTCGCTCCGCGCCGCGGTGCCCGCCATTTCTCTCTCGACCGACATCATCGTGGGATTTCCGGGCGAGACCGAGGACGAGTTCCAGGAAACCCTGTCGCTGGTGGACCAGGTCCGGTTCGACGACGCCTACACGTTCAAGTACTCAGTCCGGGAAGGCACGCCCGCCGTGCGGATCAAGGATCACGTGGCGGAAGAGATCAAGACCGAGCGGATCGGCCGGCTCATCGCGCTGGTGCGTCGCGTCGCGAAGCAGAGGAACGTTGGTCTCATCGGAACGACGCACGAAGTGCTGGTCGAGGGGCCGGCGAAGCGCGGCGCTTTGTTGCAGGCGCGTACGCGCACGAACAAGATCGCGCTGCTCGACGGGCCGGCGGAATGGATCGGGACCTACCGGCGCGTGCGGTTCACCGGAACGACCGGCTCGACGTTCACGGCTGTCACCGCCGTCCCCCCTCTCCACCATGTGGAGAGGGGGACAGGGGGTGAGGCATGGCAGTAACGAACGTCGCCTTGGAAGTCGTGCAGCGGGAGTACAAGAGCCTGCGCGACGCATTTCCAAAATTCTGCGGGTGCGAAACCTGCCGGAGCGACGTCCTCGTCTTCGCGCTCAATCGTCTGTCCCCACACTACGTCTCGACGCGTCAGGGCGAGATCCTCACCGAGCTGTCGCTCGGGAGCGACGGGGAGAAGGCCAAGCTCGACGTCGCGCTCATCGAGGGCTTCCACAAGGTCGCGCTCGCGCCGCGCTGCGGCGCAAAACCCACGCAGCTCTAGCGTAGGTCGGCGGTGCGCCCGCCGATCCTGTATCTCACCATCACATTCGGACTCGGCCTTTGGGCTGGGCTCTCGGGGAGTGGGACGTGGGGAGTGGTCCCTCCCGTGCTCATTGGAGCTGCGCTGCTCTTTCGCCGCGCTCCAATCGGTGCCGCGCTCGGCGTCATGCTCGTGGCCGGCATCCTGTGGGGCGGCGCGGCGCTGCGCGAACAACGCGCCTCATGCGCGGGCACATGGTCTACCCAGGGTGGGCTGACCCCGGGCCGGCGGCCCGGGGTTAACACACCCGTAACCCGCTCCGCACTCGTCCAGCTCACCGACCCTGTCTCCGCCACCGGCGGCGTTGCGGAGGCGGTGGTTCGAGCCGGATCCTGCCGCGGAACGCTGACCATCCGCTGGCCGCAAGGGTATCCGGCGCACGGCGGCACGACATGGGTCGTCGCGGGGCGATTTCTCGGCGACGGCGGCCGCGGCATCCTGGTCGCGCGGCGCGTGCGCGAGCTCGACGCCGTTCCGCGAGGGCGCGGCGCGCTGCGCGATCGA
Organism: Gemmatimonadales bacterium; assembly: GCA_036394755.1. Lineage (GTDB taxonomy): Bacteria > Gemmatimonadota > Gemmatimonadetes > Gemmatimonadales > GWC2-71-9 > 20CM-2-65-7. Next base: position 13,367 of record DASWEL010000017.1, on the reverse strand, counting down.
ATCGCCGAGCGCAGCCGGCGGTTGTTCGGGACACGCGCGCCGCTCGTCGACGCGCTCGTCATCGCGCGACGTGCCGAGCTCGATGCCGAGCTGCGCGAGCGCTACACGCGCTCGGGGCTCGCGCACCTCCTGTCGATCTCGGGACTGCACGTCGGGTTCTTCGCCGCGTGGCTAAACGTCGTGCTGTTGCGGCTGCGGCTCGGCCCGCGGGCGCGCTTCGTCGCCGGCACGGGCGTGATGCTGGCGTACGTCTGGCTGCTCGGTTTTCCCGCGCCCGCGGCCCGCTCGGCGGCAATGCTCGTAGTGCTCGACATCGCGAAGCTGCGGCAGCGCATCGTCGCGCCGCGCGGACTCGTCGCGCTCGCCGCCCTCTGCGTGATGCTCGGCGATCCGTGGGCGGTGCAATCCGTCGGCGCCTGGCTCTCGGTGGCCGCGGTCGCGGCGGTGATCTGGGCGGGTCGGGCGACCGAGCGTCTCCCCAAAGCCGTGCGCGTGCTCGCGCCTGCCGCCGCGGCGACGCTGTTCACTGCGCCGATCACCGCCTACACGTTCGGCACGGTCGCCCCGATCGGCGTCGTCGCGAACCTCGCTGCCATCCCGCTCGCGGGCCTCGCGGTTCCGGGGCTGATGGTCGCCCTGCTGCTCTCATCGAGTTGGCTCGCAGCCGGGGCCGGGTTGTGTCTGGCGTTGCTCGACGTGGTGGCGAAGGCAGCCGCAGCGCTCCCCGCCGGCCATGTCATCATGATCGCGGGTCCTCGGGCCGCCGCGCTGTGGCTCGGTGTCCTGGTCACAGCCTGGTGGCTCTGGAACTCGCCACGCCGCCGGTGGGTCGTCACGGCACGGATTGCCTTCGTGGCCGTGATCCTTTCATGGACCACGCTGTTCCACGCCTTTACACGCCTTTCAGACTGTCATTGCCTTACCGTAAGTTTCCTTGACGTCGGCCAGGGTGACGCGATTGCCTTGCGCAGTCCCGCGGGGCGGTGGCTGCTGATCGACGGCGGGCCTCGGGGACCGCAGGGAGATGCCGGCCGCCGGGTCGTGGTGCCGTTCTTGCGGAGTCATGGTGCCACCCAGCTGGCGGCAATCGTGGCGACGCATGCCCATCTCGATCATTTCGGCGGCTTGCCCGCCGTGCTGGACGCGTTCGATCCGGCCTTTGTGCTCGAGCCCGGGCAGCCAGTGCCGGATGCTGGCTACCTTGGGTTCCTCAGCGCCGTCGAGAGTGATGGGGCAGAGTGGCGCCCGGCGCGCCGGGGCGATCGGTTGGAGCTCGACGGAGTAACGCTCGACGTGCTGAGCCCGGACTCGGCGTGGGCGGTCAGTCAAACGGACATCAACGAGGAATCGGTCGTGCTCCTCGTGACCTACGGCACCACCCGACTGCTGTTCGCGGGTGATGCGGGAGTGCCGACCGAGACGCATCTCGCGGGGCACGTCGGTCGTGTGACACTGCTGAAAGTCGGGCACCACGGGTCACGCGGTGCGACGTCGGATCGCTGGCTCGACGAGCTGCAGCCGGTCGAGGCTGTCATCAGCGTGGGCGCGAAGAATCGTTACGGTCATCCCGCGCCCGAGGCGCTCGCGCGGCTGCGACGACATGGCGTCACCGTGCTGCGTACCGATCAGCGGGGCACGATCACCTTCACCGTCTCGAGTCATGGCACGTTCGCAATCACCGACGTCGGTCGTCACGATTGAACGCTTCATCATGGAGCAGGAACGGCTCCATCCCGAAGCGACGGGGGAGCTGTCGAACCTGCTCTATGATCTGTGCCTCGCCGCGAAGATCATCTCGCGCCAGGTGCGCCGCGCCGGCCTGACGGATATCCTCGGTGAATCCGGTACGATCAACGTCCAGGGCGAGGTCCAACAGAAGCTCGATCTATTCGCCAACGAGACGGTGCGGCACAGCGTCGAGCACACGGGCCGGGTCTGCGTCGTCGCGTCGGAGGAGGACGAACAGCCCATCCCGATCCAGGTGCGTGAGGACCGGCGCGGCGGCAAGTACGTGCTGTTGTACGATCCGCTCGACGGCTCGACCAACATCGGCGTCAACGTTTCGATCGGCACGATTTTCTCCATTCATCGCCGCACCGCCACCAAGAAGGGCCCGGGCTCGCTCGCCGACTGTCTCCAGAAAGGCCGCGCGCAGATCGCCGCCGGCTATATCCTGTATGGCTCCAGCACGATGCTCGTGTACACCACGGGGCAGGGCGTGCACGGCTTCACGCTCGATCCCACCATCGGTGAGTTTCTCCTCTCGCACCCCGACATCCGCTCGCCCGACGTCGGCACGTATTACAGCGTCAACGAGAGTCACTGGAACAAATGGGCGCCGGGCATCCAGCGCGTGGTGGGCGCGTTCAAGAATGGAGACGGGGGTCGAGTGGAAGCGAAGAACGCGCGCTACATCGGCTCGCTCGTCGCGGACATTCATCGCAACCTGATGTCGGGCGGCGTCTTTCTTTATCCGGCCGATACGATCTCGCCGCACGGCAAGCTGCGTTTGCTGTACGAGGCAGCGCCGCTCGCGTTCGTCGTCGAGCAGGCGGGCGGTGCGGCGATCGATGGAGCGCGCGACATCCTGGACATCAAACCAGCGGAGCTGCACGAGCGCACACCGTTGATCATCGGCTCCAAGCGCGACGTCGCATTCGCGCGATCGGTGCTCGCCGCGCAGTGACCCAGGACCCGCTGGAGCTGCCCGGCGAGCCGCCGTTTACGCGTGGCATCTACCCCACGATGTATCGTGGGAAGCTGTGGACGATGCGTCAGTACGCCGGCTTCGGCACCGCGGAAGAGACGAACGCGCGTTTTCGCCACCTGCTGGAGGCCGGACAGACGGGTCTGTCGGTCGCGTTCGATCTTCCTACACAGATGGGCTACGACTCCGACCATCGGATGGCCGAGGGGGAAGTGGGGCGGGCCGGAGTGGCGATCGACAGCGTCGACGATCTCGCGCGGTTGTTTCAGGACATCCCGCTCGATCGCGTGTCCACATCCATGACGATCAACGCCACCGCCGCGATCTTGCTGGCCATGTACGTGGCCGTCGGTGAAGAACAGGGCGTACCGCTCACCAAGCTCCAGGGCACGCTCCAGAACGACATTCTCAAGGAATACATCGCGCGCGGCACGTACATCTATCCGCCCGAGCCGTCGCTGCGGCTCGTCGCCGACATCTTCCGTTTCACGTCGCGCGCCAAGATGAGCTTCAATCCAATTTCGATCTCGGGCTACCACATGCGCGAGGCGGGGGCGACGGCGGTGCAAGAATTGGCGTTCACCTTTGCGAATGGCCTGGAATACGTGCGCCGTGCGCAGGCCGCCGGAGTGGCGGTGAACGATCTCGCTCCGCGACTCTCCTTCTTTTTCGCGGCCTATACCGATTTGTTCGAGGAGATCGCCAAGTTCCGCGCCGCGCGCCGGCTCTGGTATCGCTTGATGAAGGAGAAGTTCAACGCCTCGGACGCCGCTGCCCGGCTGCGCTTCCACACCCAGACGGGGGGCGCGACGCTCACGGCGCAGCAGCCGCTCAACAACGTTGTGCGCGTGGCGATTCAGGCGATGGCCGCCGTGCTGGGCGGCACGCAGTCGCTCCACACGAATTCGTATGACGAAGCGCTGGCGCTTCCCACCGAGCGCAGCGCGACGCTCGCGCTCAGAACCCAGCAGCTGCTCGCCCACGAGACCGGCGTCCCGGACGTCGTCGATCCGCTCGGCGGCAGCTGGTACGTGGAGGAGTTGACCGACAAGATCGAAACCGAGGCACGGCGGTTGGTGGAGGAGGTGGAGGTTGGTGGAGGCTCCGTAAAGGCGATCAAGCGCGGGTTTTTCCAGGAAGCGATCGCGCGGAGCGCGTACGAGCAGCAGCGCGACATCGAGGCGGGCAAGCAGGTGGTGGTAGGAGTGAACGAGTACGTCAGCGCCGAGCCGATCCCGCCGATTCCCGCGCCCGACTACTCCAAGCTGGCCGACGCCCAGAAACGGCGTCTCAAGGCCCTCCGGGAGCAGCGAGCTCCCAAAAAAGTGAAACGAACGCTGGCCGCTCTGGATGACGCCGCCCGCCAGCCCGGCGCGCCGCTCATGGAGCCGATTCTCGACGCGGTCCGCGCGCGGGCGACACTCGGTGAAATCAGCGACGTGCTCCGTTCGGTGTGGGGCGTGCACGACGCCGCGCGGTGACCGCGAATTACGCGTGTTTATTCAAACATCGGTCAAACGGCCCATCGGCCCATCGGCCCATCGGCCCGTTACGGGGGGCTCACCATGCTTTTCCTGCTGCTCGGGATTACCGCTTCGCTGCAACAGGTGCAGACAGGATTTCTCGACCGCAACATCACCGTCAGTGGAAAATCGTATCACTATCAGGTTTACGTGCCGGCCGATTACACCGCCAAGCCGAGCTGGCCGGCGATTCTCTTTCTGCATGGTGCGGGCGAGCGAGGCGACGACGGTCTCCTCCAGACCAATGTCGGCCTCGCGCCGGCGATCCGTCAGAATCCGTCGCGCTATCCCGCGATCGTCGTCTTCCCGCAAGTGCCGCGCGATTCGCAGTGGGTGGGAACGCCCGCCGACATGGCGGTCGCCGCGCTGCAGCAGACGATGCGCGAATTCCACGTGGATCCGACTCGTGTCTATCTGACCGGTTTGTCGATGGGCGGTCACGGCACGTGGTACGTCGCCTACCGGCATCCGGAGCTCTTTGCGGCGGTGGTCCCGATCTGTGGCTGGGTCCGGGAGTTCCCACAGTTCCGGGGTTCGGTGCCCGTGGTCCCTGGTGACAGCGCTCAAGTCATGCCGATGCTCGTGCAGCGCCTCGGCAAGGTGCCGATCTGGATCTTCCACGGCGAGGTGGACCAGGTCGTCAACGTAAACGGGTCGCGCGAGCTGGCCGCCGCGCTCAAGGCGGCGGGAGCTGACGTTCGGTACACGGAGTTATTGGGCCTCAATCACAACTCGTGGGATGCCGCCTACGCGTCCGACGAGTTCAGGAACTGGTTGTTCGCGCAGCAGCGTCGTTGATGGTGCGATTATGACCTTTTGTGCGGCACCACTTCCGGAAACGGGTACGGGACGTCAGGTTCGAAGAGAACCCGCTCAAGGAGGCCCTGTGCGGCTCTTCATCGTCGGTGCTGCGCTTCTCCTTTTCACCACGACGTCTGCGGCCCAATCGCGCTGGACGCTCTCCGCTGGTCCGGAATGGCAACCGTACCTCGGCGGCCAGTTCCTCGGCGGCCGTATGCGCGGCGAATTCGACTTGCTCACGCCCGACAAGCCGTTCCGACTTCGGATGGAGCTGGGCGGCTACTGGGAGCCCACCCAGGACCGCTTTGGGACGTCAGTCATCGATGGTTCGACATACAGCCAAACGCGGCAAACCGTCGATCTCTCCTTTGGATTCTCTGCCGCAGTCACGCCACTGCCGCGGGCCCGGTTCGCACCCTATCTGACACTGGGCATTCTCGCGCGACAGAGCTGGATACGGGGGGCCTATGCTCGCTTCCCCTCTGGCGGACAGCCCACGTACAGTCGTTTCTCGGGCACCTTGGGCGATTTCGCGTACCCTGTCGGACTCGGCGTCCGTGCCCGCATCGCTCGCCGTGTGTTGCAGTTCGAACTACGGCGCTTTCTGGGTGGCAATCGCAACGCCCTGATGGCAGGGACCAGCCTCCCGTTCTGACATCACACGCGTGACAGCCCGCTCGCGCATTGGCCAGCGGGCTTTTTGCGTGCCAAGTTAGAGCATCTCTTCACGAGGAATGTTGATGAACCGCCGTGAAGTGCTCGTCATGCTCGCCGGGACGGCTGCGCTCCCCGATCGGTTGCTGGCAGTCGGGCGTGCCGTCCACCAGCGGGTCCGCGCTGGAACGCTGCACGCGTTGACTCCCCAGCAGAATGAAACTGTCGCGACCATTGCCGAGCTGATCATCCCCAAGACCGACACACCCGGCGCGCGCGAAGCGGGCGTGCCCGCATTCATCGACGTGATGCTCGCCGATTGGGGAGATGACGAGCAGCGCCAAATGTTCACGGCGGGGCTCGCCAACGTGGACGAGCGCAGTCGCACCTCGTTCGGCAAGAACTTCGTGGGCTGCACGCCGGAGCAGCAGGCCGAGGTCCTCGAGGATCTCGACTACGAGCTGGCCCGCCTGCGCGATACCAAGTCCGACACCTCGAAAAACTTCTTCTCGGCGATGAAGTGGCTGACGTTGACGGGCTACTACACGTCCGAAGTCGGCGCGACCTCCGAGCTGCACTACCGCGTCGTGCCGGGCCGCTACGAACCCTGCTACCCGCTCGACCAATGAAAACGTACGACGCGATTGTGATCGGGTCCGGTATGTCGGGCGGCTGGGCGGCGAAGGAGTTGACTGAGCGCGGCCTGCAAACGCTCGTCCTCGAGGCCGGCAGGCCGATCAACCCGGAGACCGACTACGTCGAGCACGTGCCGATGTGGGAGATGAAGTTCCGCGGCATGGGCGACCGCAAGCGGCTGTCCCGGGAACAGGCGATCCAGCAGCAATGCTACGCCTGCGACGAGATGGCCTACAAGTTTTTCGTGAACGACCTCGAGAATCCCTACACCACCCCTCCCGACAAACCGTTTTCGTGGATTCGCGGCCGCCAGGTCGGCGGACGCTCGATCATGTGGGGCCGGCAGGTCTATCGCTGGAGCGATCTCGATTTCGAGGCGAATGGGCGCGAAGGGATCGGCGTCGACTGGCCGATCCGCTATGCCGACATCGCGCCCTGGTACGACCACGTCGAGACGTTCGTCGGGATCAGCGGCCAGGCGGAAGGGCTGCCACAGCTTCCCGACGGCAAGTTCCTCAAGCCGATGGCGCTCAACTGCGTCGAGCAGACGGTGCGCGACGCGGTCGCGCGGGCGTGGCCGGGCGAGCGGATGCTCACGATCGGCCGCTGCGCCGTGCTGACCGAGGCGCACAACGGCCGCGCCGCGTGCCATTACTGCGGGCCCTGCCACCGCGGGTGCATCACGCGCTCGTACTTCTCGAGCGTCAACGCAACGCTGCCCGCCGCGCAGGCGACCGGCCGGCTCACGCTGCGGCCGTACAGCGTGGTGCACAGCATCACGTATGACAAGCGCCGCGGTCGGGCCACCGGCGTGCGCGTGATCGACGGGCAAACGAAGCACGCGATCGAGTTCCCGGCGCGCATCATCTTCCTGTGCGCCTCGACGATCGAATCGGCGCGGATCCTGCTCAACTCCGGGACCGGATTCGCGAATTCGAGCGGCCAGGTGGGCAAGAACCTGATGGATCACATCATGGGCGGCGGCGCGAGCGGCCGGATCGACGGACCTCTCGACCGCGACTCCATCGGCAATCGGCCGAACGGGATCTATGTGCCGCGCTTCCGGAACATCGGGAAAGGGAAGTCCTCGTTTCTGCGCGGTTACGGCTTCCAGGGTGGCGGCGGTCGCTCCGACTGGGGGCGCGGCGTCGAACAGGCGGGATTTGGCGCCGATTTCAAGAAGTCACTGCGCAAGCCGGGTCCCTGGGGGTTCAGCCTCTACGGCTTCGGCGAAATGCTGCCGAAAGAGGAGAACTTCGTGGAGATCGACAAGAACAAGGTGGACGCCTGGGGGATTCCGGTCGCCCGGATCAGCTGCGCGTATGGCGAGAACGAGAAGGCGCTGGTTCACGACATGTCCATCAGTGCCGCCGAGATGCTCGCCGAAGCGGGGGCGCACGAGATCCAGCCGTACACGAGCAACAACCCGCCGGGGCTCGTGATCCACGAGATGGGCACGGCGCGCATGGGCAAGGATCCCAAGACGTCGGTCCTCAACGCGCACAATCAATCCTGGGATGTCCCGAACCTGTTCATCACTGACGGCGCCTGCATGGCGTCGACCGCTTGTCAGAATCCATCCATCACGTACATGGCGTTGACGGCTCGCGCGGCCGCGTATGCGGTCGATGCCATGAAGAGGAGAGAGCTATGAGAAGCGTGCGCACAGATAGGCGCGAGTTCGTGAAGACCCTGGCCGCGGCGGGCGTGGCCCTCGCGGTCCCCCACGCACGACGCACCACGCACGACGCACGTATAGACAAGGTCGGACTTCAGCTCTACACCGTCCGCGATCTGATGAAAGCGGACTTCGAGGGCACGCTCGCGCGCGTGGCGCAGATCGGCTACAAGGAGGTCGAGTTCGCCGGCTACTTCAATCATGCGCCGACCGAGGTCAAGGCGATGCTCGACCGACACGGACTCTCGGCCCCCTCCACGCACGTCCCGTTCGAGAGCGACGACCAATGGAAGGCGGCGCTCGACGCGGCCAAGACGATCGGGCACGAGTACATCGTCATGCCCTGGATTCCAGCGGAACGGCGCAAGACGTTGGACGACTGGAAGAACTTCGCGCAGGTCTTCAACCACGCAGGACAGACCGCGCACGATGCCGGGATCCAGTTCGCCTATCACAACCACGATTTTGAATTCCCGAAAATGGACGGGCAAGTCCCCTACGATGTGCTGCTCCAAAACACCGATCCCAAGCTGGTGCAGCTCGAGATCGACCTCTACTGGATCACCAAAGGTGGCCAGGATCCTCTCGCGTACTTCGCACGCTGGCCGGGCCGCGTTCCGCTCGTGCACGTGAAGGACTCGGCGGGGGCACCGGACAACAAGATCGTCGACGTGGGGCAGGGCAAGATCGACTGGAAGCGCATCTTCGCGAAGCGGGAGCAGGCGGGGATCAAGCACTTCTTCGTCGAGCACGATCAGCCGCCGCAACCGTTCGACGACATTGCGGCGAGCTACAAATATCTGAGCCAGCTGGAGTTTTGATGGGCGTCGGACGGTCGGACGGTCGGACTGTCGGACGGCGCGAGGCCATCGCCAGTCTCGTGGCCGCGCCGTTATTGATGTCGTTGCCTACCGCCCGACCGTCCGACCGTCAGACGGTCCGACTCAAGCAGTCGGCAAGCCGCTGGTGCTACCGCTCCATCCCCCTGCCGGATCTGTGCAAGGCCGGCAAGGCCATGGGTCTCGCCGGCATCGATCTGCTGGCCTCCGATGATTGGCCGATCGTCCGCCAGCAGGGGCTGGTGTGCTCGATGGGGTATGCGGCGCTGCGCGACGATTTCATTCCGCGTGGCTTCAACGACCCGGCGAATCACGACTTGCTCGTCGGAGAGCTCGAGCGCGCCCTGCCGCTGGCGGTGCAGCACGGCGTGCCGAACCTCATTGCGATGTTCGGCAACCGCCAGGGACGGAGCGACGCGCAAGCGACGGAGGCGTGCGTCACAGGCCTGCGCCGCATCGCCACGGCGGCCGAGCGTCACGGCGTGACGATCTGCGTGGAGCTGCTCAACAGCAAAGTGGATCACAAGGACTACCAGGGCGATCGCACGGCGTTCGGCGCGACCATCATCGAGGCCGTCGGGTCGCCGCGCGTGAAGCTGCTGTACGACATCTATCACATGCAGATCATGGAAGGCGACGTGATTCGCACGATCCGCGAGCACGCGAGTCACATCGGACACTTCCATACCGGCGGCGTGCCCGGACGTCACGAGCTCGACGACACGCAAGAGCTGAACTATCACGCCGTCGCACGAGCGATCGCTGACACAGGCTTTGGGGGCTTTGTTGCGCACGAGTTCGTTCCCACGCGTGAACCGCTGCGCTCGCTCAAGGAGGCTGTGGAGGTATGCGCCGTCTAAGCCGCGCGAGGCCTGTGTCCTCGGAGGCGTTCATGGAGTCTTGAAGGGAGCCCATGCTCCCTTCCAATACTCGCCCGCTCGCGCGGCGCGTTCTCCTGAGCTTCATGCTGACATTCATCATCGCGCGGCTCGTCAGCATCCTCATGCTGCTCCCGCAGGTGCCCGACATTTACCTCTATGTCCACGACATCCACATCCATCACCTGAATTACGGCATCTTTCTGCTCGCCGGCGTGGGAGCCTACCTCCTCTTTAGTTCCCACCCGGCGACGCCCCCGGCCGCCGTGATTTATGGCATCGGTCTCGGCCTCACATTCGACGAGTTCGGTATGTGGCTGCATCTCAACGGTGATTACTGGCAGCGCGCCAGCTTCGATGCGATCGTCGTGCTGGCTGCGGCGCTCGGGCTCGCCGGGTTTGCCCCTCCGATGCGACCCTGGCGCCCGCGGCTGCTCGTGGCGGTGCTGCTCATCTTTGGACTCTTGATTGTCGGATCGTTCCGCCTGGCGGCCCGAGCCGAGCCGCGGCTGCAGCGCTGGGAGCAACGCGTCCGCTCGTAAGGCACCCCGTGTCGGCGGCTTGCGGAGGGCGCGGGCTGCTACATCTCTTTAGCATGATTCAGAACTACGGCGGCCTCGCCATCGGCATCGCGATCGGCATCGTGATCGCGTGGCTGTACTTCCTGATCTGGAGACTCCGGTACAGCGCCGCGATTCGTGAAGACGCGGTGCAACGCAGCCTGGCCGTGACCGCCGGCAAGGTGCACGAGCAGCTGGTTCCCTATCTCCCGGAATTCGGGTTCAATCCCAAGGACGCGCGCTTTCTCGGCAGTCCGGTTGACCTCATCGTGTTCGATGGGCTCTCGGCCGGGGATGTGCGGCGTGTGGTGTTTCTCGAGGTGAAGACCGGCGGCGCGCCGCTGACGGCGCGCGAGCGTCAGGTCCGGGCGGTGATCGAAGCCCGCGAGGTCGCGTGGGTCGAGCTGCGGCTCACGCGGACCCCACCCCAGGGCTAGCGAGGATTTGCTACATTGGTAGCTCCTCGAACCAGGACACCCGTTCATGAAGAGTATCTTCTGGGGTGCGGTCATCATCGCGATCGGACTCGTGCGAGGCGACTCCGTGTTCCGCGGCGACCTTACCGCGCTCCCGATTTTCTTCGATGCCCTCGGTGTTTTCTTCATTATTCGTGGGTTGGTCTCGATCTACCGCGCCAAGCAGCAGGCATGATTCGGAAGCTTCCATCGGGGAAGTATCGCCTGTACTCGAGAACGATTGACCCGCGCACCGGGAAGCGCCGGAACCTCGGCACATTCTCGAGTCTGGCGGCAGCCAAACAGCACGAGCGCGCCGTCCAGTACTTCAAGCGGCATTGACCTGGCCCCTGGTGCGCGGACCGTCAAGGGAAGCAAGATTCCAGCATGAAGAAGCGACAGATGTACGAAGCCGACGAGATCATCGTCACATTCGACCCCGACGTCTGCATTCACTCCGGGGTGTGCTTGATGGGATTGCCGGACGTCTTCGATATCAAGCGCAAACGGTGGATCCGGCCCGAGCTGCAGCCGCCGGATGTCGTGGCCGAACAAGTGATGCGGTGCCCCTCGGGCGCCCTCCAATTCGTGCGCAAGCAGAAGACTGATTAAGTTGTCCGCCGATGCCAACCTACGAGTACAAGTGCCCCAACGGGCACCTGTTTGAAAAGACGTTTCCCCGCATCACGAGTAAGCGCCACGCGAAGTGCCCGGTATGCGGCAAGAGCGCGGAGCGGCTGATCTCGGGCGGCGCCGGCGTGCATTTCAAGGGCTCCGGGTTCTACGCGACCGATTACAAACGACCGGCTGGAACGTCCGAAAAGGCCGACAATACGGCGGAGAAAGCCGAGAAGACCCCGAAGCCCGACGTGAAGCCGCCCAAGAAAGACTCCAGCTCCGACAAGTGACGGCACTCGAGACGATCCGTACGGCGCTGGCACAAGCGGCGTCACGATTGGGCGCGCCCGACGTCGAGGTCGCGCTCGAGCGTCCGCGCGACCCGACCCACGGCGATATCGCCACCAATCTCGCCCTGACGCTGGCCAAGAAACTCGGTCAGAAGCCGCGCGCGGTCGCCGACAAGCTCATAACGGGGCTGGAGCTGCCGGCCGGCTTGGTGCGCAAGACCGAGGTCGCGGGGCCCGGCTTCATCAACTTCTTCCTGGCCGACGCGCAGGTCGTCAGCGCACTCCCCGCGATTCTCTCGGCGGGAGCGAACTACGGGAAGACGGACGTCGGCCACGGCGCGCCGTTCAACGTGGAGTTTGTGTCGGCGAACCCGACCGGCCCGTTGCACGTTGGCCATGGCCGCCAGGCTGCCCTCGGCGACGCCATCGCGGCACTGCTCGAGTGGACCGGCTGGCGCGTGAGCCGCGAGTTCTATTACAACGATGCCGGCAGCCAGATCATGAATCTCGCGCGCAGCGTGCAGGCGCGGATTCGCCAGGCGCGCGGGCTCCCCGCCGAGATCCCCGAGCAGGGCTATCAGGGCGATTACATCCGCGAGATTGCCGAGCGGTACGTCGCGGAGCATCCCGACGACAATGCAGGCGCCGATCTGGAGGCGGTGCGGATCTACGCGGTGCGCGAGCTGCGCGCCGAGCAGGACCGCGATCTGCAGGCGTTCGGCGTGAAGTTCGACGTCTACTTCCTCGAGTCCTCGCTGTACACCACCGGGAAGGTGGAAGAAACGACGCGCCGGCTCGTGGCCGCGGGGCACACCTATGAGCAGGACGGGGCGTTGTGGCTCCGAACGACCGACTTCGGCGACGACAAAGACCGCGTGATGCGCAAGAGCGCGGAGAAGGGCAGCGACTACACCTATTTCCTGCCCGACGTCGCGTATCACGTGACGAAATGGGAGCGGGGATTCCATCACGCGCTCAACGTGCAGGGCTCCGATCATCACGGCACGGTCGCACGGGTACGCATCGGACTCCAGGCGCTCGAAATGGGGATCCCGCAGGGATACCCGGAATACGTGCTGCATCAGATGGTCACCGTGATGCGGGGCGGGGACGAAGTGAAGCTCTCCAAGCGCGCGGGCAGCTATATGACGGTCCGCGATCTCGTGGAGGAGGTCGGACGGGACGCGGTGCGCTACTTCTATCTGATGCGGCGCGGTGAGACGCACTTTGTTTTCGATGTGGATCTCGCCAAGAGTCAAACGGACGAGAACCCGGTGTTCTACGTCCAGATGGCGCACGCGCGCATGGTCGGGATCTTCCGCGTCGCGGGGCGCGACGCAGCGAGCGTGAGCGCCGTTGGGGTTGATCTCAGCGTCCTCACCCAGCCCGAGGAAGCCGATTTGCTCAAGGAGCTGGCCGACTTTCCCGCCATGGTTCAGGGCGCCGCGGCTGCCCGAGAACCCCATCGCATCACGGGATACCTCGAAGGACTGGCCCGGCTGGCGCACGCGTGGTATCACAAGTACCGCGTGTTAGGGGAGCCGGAGGAAGCCGCCCGGCTCGTCCTCGCGCGCGCCGTCCAACAGGTGCTCGCAAATGGCCTTTCACTTTTGGGGATTCGCGCCCCGGAACGGATGTGAGCGTGGGTGTACTGGTCGTCGGCTCGATCGCGCTGGATTCCGTCATCACGCCCTTCGGCGAGACCGCCGACGCGCTCGGCGGGGCCGC
>DASWEL010000016.1:0-23011 GCA_036394755.1 Gemmatimonadales bacterium | reverse complement strand
TCCATCCGGATGATGTCGCGAGGCTCCAGGAGGAGCGCCGGACAGCATTCTTACGCGGTGAGCCGTTTGAAACGGAGCAGCGCGCGCGCCGTAAAGACGGACAATATCGTTGGTTCTCGATCCGCTACAACCCGGTTCGGGCCGACCACGGCAACATCATCCGCTGGTATGCCACCGGAACTGACATCGACGACCGCAAGCGAGCCGAGGAACGCGTCCAAAGCGAGAACCTTGCGTTGCGCGAAGAGGTCGATCGCTCTTCGATGTTCGAGGAGATCGTCGGCGCCTCGCCGCCGCTTCGGACAGTTCTGTCGCACGTGTCCAAGGTCGCGCCGACGGATTCGACCGTGCTGATCAGCGGTGAGACCGGCACCGGCAAGGAGCTCATTGCCCGGGCCATCCACAAGCGATCAGCGCGCTCGGCGCGGGCCTTCGTCGCGGTGAATTGTGCCGCGATCCCGGCGTCGCTCATTGCGTCGGAGCTGTTCGGCCACGAGAAGGGCGCGTTCACCGGAGCTCTGCAACGGCGCCAGGGTCGCTTCGAGCTGGCCGACGGCGGCACGATTTTCCTCGACGAGGTCGGCGAGCTCCCCGCGGAAACCCAGATCATGCTGCTGCGCGTGCTGCAGGAGCGCGAGTTCGAGCGTGTCGGTGGCACCGGGCCCATCCGCGTGAACGTCCGCGTGATTGCCGCGACGAATCGCGATCTTCATGCCGCCGTCGCCGACGGCACGTTCCGCGCGGATCTCTTCTATCGGCTGAACGTGTTCCCGCTGGACGTGCCTGCCCTGCGCGAGCGTCGGTCCGACGTCCCCCTGCTCGTGGAATATTTCATCCATCGCTACGTCAAACGCGCCGGCAAGCGAATCTGCGGCCTCACCAAGGAGACGGCACAGCTGCTCCAGTCGTACGACTGGCCGGGCAACATCCGGGAGCTGCAGAACGTCATCGAGCGCGCGGTCATCGTGTGTGATTCGGACACGCTCTCGATCGATGCCCGGTGGCTCTCCGGTCGGTCTCCTGGGACTGCGCCGGTCGCCAGCCTCTCCACCGGCACGCTGGCGACCCACGAAAAGGACGCCATCGAGGCGGCGCTCAAGGACAGCAAGGGTCGCGTGGCCGGGCCCTTCGGCGCCGCCGGGCGGCTCGGTGTCCCGGCGTCGACGCTGGAGTCGAAGATCAAGGCTCTGAACATCGACAAGCGGCGCTTCAAGTCGGGGTAGCTGCAGTTGCCGTGGCGGGCGGTCGGCACCCGTGGTCTGGCGTAATTTCCCGGGCCCCTCCTGTGCCTCGTGATCCTGCTGGCTGGACATCCGCCGCAGATGGCTGGCGTGGATCGTCATGTCTCCGACTGGCGCTTGCCGCGGTCCGCAGGACGCCGTGAGCGGGACGCTCGCGTTCGGCTAGTCGTGCATGAGTACGCGCGGCGTCACACACGGCGAGTCGCCGGACGGCCGACACGGCCGATCAGCGTCAGGTATGTTGCGGGATTACAGAGGGATGAGCGTTTGACATCGCATGACCCCACTGTCAAAACGCCTCGGTGAGATAAGGCCGGGCGCTGGTCGGACGACCTATTCCGCATAGCAGACGGAGAAGGTCCCTCATCGAAGTTCGCGACGCCGCACGGGCCTTGGGATCGCTGGCCGACTATCTGGAGCGGAACCCGGATGCGCTGGTGTACGGCCGCCGTCCTGTCCGGAACGGCCGGTGATACGTCATCACGCCCGTGCCGTCGCGCTGCTCCTGACCGCGGTCACGCTTCTCGTGACCGGCTGCGCCGGGGTGGTGGACAGGACCAGATACTACGCGCTATCACCGACTCCCGCAGCCCGGAGGTTTTGCGCCCGCCGCCCTCTCAGCCGGCGCCGCCGTCGGCGTCGGTCCAGTGCAGATGCCCCGCTATCTCGAGCGGCTGCAGATCGTCACCCGCGGCGCACACGACGAGGTCGAGATCTCCGTGGACGACCGGTGGGCGGAGCCGCTGGAGAACGGCATCGCGCAGGTGCTCGCCGACAACCTTGGCCCGGAGCGCCGCAGCGAGCGGATCGCAGTCTTTCCGTGGCGCGGCGGCGTCGCGCGGGTGCTCGACTACCAGGTGGTCGTGATGGTGCTGAGGTTCGAAGGCTCGCCCGGCCACGAGGTGGCGCTGCAACGAGCCTCTCACTGGAGAGGGCTACCACCTGCTCGTGAAAGGGATGAATCGAACGCTCGCAAGACCGGCCGAGGAGATCGCGAGGGAGATCCAATCACGCTCCGACACGCGCGCGGCGGGCGGCCCGCCAGCGCCTCAGACGGGCTGGCGCTCCGGTTCGAGGCCTGTGAACAACACCACCACTGAGCGCGGCTCCGCTCGATAGCGATGGCCAGCAACCGCGGGAGCATGGTGCCAGTCGACGATGTCGTGCGGAGAGTCGCGGAACGTGTCGATCCAGCGCCGCCATGGTGCGCGCGGCAGCTCGAACTCGAGGGGCTCCCAGTACGCGTTGAGGATCACATGAACGCACACGCGATCCGTCGGGACCTTCGCCGTGAAGGCGAGGCTGTGTGACGAGGCGCCCCAGTCCGGTTGATCGAGCTTGACGCCATGCCAGGTGATGTCGGCCTGCCGGATGACCTGGGTCAGGGCCACTCGATAACGCTCCTGCTCCGCGTCGCGCAGGACTCGGCGAGCATTCAGCATGCTGACGAACCGGTGCACGTCGGCACGCTTTTCGAGGAGCGTCCAGTCGAGCCAGCTGGTCTCGTTGTCCTGACAGTACGCGTTGTTGTTGCCCGCCTGCGTGCGCCGCACCTCGTCACCCATGAGCAGCATGGGCATCCCGGCTGAGAGCATCGTCACCGTGAGGAAGTTCTTCATCTGGCGCGTTCGCAGCGCGTCGATCTCGCGATCGTCGGTCGGCCCTTCGATGCCGCAGTTCCAGCTTCGGTTGTCGTCGGAGCCGTCACGATCGCCTTCGCCGTTCGCCTCGTTGTGCTTGCGATCGTAGGAGACGAGATCGTTCAGCGTGAAGCCGTCGTGGCAGGTGACGAAGTTGACGCTCTGCTCGGCCTCGCGCTGCTTGTGACCGTAGAGTGATGGGCTACCGATCAGGCGATCGGCGACGCGTTCGACCGCGCCGTCTTCGCCGCGAAAGAAGCTGCGCACATCGTCGCGGAAGCGTCCGTTCCATTCCTTCCAGGCGTCGCCGATGAAGCTGCCCACCTGGTAGAGGCCGGCCGCATCCCACGCCTCGGCGATCAGCTTCGTCCCCGCCAGCGCCGGGTCCGACTCGATGTCCAACAGCACCGGCGCGTTGGGCAGCACGGTGCCCGACTCGTCCCGCTCCAGAACCGATGCCAGGTCGAACCGAAAGCCATCGACGTGCATGACTTCGACCCAGTAGCGGAGGCTGTCCACGATCATCCGCCGGACGATGGGGTGGTTGGCATTGAGCGTGTTGCCGGTGCCGCTGTAGTTCGCGTAGCGCGACCGATCCGCTTCGAGAATGTAGTACGTCGTGTTGTCCACTCCGCGGAAGCCGAGCGTAGGCCCGTGGTGGTCGCCCTCGGCCGTGTGGTTGAAGACAACGTCGAGAATGACCTCGATGCCCGCCCGGTGCAGCGCCTTGACCATGTCGCGAAACTCGTCGACGCCGCCCAGCGGATCTCGACGTGAGCTGTAGTCGTGGTGCGGCGCGAAGAACGACACGGGTGCATAGCCCCAGTTGTTCACCAGCCCCGGGGGAGCGTCCTCGGGATCGAACTGGAACACCGGCAGCAGCTCCACCGCCGTGATGCCCACGCCCCGAAGGTAGGGAATCTTTTCGATGAGGCCGGCGAACGTGCCACGTGTCTTTTCCGAAACGCCGGAGCTCGGATGACGGGTGAAGCCGCGGACGTGCATCTCGTACACGATGGTCTGCGACGACGGTCGCTGCAGCGGCGCGTCGCCCTCCCAATCGTAGGTGGAGACGTCGACGACCACGTTCTTCATGGCCGCCCCGACGTCGTCGCCCGGGCCTCCCGCCGCATCCCGACCATAGGCTTTGGGGACCACGACGGCTCGGCCATAGGGATCGAGCAGAACTTTGGACGGATCGAATCGCTGGCCGCTCGACGGATCTGATGGGCCCTCGACCCGATAGGCGTACAGTTGCCCGGGGCGCACGTCGGGCACGAAGACGTGCCAGTAGTAGTACGTGCGATCGACGGCGGGATCGAGACGAATCCTGCGCGCAGCTCGCGCGTCGTCGACACCATCGAACAGCAGCAGCTGCACCCCGGTCGCGTGTCGCGAGAACAGGCTGAAGTTCACGCCACCCGGCGACGGCGTGGCTCCCGGCGGCGAGCTGCTGCCTTCCTCGAGGCCGTCGCTCACTGCTTGCCCAACAGCTCCTTGGCAGACGCCACGACGCGATCGGGCTCGAAGCCGAATTTCTCCTGAAGCGCCTTCAGCGGCGCGGACGCGCCGAACGTCTGCATGCCGATGACGTGCCCCGAGGCGCCGACGTATCGCTCCCAGCCGAAGGTGGAGGCCTGCTCCACCGCCAGCCGCGCCTTCACGGCGGGCGGCAGGACGCTGTCACGATACTCCTGTGTCTGATGCTCGAAGATCTCCCATGACGGCATCGACACGACACGAGCGCGAATGCCTTCAGCGCGCAGCTTGCCGTACGCTTCCACGGCCAGGCTCAGCTCGCTGCCGGACGCGATGAGGATGACCTCTGGATTTCCGCCGGGTGGATCGGCGAGCACGTAGGCGCCGCGCGCGACGCCGGTCGCGGAAGCGTAGACGTGTCGATCGAGCGTCGGCAGCGGCTGTCGTGACAGCGCCAACACCGCCGGCTGGTGGCGTAGCTGCATCACGTAGCGGTACGCCTCCACGACTTCGTTGGCGTCTCCCGGCCGCAGCGTCACCAGCCCGGGCATGGCCCGTAGCGATGCCAGATGCTCCACCGGCTGATGAGTGGGGCCGTCCTCGCCGTCGCCCATGGCGTCATGCGTGAACACGAAGATGGTCGGCAGCTCCATCAGCGCCGACAGCCGCATGGCCGGCCGCGCATAGTCGCTGAAGATGAAGAACGTCGCGCCGAACGGCCGCAGCTTCGAGAGCGCGAGGCCGTTGACGATCGTCCCCATGGCGTGCTCGCGGATCCCGAAGTGCAGCATTTTGCCGCTCGGGTTTCCCGCCTCGAAGCTGTCCGCGCCCTTGTACGTCAGGAGCGTCTTGTTCGACGGCCCGAGGTCGGCCGACCCGCCGAGGAACCACGGGATGCTCTGCGCGAGGACGTTGAGCACTTTGCCGGAGGCATCCCGGCCCGCGATGCCCTTCGCATCCGGCGCAAAGACCGGCAGATCGCGGTCCCACCCCGCCGGCAAATCGCGACGCTGCATCTGGTCGATCTCGGTCGCGAGGTCGGGGTACTTCGCCCGGTAGGCTTCGAACAGCGCCGTCCAGCGCTTTCGCGCCTCGGCGCCGCGCGCTCCGATGCCGGCGGCGAAGTGGTCGCGCACGCCGTCGGGGACCAGGAATTGCGCGTCCTCGGGCCAGCCATAGCTGCGCTTGGTGAGGCGAACTTCCTCGGCACCGAGCGGCTCGCCGTGGGCGGCGGCCGTGTCGCGCTTGTGCGGAGCGCCGTAGCCGATGTGGCTGTCGAGGATGATGAGCGTGGGACGTCGCTTCGTTTCCTGGAAGACGCCGAGCGCCTGCTGGATACGATCGAGGTCGTTGGCGTCGCCCACGCGCAGGACGTTCCAGCCGTACGCCAGGAATCGGGTCGCGACGTCCTCGGTGAAGGCGAGGCTCGTCTGCCCTTCGATCGTGATGTGGTTGTTGTCGTAGACCCAGCAGAGGTTATCGAGGCCGAGATGACCGGCGAGCGAGGCGGCTTCCGCCGTCACGCCCTCCATCAGACAGCCGTCGCCGCATATGACATAGACGTTGTAGTCGAACAACGCGAATCCTGGTCGGTTGTAACGGTCGGCGAGCCACTTCTCGGCGATCGCCATTCCCACACTCGTGGCGGCGCCCTGGCCCAGCGGCCCCGTCGTGGTCTCCACGCCCGACACCCAGTGATATTCGGGGTGTCCCGGCGCTTTGCTGCCGATCTGACGAAAACGGCGGATGTCGTCGAGCGAGACGGACGGCTGCCCCAGCCGCTCGTAGTCGGCATTCACCGCCTTCGTTTCCGTCAGATGCAGCACCGACCAGAGCAGCATCGAGGCGTGCCCGTTGGAGAGCACGAACCGATCCCGGTTGGGCCAGATCGGGTCCTCGGGATCGAAGCGCATCACGCGGTTCCAGATCGAATAGACGAGCGGCGCCAACGCCATCGGCGTGCCGGGGTGTCCGGACTTGGCGCGCTCGACCGCATCGATCGAAAGCGTGCGAATGGTGTTGATCGACAGCTGGTCGAGCTCGGCGTCTGTCATCGGTGTGGCGACATTGGTGACACTCATACATTTGCCCTCGTCGGTTGAGGTTCCAGGCGCGCCACCTTGCTCAGGCGGCGCAGGTGTCGCGGAGCGTGACTGAACTCGGCGGCCAGAAACGCCTGCACGAGATCCCATGCCACGCTCGGTCCCACGGTACGGCCACCGATGCACAGCACATTCATGTGGTCGTCCTCGACGCCCTGGCCCGCAGAAAAGTGATCATGGATGAGCCCAGCCCGGACACCCGGAATCTTGTTCGCGCAGATCGACGCCCCCACACCACTGCCGCAGATGGCCACGCCGCGATCGAGCGTCCCCGCCGCCACCGCCTGCGCGAGCGGAATGACGAAGTCGGGATAGTCGTCGTCCGGGGTCAGCGAGTCCGCGCCGAAATCGACGACCTCATGTCCAGCCGCACGGAGCCGCGCGACCAGATCCTCCTTCAATACGAACCCGCCGTGATCCGTGGCGATTCCCACGTGCATTGTCGTTCTCCGCGATCTGGAGTCAGCGTCGCGACGGCTCACGCCGCAATGGCGAGGCCGCCTCCCGATCGGCGAGCACGACGGCCTGTTGTTGACGCACTCGCCCGGCCGGAATCGATCGATCGGTTTCACACAGACGCGCCAGCATCTCCGCCTTCTCTCGTCCCGTGACCAGCCAGACGATGCGCCGTGATCGATTCAGCATGGGATAGGTCAAGGTCATCCGGCGCCGACCTTGATAGGGTCCGGTGAGCGCCACGTCGACGCCGGTCACGTCGAGCACCGGATCCGCTGGCACCAGCGATGCCGTATGGCCGTCGGGCCCGAGGCCCAGATGAGCGAGATCGAGCACAGCTGGAATGCCGGCTATCTTCTGGAGCGTCGCGGCATACTCGGCGCTCGCCGATTCCAGGTCTGGCGACTCCACGGGCATGGCGTGAACCTGCTCGGGTCGCAGCGGACAATGTGCGAGCAGGCTTTCCTGTAAGTGAGTGAGGTTCCGGTCGGGGTGTCCCGCCGGCGCCACGCGCTCGTCCACCTGAACGACGTGCACGTCGGGCCAGGGCACGTCTTGATCGGCCAGCGCACGCAGCATCGCCCACGGCGTGTGCCCCCCGCTGACGGCCATGATGAAGCGACCCCGCGCGGCGACGGCGCCCCGCGCCTCGCCGGCGGTGAAGGCGGCGCCGACCTGCGCCACGGCATCGGCATCGAGGAGTGCTTTGATCCTCACGACGATTTCACCGTCGGACTCTGCCAACCGCCGGGAGGCGAGACTCTCGAGCCGACTTCCTTTGGTCCCCAGGTCCCGGGCTCGTATTCGTAGACGGGCGTACCGGCTTTCAGCGCGGGATCAACGATTCGCCACGCCTCCTCGACGTAGTCCTCGCGGGCGAACAGCGTGGCGTCTCCTTGCATGGCGTCTCCGAGCACTCGCTCGTACGCGTCCATCTCGTCCGCTCGGGGGAGCTGAGTCCCTACCATCTCAGCGGTCTGGCTGCGCGTTTCCTCCCCCGGCGCGATGACGTTCGCGCCGATCGCGATCGTGACATCGGGACTGATGCGTAACCGACAGGTGTTCGGCTCGAGCTCGAAGTCGTGAAACATCGTGGCTGGCTGGCGGAGTCTGACCACGACCTCCGTGCACGTCACGGGCAGGTGCTTTCCGGCCCTGATGTAGAACGGCACGCCGTGCCAGCGCCAGGAATCGATCTGCAGTCTGACCGCGGCGAACGTCTCCACCGCCGAGTCCGGCGCCACGCCCTTCTCCGATCGGTAGCCGCGAAACTGCCCGCGCACGATGTTCTCAGGGATGATCGATGGGATGGCCTTGAGAACTTTGACCTTCTCGTCGCGAATCGATTCACTATCGGTTCTGACCGGAGGCTCCATGGCCAGGTTGCTCAGGACCTGGAACAGATGATTCTGGACGACGTCGCGAATGGCGCCTGTCTCGTCGTAGAACGCGCCGCGACCCTGCACCCCGAAGTTTTCGGCCATCGTGATCTGCACGCTCTCGACGTGATTGCGATTCCAAAACGGCTCCAGGAACGCGTTGGCGAAGCGGAAGAAGAGCATGTGGTGGACCGGCCGCTTGCCGAGATAGTGGTCGATACGAAAGATCGTCTCCTCGCGGAAGCAGCCGAAGAGGGTGCGGTTCAGCTCCTGGGCCGAGGTCAGGTTACGGCCGAAGGGCTTCTCGACGATGACGCGGGCGCCGGGCGTACAGCCCGACTTGCTCAATTGCTCCACGACGAGCTCGAACATCGTCGGCGGGATCGCGAGATAGTACGCCGGGCGCCGGGCCGGGCCGAGCTGTTCGCGAAGCGCCTTGAACGTGGCGGGGTCCCGATAGTCGCCGTCGACGTAGCGCAAGAGGCCGCACAGCGTCTCGAAGCCACGGGGATCCAACCCGCCATGCTGCTCGACGCTGTCGCGCGCTCGGGCGCGAAACCGCTCCAGCGTCCATCCGGCCTTCGCGACGCCGATGACGGGCACGTCCAGGTGACCGCGTTTCGCCATCGCCTGCAGCGCGGGAAAGATCTTCTTGTACGCGAGGTCGCCCGTGGCGCCGAAGAAGACGAAGGCATCCGAGTGTGCGTTGCTCATCACATCTGCTCCCGTCACTTCGACGGCTTTTCGAGATGGCCGCCGAACTCGTAGCGCATGGCCGAGAGCAGCTTGTCGGGGAACTCCGCGTCCCCGCGGGAGCTGAAGCGCTCGTACAGCGCGGCGGAGAGCACGGGCACCGGCACCGCCTCGTCGATGGCCGCCTTGATCGTCCAGCGCCCCTCGCCGGAATCGGACACGCGCCCCTCGAAGCCTTTGAGCGCAGGGTCCTTGACGAGTGCCGCGGCCGACAGATCGAGGAGCCAGGACGCCACGACGCTTCCGCGACGCCACACCTCGGCGATGTCGGGCAGATTGAACTCGTACTGATAGTGCTTGGGATCTCGCAGCGGCGTCGTCTCGGCATCGACCTCATGGCCCCGCTTGCCGATGTTCGCGGAGTGCAGGACGCCCAGCCCCTCGGCATAGGCGGCCATGATTCCGTACTCGATCCCGTTGTGAATCATCTTGACGAAGTGTCCGGCGCCGTTCGGGCCACAGTGCAGGTACCCGCGCTCGGCGGTGCCGTCGAGCGTCTTCCGCCCCGGAGTGCGAGAGATATCGCCCGCGCCGGGAGCCAGCGTGGCGAAGATCGGATCGAGGTGCTTCACCACGGAGTCTTCGCCACCGATCATCAGGCAGTATCCACGCTCGCGGCCCCAGACGCCGCCGCTAGTTCCGACGTCGACGTAGTGGATGCGCTTCGGGGCGAGCTGTTCCGCGCGCCGGATGTCGTCGACGTAATAAGAATTGCCGCCATCGATGAGGATGTCGCCGGGGGTAAGATGCGGCAGCAGCTCATCGATGCTCGCATCTACGGCCGCGGCCGGGACCATCAACCACACCGCCCGCGGCGTGTCGAGCTTCTTCACGAGATCTCCGATCGACGAGGCGCCGACGGCGGTGGCCCGCGCCAACTCCTCCACTGCCTTGGGCGACCTGTCGAACACAACACACTGATGGCCGCCGGCGAGCAGGCGGTGGACCATGTTGGCGCCCATCCGGCCAAGTCCGATCATTCCAAGCTGCATGGCTGACTCCTAGGTATTGGAAGCATCGAAGATGCTCTGAATGGATGTGTTGAGCACGGCGTTGAACTCCGCGTCGGATTGCTGCGCCGACAACCCCTCGACCAGCGCGCGCGAAAAGCTCGCCACGACGCCGTGATTCCTCCGCAGGCGTTGGTTGCCTTGCTCGCGCATATACCCGCCGGACAGCGCCACGACCCTCACGACCTTGGGATGGTTGACGAATTCTTCGTAGAGGTTGTCCTTGTCCGGCAGGGTCAGCTTCAGCATGACGCGCTGATCGGCCGGCAGGGCATGGAGCTCGCCCAAGATGGCGGCCTTCAGCACGTCTTCCGCCTTGGCTTTTTCCGGACAATGAATATCCGCTTCCGGCTCGATGATCGGCACGAGGCCTGCGGCGATGATCTGCCGAGCGATGGCGAACTGCTGGGTCACGATGTCGGTGATGCCCTCGTCGTTGGCTTGCTTGATGAACGAGCGCATCTTCGTTCCAAAGATGCCCTTGGCGTTGGCTTTGTCGAGCAGCGCCGCAAGCGCGGGCATCGGCTTCATCAACTGGACACCGAGCCTCTCGGTGGCCAGGCCCTTGTCCACTTTCAGAAACGGCACGATCCGTTTCACGCTCCACAAGTAGTCCGCGGTGGGCCTTCCCTCGACGTCTCGATCCATGGTGTTCTCGAACAGAATGGCGCCGATGATGCGCTCCCCGGTGAACGCCGGGCTGGTCATGATGCGCGTCCGCATTTGATGCACGATCGCGAACATCTCGTCCTCGTTGGACCACGCACCATCCTTGATTCCGTACGCGCGCAGCGCGCCCGGCGTGCTGCCGCCGCTTTGATCCAGCGCCGCGATGAATCCGGGATGCGTGTGCATCTTGTCCAGCTGGGCTTTGAAGTCGCCGGTCGGGTGCTTCATCGCGCTGCCTCCTTGCGCATCCGGTAGCGTCGGATGAGCGCGTTCGTCGAGCTGTCGTGGGCGAGCGCAGGCTCGGTCTTGTTCTCGAGCTCGGGGATGATGCGCTGGGCCAGCACCTTGCCCAGCTCGACGCCCCACTGGTCGAACGAGTCGACGTCCCAGATCGCGCCCTGGGTGAACACGCTGTGCTCGTATAGCGCAACGAGCTTGCCGAGCGTTTCCGGGGTGAGGCGGTCGGCCAGAATCGTGTTCGACGGACGATTGCCCAGAAAGACCCGATGGGGAACGAGGCGGTCGGGCGTGCCCTCGGCCTTGACCTGCTCTCGCGCCTTGCCGAAGGCCAACGCCTCCGTCTGCGCAAACACGTTGGCCATCAGCATGTCGTGGTGCCGGCCGAGCGGATTGAGGGCCTGCGCGAACGCGATGAAGTCGCACGGAATGAGACGCGTGCCTTGATGGATCAGCTGGTAGAACGAATGCTGGCCGTTGGTGCCCGGCTCGCCCCAGTAGATGGGCCCGGTCGGATAGCCGACGTCGATTCCGTCCCGCGTGACGTGCTTGCCGTTGCTCTCCATCGTGAGCTGTTGCAGGTATGCCGGAAAGCGCTTGAGGTACTGCTCATACGGCAGGATCGCCACCGTCTCCGCGCCGAAGAAGTCCGTGTACCAGACGGTCAGCAGGCCCAACAGCACGGGCAGATTGCGCTCGAACGGAGTGGTGCGGAAGTGCTCGTCCATCTGGTGGAAACCGTCCAGAAGAGCGCGGAAGTTGTCGGGACCGACGGCGAGCATCGTCGACAGGCCGATGGCCGAGTCCATCGAATAGCGTCCGCCCACCCAGTCCCAGAAGCCGAACATGTTCGCGGTGTCGATCCCGAACTCCGAGACTTTGCGCGCGTTCGTCGACACGGCCACGAAATGCTTGGCCACCGCCTTGACGTCGCCGCCGAGGCTCGCGAGCAGCCACTGGCGCGCGCTTTCGGCGTTGGTCATCGTCTCCAGGGTCGTGAAGGTCTTGGACGACGCGATGAAGAGAGTTTCCGTCGGGTCCAGGTCCCGCGTCGCCTCCACAAGATCGGTCCCGTCGACGTTCGACACGAAGCGAAAGGTCATCGCACGGTCGCTGTAGTATCGGAGCGCCTCGTAGGCCATCACGGGACCGAGGTCGGAGCCGCCGATACCGATGTTGATCACGTTGCGAATGCGTTTGCCGGTGTGTCCTTTCCAGGTACCGCTCCGCACCCGGTTCGCGAAATCCGTCATGGCGTCGAGCACGGCGTGGACCTCGGGCACCACGTCCTTGCCGTCGACGACGATCGACGTGCCACGCGGCGCGCGCAGCGCGACGTGGAGCACGGCCCGATTCTCCGTCACATTGATCCTGTCGCCCCGGAACATCGCATCGATCCGCTCGCGCAGACCGGACTCCTCGGCCAATCGACAGAGCAGCCTGAGGGTCTCGTCCGTGATCCGATTCTTGGAATAGTCGAGGTGGATCCCGACCGCCTCCGCGGTCAGGCGCTCGCCGCGGGTCGCATCGGCGGCGAAGAGCGCGCGGAGGTCTCCGATCTCGTTTCGGTGCACCTGGAGCGCCTTCCACGACTGGCGCGCGGTCAGTGGCAATGGTCCTGTCATCACTCGTCCCTTCATGTGTTCGATACGCTCAAGCGAACAGCGTGACGCTTGCGGTGCGCTCGCTTCCACAGACGCAACCCCCCGGCGAACGCGTCTGCGTTGTCGCCGGCGCGGCAGGCTGGCGGTAATGTCTCGAGTTGGTGGACGTCGCCGCCCCCGAGCACGACATCCTCGGGCTCGAGCGCGGCAATCAGACGACGGACGACGTCGTCGACGTCGCGCCGCCACTGCGCGAGCCCGTGCGCCTGCAACCCGTGCACGCCGACGTACTCTTCAAACGTTCCGTCCCGGTACGGCAGGTGCCCCAGCTCCATCGGCTCAACGATGCCGTCGACGATCATCGTGGAGCCCAGACCGGTGCCGAGCCCGAGGAAGAGCATCTTGCCACCGCGGTAACTGCCGAGCGCCTGCATCGCGGCGTCGTTGACGAGCTTGACCGGACAGCCAAAGGCGCGTCGATAGTCGAACGCGACCCAGCCCCTGCCGAGGTGGCGCGGCTCGGCGAGCGGACGACCGTGAAGCACCGGCCCGGGATAGCCGATCGACGCCGCCTCGTACGTCCAATCCACAGTGATGCTCTTGACTCCGGCGACCATCTGCTCGGCCGTCAGCGTCGGCCCGGAGGGACACTCCCGATGCACCTTCTGTCCGGTGGCGAGGACCTTCACGTGAGTGCCACCGACATCCACGACGAGCACGCGCATCGTCAGCCCCTCAGCTCGCCTTGGCCAGGTCGGAGCTCTTGGCCGCGATCACCTTCATCAGCTCGTTCCAGGAGTCGACGAACGACTTCGCACCTTCGTCCTGGAGCTGACTGGCGAGGGTGTCCACATTGACGCCTGTGCTGGCGAACCGTGACAGCACTTCCTCGCCGTCCCCGCCATCGGCGGGCAGCATCCCCCCAAGCGCTCCGTGGTCGGCGAGCGCCTTGAGGGTGCCTTCAGGCATGGTGTTCACCGTGAACGGGGCCGCCAACGCCCGTATATAGAGGATGTCGGACGCCTGGGGATCCTTCGTACCCGTGCTGGCCCACAGCAGGCGCTGCGGGCGGGCGCCGGCGTTGAAGGCGCGCTGCCAGCGCGGAGAGTTGAGAAGGTCGCGATACGCCTTGTACGTCCGCTTGGCGATCGCGATACCGAGCTGATTGCGCAGCGTCTCCGGCACCCGGCTCTTGACCGCCGCGTCCCATCGACTGATGAAGACCGAGGCGACGGAGCCGACCTCGGGCGGCAGCCCCGCGACCACGCGGCGCTCGATGCCTCGCATGAACGCGTCGGCCGCCGCCAGGTATTGCTCGCGCGAGAAGAGGAGCGTTACGTTGATCGGCACGCCGGCGAAGATCGCCTCCTCGATCGCCGGCAGGCCTTCTTTGGTCCCGGGGATCTTGATGAAGAGATTTGGTCGTCTCGCCCTGGCGTGCAGGGCTTTGGCAGCCGCGAGTGTGGTCGCCGTGTCGTGGGCCAGCACGGGCGAGACCTCGAGCGATACCCAGCCGTCCACGCCGCGTGTTCGGTCCCAGATCGGTCGAAACAGATCTGCGGCGCGCGTGAGATCCTCGAGGGCCAGCTCGAAGAAGAGGTCTTCGCCCGACTTTCCTTCCTTGACTTTCTGGCGAATGGCCACGTCGTAGCGAGCGCTGTTCTTGATCGCGTGGTCGAAGATCGTGGGGTTGGACGTCAGACCCGTCACGGCGTCCTCGCCGATGTAGCGCGCGAGCGTACCACTCTCGAGCAATTCCCGTGTGATGTTGTCGAGCCAGAGACTCTGGCCGCGGTCGTGCAGTGTGCCTGTGGCGTTCATCGTAGAACCTCCATCGACAGAAGCTCGGAAAGGTCATGGGTGACGAGATCGCCGATCCGCTCGACGGTCAGATCAGCCGCGCGATAGCGCTCGGCATCCCGAGCGTATTGGCCCTGACGGGGAAAGATCGTCGTGACGCGGTCGCCCCACGCGTCTTTGACCGCGGCGAGAATGCGCGGTTTATCGTCCACGAGGACGTAGTGCTGCGCGGGATAGCGTCGCGCGACGTCATCCAACGTCTCTTCCTTGTGGATGTAGATCAGCACGTGGCCGTCCACGGCCTCCGAGATCCCTGACCGCTCGACCTTGCGGGGCTGAAACACCACGTCGCCGTCGGACAGGATCACCGTCGGTCCCCAGACACGGAACCGCTGCAGGACGTCGAGCGCTCCGGGATAGAGGCGATTGGCGAACGGGTAGTCCACCAGGTACGACGACATCGACATGAGACGCACGTCTTGAGGGTGCTCGACCCGATAGCGCTGCAGGGCGCCGAGATAGTCACGATATCCGAGCTCGACGAAGAGGGCTTCGAGGATCGCCCAGTATCGGTCGCGAGACGCCGTGCCGAACTCGCGCTCGAGATGACGCTTGAGGTCGTCCTGAATGCGATCGTTGTCGAGCAGCGTGTTGTCGACATCGACGAGGAATACGATCGGCGCGGTGCTCATGACGTGGCCGCCATCGCGGGCTCGGCGCGGGCCGAAGCACGCGTGAGGTTGCGCAAGGCGTCGAGCGCCGAGCCGGACAGCATCTCGTCGGTGGCCCGCCAGCGCCAGTTGCCGCGAGCGCTCCCGGGCTGGTTCATGCGTGCCTCCTTGCCGAGGTTGAGAACATCCTGCAACGGCGCGATCGCGAGGGAGGCGACGGACGACCACGCCAGATTCAGCAAGGCCGGCGCGGCCTCCACTCCCGTGCCGGGTGTGCGCTTGAGGTAGCGCCACAGATTGCCGCGCTCGGCGTCGGGCAAATCCTCGTACCATCCGCGTGTCGTCGGATTGTCGTGCGTGCCCGTGTAGACGACGGTGTTGGCGACATAGTTGTGGGGCAGATACGGATTGTCGTCGTGCCCGTCGAAGGCAAACTGCAGGACGCGCGTCCCCGGGATGTGAAACTCGTCACGGAGCGTGCTCACATCGGGCGTGATCAGTCCCAGATCCTCGGCGACGAACGGCAGGGCGTCCAACGCCTTGTCGACGGCGCCGAAGAAACCGGCGCCGGGGCCCGGCGCCCACCGACCCGACTGTGCCGTCGACGCCGCAGGCGGTATGTGCCACGCCGCCGCAAATGCCCGAAAATGGTCGAGGCGGATGGCGTCGACGTGAGCGAGCAAGGCGCGCAGACGATCGATGCACCAGCGATACCCGAGCAAGGCCAGCGCGTCCCAGTCGTAGATCGGATTGCCCCAGAGTTGTCCTTGCGCACTGAAATAGTCAGGCGGAACCCCGGCGACGACGCGCGGTCGGTGGCTCGCGTCGAGCAGAAACAGCTCGGGGTTGGCCCAGACATCGCTCGAATCCGGAGAGACGAAGAACGGTAGGTCGCCGATCAACCGCACGTGTTTGGCGCGCGCGTGGGCTTTCAACCGTGCGCCCTGCCGGAAGAGCAGGAACTGAACAAAACGAACACGGTCCACTTGGCTGGTCAGATCCCGCCGCGCCTGATCCAGCGCCGCGGGCACGCGGCGCATGAGATCGTCCGGCCAGTCGAGATAACTGGCGCCGTCGTATCTCGCTTTCAGCGCTCGGAACAGCGCGTAGTCGTCCAGCCAGTGCGCATGCTCTTCGACGAAGTGCTCGAGTTCTCGGCGCAGATCCGGTCGCGCGCCGGCCCGAGAGTTCTTCCACGCGGTCTCGAGCAACGGGTACTTGAACCGCGCGACTGCGTCGAAGTCGACGCTCGCCGGCGAGAACGCGGCGCCCGCGCAGTCCGCCGCCCGTACCAGCTCGTCCTCGATGAGCCAGTCGGGGCTGATCAGCAGTGGGTTGCCGGCGAAAGACGATAGCGATTGATACGGTGAATCACCATAGCCGGTCGGACCCAAGGGCAGTGCCTGCCACCAGCACTGCCCCGCGTCGTGAAGGCGGTCGACCCACGCGACGGCGGCCGGTCCCACATCGCCGATGCCGTATGGCGAGGGCAGCGACGTGACATGCAACAGGACTCCGGAGGCCCGATACCCCGCCGGAAACGGAGGCATCGTCATGAGCGCTCACCGACCGCCGTGTCGACGAGCTCCTGGGCTTCCCTCACCAGCGCGTCCAGGTGCGCCGCCCCCCTGAAGCTCTCCGCGTAGATCTTGTAGATGTCCTCGGTGCCGGACGGCCGAGCCGCAAACCACCCGCCGGGCGTGACGACCTTCAGGCCTCCGATCGGAGCGCCGTTGCCCGGAGCTTTCGTCAGCGTGGCCGTGATCGGCTCGCCGGCGAGCGTCTGCGTCGTGACCGCCTCGGGCGACAGCTTCTGGAGTCGTGCCTTCTGCTCGGGCGTGGCCGGCGCGTCGACGCGCGTGTAATGCGACGCGCCGAACTCAGCAACGAGCTCCTGGTAGTGCTCGCCTGGATCCTTCTCGGTGCGGGCCGTGATCTCGGCGGCCAGCAGATCCATGATCGGACCGTCCTTGTCGGTCGTCCACACCGTACCGTCGTGGCGGAGGAAGCTGGCCCCGGCGCTCTCCTCGCCGCCAAAGCAGCAGGAGCCGTCGAACAGGCCGGGTACGAACCACTTGAAACCCACCGGCACTTCGTAGAGCCGTCGCCCGAGCCGCTCGACGACACGATCGATGAAGCTGCTGCTCACGAGCGTCTTGCCGACCGCAGCGTGCGCCGGCCAGTGAGGACGATGGCTGAGCAGGTAGCGGATCGCCACCGCGAGGAAGTGATTCGGGTTCATCAATCCCGCAGAACGCGTCACGATGCCGTGCCGGTCCGAGTCGGGATCGTTGGCGAAGGCGACACGGAACTGATCCTTGAGCCCGACGAGCCTCGCCATGGCGTACGGGCTCGAAGGATCCATGCGGATCTTGCCGTCGTGATCCACCGTCATGAACGAGAACGTCGGATCGATCACCGGGTTGACGACAGTGATGTTCAGCTTGTAGAGGGCGTTGATCGGCTCCCAATAGGGAGTCGCAGCCCCGCCCAGTGGATCCACGCCGAGTGTGAGGCCGGCCGCGCGGATCGCGTCCACGTCGACGACGTGCTTGAGATCCTCGACATACGGCTGCACGAGATCGGCTTCGTGGGTGGTGACCGCCTTGATCGCCGTCGCGAAGGGCACCCGTTTGACGCCGCCATTGCCCGCACGCAGCAGCTCGTTCGCTCGGCGCTGAACCCAGCCCGTCACGTCGGTGTCGGCCGGACCACCGTTCGGCGGGTTGTACTTGAAGCCACCGTCCTCGGGCGGATTGTGCGACGGCGTGACGACGACGCCGTCGGCGTAATGGTCCTTGCGCCCGCGGTTTTCGACGAGGATCGCCCACGAGATCACCGGCGTCGGCGTAACACCACGATCGCGCTGGATGATCGTCTCGACGCCGTTGGCCGCCAGCACTTCGAGGGCGGTCCGCTGGGCCGGCTCGGACAGGGCGTGCGTGTCCTTGCCCATGTAGAGCGGGCCGTCGATGCGCTGGCCGCGGCGATAGTCGCAGATCGCCTGCGTGATCGCCGCGATATGGGCCTCGGTGAACGAGCCCCGGAACGGTGAGCCGCGATGGCCGCTCGTGCCGAAGCTGACGAGCTGCGTCGGATCGTCCGTTTCCGGCTTGCGGTCGTAGTACTCCCGCTCGAGCCGGGCCAGGTCGACCAGCATGGACGTCGGCGCCGGCTTGCCGGCCAGCGGAGAAAGCGCGCCGGCCTCTTTCATGTCGTGGATCATCGCCGGCTCCATCACGCCACCGGACACGGCTTCACATGCCAGATGTCGGACGCGTACTCGGCGATCGTGCGGTCGCTCGAAAACTTGCCCGAGCCGGCGATGTTCAGGATGGCCTTGCGCGCCCATGCTCCGCGGTCCGCGTACAGCGTGCAGAGGCCGGCGTCGGCTTCGAGATAGGACGCAAGGTCTGCGAGGTGCATGTAGTGATCACCGTGAGTGAGCAGGGTGTCGTGCAGAGGCGCAAAGACGCCCGCCTCGTTCCGGCTGAAGTAGTCGGAGAAGATCAGATCCAGTGCCTCACGGACCTCCGGCTGGTTGTCGTAGTGCCAGTGCGGGTTGTACCAGCCCCGGCTGCCGGCAACTTCTTCCGCCGTGAGGCCGAAGAGAAAGAAGTTCTCCTCGCCGGCTTCCTGAGCCATCTCGATCGTCGCCCCGTCGCGCGAGCCGATCGTGAGCGCGCCGTTCATCATGAACTTCATGTTGCTGGTGCCGCTGGCCTCGTAGCCGGCGGTCGAGATCTGATTCGAGACGTCGCTCGCCGGAATCAGTCGTTCCGCCAGCGACACGTTGTACTCGGGCAGGAACACAATCTTGAGCCGCCCGCGTACCACCGGATCGGCGTCGATGGTCGCCGCCATGTTGTTCAGGAACTTGATGATCAGCTTGGCCAGATGGTAGGCGGCCGCCGCCTTGCCCGCGAACAGGAACGTCCGCGGCGTCATCGCGAGGCCCGGGTTCTTCCGCAGTCGGTTGTAGAGCACCACGATGCGCAGCGCATTGAGCAGTTGGCGCTTGTACTCATGGATGCGCTTGACGTGGCTGTCGAAGATCGTGTCCGGATCCACCGTCTCCCCGGAAATCGTTCGGAGCCAGTCGACGAACGCCGACTTGGCAGAACGCTTCGCCGCCAGGAACGCGTCGCGGAAGTTCCGATCGTCGGCGAAGCGCTTCAGCCGCGTCAGCTCGCCGAGGTCGGTGATCCAGCCGCTGCCGATGGCTTCGGTGATGATGCGGGCCAGCGCCGGGTTCGCCAGACGCAGCCAGCGGCGGGGCGTGACGCCGTTCGTCTTGTTCCCGAAGCGGTCGGGGAACATCTCGGCCAGGTCTTTCACCGTGGTCGAGCGCAGCAGCGCGGAGTGAATCGCGGCGACGCCGTTCGTGCTGTGCGAGCCGACGATGGCGAGATTCGCCATGCGAACGTGCCTCGTCGCGCCTTCCTCGATCAGGCTCGTGCGGGCCACCCGCCCGCCGTCACCGGGGAAGCGGCGCCGCACGTCATCGAGCAGGCGTCGATTGATCTCGAACACGAGCTCGAGGTGCCGAGGCAGCAGCGTCTCGAACCAGGCGAGCGGCCACTTCTCGAGCGCCTCGGGCAGCAGCGTGTGATTGGTGTACGCGAGCGTCCGCCGCGTGAGATCCCAGGCCTCATCCCATCCGAGATGCGCGTCGTCGAGCAAGATCCGCAGGAGCTCCGGAACGGCGATCGCCGGATGCGTATCGTTGAGCTGGATCGCCGCCCGCTCGGGGAGCAGGCTCCACTCCGAATTGCTGCGTCGGAATCGCCGGATCAGATCGGCCAGCGAGCAGGCGACGAGAAAGTACTCCTGCACGAACCGCAGCTGCTGGCCACGCGTCGTCGAATCGTCGGGATAGAGGACCCGCGTCAGCGACTTCGCGGCCAGCGTCCCGGCCAGCGCGCTGACGAACTCGCCGTGGCTGAATGCCTGGAAATCGAAGAAATACGGGGCGGACGCCGCCCACAGACGCAGCGTGTTGATCGTCTTGCCGCCGTAACCGACGACGGGTCGATCGTACGGGATACCGATCAACGTCGAGGACAGCCCGGGGATGAGGGTCAGCTCTCCGTTTCGCATCGCTACGGAGCAGCTCAGGTTCACCTCGACCTTGTCGTCCGGACGGATGACCTCCCAGGGATCGGGGCGGCGGAGCCAGTTATCGGGCTGCTCGTTCTGCCAACCGTTCTCGATGGACTGTCGGAACATCCCGTACTCGTACCGGAGCCCATACCCGATGGCCGGCAGCTGCATCGTTGCCATCGAGTCGAGGAAGCACGCGGCGAGACGTCCGAGGCCGCCATTGCCGAGCCCGGCGTCGGCCTCCTCTTCGAGCAGCCCGAGCCAGTCGAGCGCGTTCCGCTTGATCACGTCGTCCACGATCGGACTGAGCAGGAGGTTCGTGATGTTGTTGGTCAGCGAGCGTCCGATCAGAAACTCCATCGAGAGGTAATAGATGCGCTTGGGATTCGCGCGATCGTACGTCTGCTCGGTGCGGACCCAGCGCTGCGACAGGACGTCGCGAACCGAGTGGGCGAAGGCCTCGTAGCGCTCGCGCGCGCTGGCCGCAGCTGGGTCGGTCACGTTGTCGAAGAACAGGTGTCGCTCGTAGAGGGCGTCCGCGCTCCCCGTGAGCTCGACGGGGCCGCATCCGTATTGCCGCCGCAGCGCGGCCATCGTGTCCGACGAAGACTTGTTTGCGCTCATCGCCGTGCTTTCTCCCGACGCACGCGCACCGGGGCGGGGCTGACGGGCGGTTCGGGTGGCATCTCGTTCCAGAGACGGATCACCGGATCGGAATGATCGTGCTCGTACCCGAGTGCGCTCAGGCTCGCCGTGCCGAGCAAGAAGGACCTGCCTGCGCCGGGTTCGAGCCCGAGCCAGCGGGCGGCGAAGACCCGGAGGAAGTGTCCGCTCGAGAAGAGCAGGGTGTTGCCCTCGATGGCCCGCACGCGCCGGATGACGCGGTCGGCCCGCGCCCCGATCTGCTCTGGCGACTCCCCTCCCGGCCCGCCG
The DNA here is from genome assembly GCA_036394755.1 of Gemmatimonadales bacterium. Taxonomy (GTDB): domain Bacteria; phylum Gemmatimonadota; class Gemmatimonadetes; order Gemmatimonadales; family GWC2-71-9; genus 20CM-2-65-7. The sequence continues at coordinate 1,934 of DASWEL010000016.1, read as the reverse complement.
TCGCGAAACAGCTCCCAGTCGGGTCGCTCGGCGTGGATCTCGGCGCTGGTGCGACCTTCGTACGCGCCGTAGTTCCACTCCACGAGGTCGGGCTCGATCTCCACCGCGGAGCCGAAGCCAGCCAGCTCGCACGTTCGAACCGCCCGCTTCAGGGGGCTCGTGAGCACAGCTGCGAACGTCAATCCTTGGAGCCGCTCTTTGAGCTGGGCAGCCTCGGCTTCGCCCTGAGCGGTCAGCGAAAGATCGGTCACTCCCGTGTGCCGACGGGAGACAGTCCACGCCGTCTCAGCGTGCCTCGCCAGATATACGATTGGAAGGGTGTCGCTCATCTATCGTGTCCTCACCATCGCTCCTTGTGACGCTGCGTCGTGTAGGCCCGGCTTCGCGGAAGATCTTGCTTCGCCACTCCTATCGCTTAGAGTCCCGGTTCCCGTCGCGCGTCACGCCGCCATCCTCGAGGACGGGTTGATGGGCAAATGACGTGCCGGACCGGCGGAAGCCACCGGTCGGAAAGGGTCGAGAAGGAGGGGCTGTCAGCCGCGGCCGCAGGGAACGGTCGAAGGTACCGTCAACGTTGACGTGTTATCGGGGCGGCATTCGCCAGCGAATTGGCAGGCTCGCATGAATCAACTCGCTGGAAACCGGTCGCGGCTCTTCATCTCGGCTCGCGTTCGTTCATCGCGTTTTCGCGGCCGGTCGTAAGAAATTCGTGAGGTCAGCTCGGTCTCGTGCGGAACCACGGCATCTTGCGGTTGGCCAACGTGTTGCTCTGCGGGACCCACATGGGAACCGGCAGCCTGAACGCCCACCATCGCTCGGCGGCCTGGACGTGCCTGGGGACGCCGCAATGACGGCGATGCTGGTCGGCTTCGGCATGACGTTGGGCGCTGGTGATCCAAGGGGTAGCGGTGACGTTCGGGGTCGAGGCGATCGGCGTGCTCATGGCGAAGCGAGTGGTCGGACCTCTGGCGCAACGGCGGGGCCACACTGATACTCGCGTTCGGCTGGTCGACCGCAGCGATCGTGACCATCTTCATCCGGATGGTCCGTGACCGACACCGCGCCCAGATGCGACGCGCCCAGGTCCGAGACGGCCGGGGCAACCAGGCGCCGCCGGTAGAGCCGGAAGACGTGCTCGCCCGACGGTGATTTCGCGAGCCCTCGCGAAAAACTTGTGACTCGCTCGCTTCCTTCAATGAAACCGGCTATTTAGAATTGGCCATCGGCTTGCTCAAACGACAGCGAGAGGGGAAATGATCTACCAAGGGCGCAGCGGCGGAGCACGCAAGTGACCTATAGAATCCAACAGTCCGTGCAGGACGGCGCGAGCGTCTTCTTGCTGAGCGGCGTGCTCGACACCGAGCATGTGGCCCGGCTGGAGGAGCTGCTCGCAACTGCGGCGAATGGGCGTATCGTTTTCGATTTAAAGGACATCACGCTCGTCGATCGGGCCGCCGTGCAGTTTCTTGGGCGGCTCGAATTGGCCGGAGCCGAGATCGTCAACTGTCCCGAGTACGTGCGCAGCTGGATCAACGCGGAAAACGAAAGCCGCTGATGCATGCAGTCACCTCGCGGCACGCAGCATCGATGAGAACGACGGTCATGAGCGCCCGCGCATTGCGGACGCCCAAAGAACGAGACGACCGCGACGGGCCGCTCGTCGAAGCGCTCCGGCGCCGTGACGCCGACGCCGCCGAGCGCCTCGTCACGACGTACCAGAGTCGCGCGTATCGCTTGGCGGTCGGGATCACCGCGACTGCCGAGGACGCGGAGGAGGTCGTCCAGGATGCCTTCGTGGAGAATCTGTCGTGTGCCGAAATCGCCGAGGTGTTACACCTTGGCGTCGGGGGCGTGAAGACGCGGGTGCACCGCGCCAGGTTGTTCATCCGAAAGCGGTTGGCGGAGTCCCTGTCAGGACGCTCCCTGGGGCCTCC
>DASWEL010000015.1:0-11627 GCA_036394755.1 Gemmatimonadales bacterium | reverse complement strand
CGATCCCCACCGCGCTAAAGAGTCGGGCGCCGATCTCGGTCTCGCGCCGGACCGCATCTACTCGAGGTTTGCCGAGATGGCAGCCGCCGAGGCACAGCGGCCCGACGGCATCGAGGTCGTGAGTATCGTCACGCCGAACGACAGCCATCACGCCATCGCCCGCGCATTTCTCGACCGCGGTATCGACGTGATCTGCGACAAGCCGATGACCACCACCGTCGAGGACGCGCTCGACCTGGTGCAGACAGTGCGGCGCACCGGTCTCGTCTTCGGCGTCACGCACAACTACACCGGATACCCGATGGTGCGCCAGGCGCGCGAGATGATTGCGGCGGGTGAACTGGGTGCGATCCGCGTCGTGCAGGTCGAGTATGTGCAGGACTGGCTTACGACCAAGCTCGAGGAGACGGGGCAGAAGCAGGCCGCGTGGCGCGTCGATCCCGCGCGCGCGGGTGCCGGCGGCAGCCTCGGCGACATCGGTACGCATGCGCACAATCTCGTCGGCTTCGTCACCGGCCTCCCAGTGCGCGAGCTCGCGGCGGACTTGAGCCGGTTCGTGCCGGGTCGCCGGCTCGACGACAACGTGCACATGTTGCTGCGGTTCGAGAACGGGGCGCGCGGCATGCTGTGGGGGAGCCAGGTGGCGCCGGGCAATGAGAACGGGCTCAGGCTGCGCGTGTACGGCGAGAAAGCCGGCCTCGTGTGGAGCCAGGAGCATCCCAACCAGCTGCACTTCGCTCCGGTGGGGCAACCGCCACGGGTGCTATCGCGGGGCGGTCCGAATCTCAGTTCCGCCGCGTCGCGCGCGACCCGCATCCCGTCAGGTCATCCGGAGGGCTATCTCGAAGCGTTCGCCAATCTGTATCGCGATCTGGCGGAGCAGATCCGGGCGCGTCGTGCAAAGCGGGCGCCTGATCGGGCGGCGCTGCTCGTGCCGACGGTGGAAGATGGCGCGCACGGCGTCAAGTTCATCCATGCGGCGGTGGAGTCGAGTGCGAAGAATGCCGCGTGGGTGGACCTTGGCCCCTGACCCCCTCTCCATCCGCTGAGGATCCTTCGCGCCTCACGGCGCGCGATCAATATGCAACGGTAGGGTTGCGGATATCGCAGGACCCGGATATGATACGCAACATGAGAGTTGCATATCGTGCCGGGGCGGCGCTCGCCGCGACACTCGGCCTCGCCGCCGCGGCCTGGGTCGTCACGGTCCGCCAGATGCACGGCATGGACATGGGCGCCGCGACCGCGCTCGGCTCATTCGCGTTCTTCGTCGCCCTGTGGGCAGTCATGATGGCGGCGATGATGCTGCCCGGCCTGGCCCCGGCCGTGTGGAGTCGCGCGCGCACGAGTGGTGCCGTGCGCGCCCTGGTGCCGTTCGTCGCGTCCTACCTCGTCGTCTGGACGCTGGTCGGCGCCCTCATCTACGCACTGTATCGTCCGCACGGCACGTGGGCCGCTGGTCTCATCGTGATCGCGGCCGGTCTGTACGAGCTCACACGGCTCAAGCAGCATTGCCGCCGCTGCTGCCGGGCGCGCACCCGCTCGGGGGGGGGATTTGAATTCGGGCTCTACTGCGTCGGCTCCAGCATCGGACTGATGATCATGCTGGTGGCGCTGGGCGTCATGAGCATTCCCTGGATGCTCGTGATCGCCGCCCTCGTGTTCGCGCAGAAGCTCATGCCCGCCAGAGCCGCCATCGATGTGCCGCTCGCGCTCGCGATCGTCGCACTCGGAATCCTGATCATCGGCGCGCCTGGATTCGTTCCAGGCCTCTTGCCACCGATGTAATGATGTAGGGGCGCAGCATGCCCTGCGCCCCTCCTAACCCAAACCTCCACCCAAGTCGAAAGACACGACATGCCGAAACCAACGATCGTATCGCGAGACGAATGGACCACCGCCCGCAAGCGCCTGCTCGTCAAGGAGAAAGAGCTGACCCGTCAGCGCGACGCGCTGAGCGCCGAGCGTCGCAAGCTGCCGATGGTGGCGATCGAGAAGGAATACGTGTTCGAGGGGCCTGACGGACGCCGCACACTCGCCGATCTATTCGGCAAGAAGTCGCAGCTCGTCGTCTACCATTTCATGTTCGGTCTCCCTCCCGATTGGGAGGACGAGGGCTGTCCGGCCTGCTCGTATGTGGTCGACAACCTGTCTGGCAGCCTCGTGCATCTCGCCGCGCGCGACACGGCATTCGCGGCGGTCTCGCGCGCGCCATTCGCAAGAATCAAACCCTTCAAGCAGCGCATGGGATGGACATTTCCCTGGCTGTCCTCGTTCGGGACCGATTTCAACGATGACTTTGGGGTGACGCTCGACGAGAAGCACACCGTCTACAACTACGCGCCGGTCTCCGCCCAACCTGAGGGCCGGCCGCACGAAGGCGAGCGGGAAGGCTTAAGCGTGTTCTTGCGCGACGGCACTCGCGTCTTCCACACCTACTCGACCTACCAGCGCGGCCTCGACCATTTGCTGAACACGTACAACCTGCTCGATCTCGCGCCGCTCGGCCGTCAGGAAGAGGGCGGCATCATGCACTGGCTGAAATACCACGATGAGTACTGACCGGATCGAGAAGCGCGTCGTGCTCCGCGCCCCGCGCTCGCGGGTGTGGCGCGCGATCAGCGATGCGAAAGAGTTCGGCACGTGGTTCCGGATCACGCTTGACGGGACGTTCGCAGAGGGTAGGACGGTCCGGGGCAGCCACGGGAACTTCAAGGTCGAAATGCTAGTCGAGCGGATCGAGCCCGAACGGTATTTCTCGTATCGCTGGCACCCGTACCCGAAGGACCCCGCGATCGACTACTCGGCCGAGCCCATGACGCTGGTCGAGTTCACGCTCAAAGAGGCTGAGGGCGGGACTGCGCTCACGATCGTCGAGTCGGGGTTCGATCGGATCCCGCTCGCGCGCCGGGCTGAGGCGTTCCGCATGAACACCGAGGGGTGGGGCGGGCAGATCAAGAACCTGGCGGCGTATGTCTCGTAGCAGCGGTGCGGTGGTGCTGTTCGCCGCGCTCGGAGACGCGACCCGGCTCAGCCTGCTCAGGCGTCTGTCTGTCGACGGACCGCTCTCGATTACCCGGCTCAGCGAGGGCACCGGGGTGACGCGACAGGCGATTACGAAGCACCTGAACGCGCTCGGCAACGTGGGCTTGGTGCGCCACGCGCGTCGTGGGCGCGAGCGGGTCTGGGAGCTGGAGCGCAAGCGCCTGGAAAAGGCGAGAGCGTACCTCGATCAAATCGCGGCGCAGTGGGACGCGGCCGCCGCGCGACTCAAGGCTTTCGTGGAAGAGTGAGTACGACCTGCATCTCGTCGATGAGCCGCTTTCGCTTACTCCTCCTCGTGCAGCAGCATCCAAGACGTCCCAAACCGGTCGCGCAGCATCGCGAACCGATTCGCGAAAAACGTCTGCTCCATCTTCATGAAGATCTGACCACCCTCGCCAAGCAGGGCGTAAAGCCGCTCCGCCTCCGTTGCGCTGTCCACCCGCAACGTCAAATACGCACTGCGCATCGGCTCGGCGCCCGGGATGTCCGCGCCCATGAGGATCGCGTCCCCAATCTCGATGCGCGCGTGCAGGATGGCCTTCTTCCAGTCGACCGGGACGCCGGATTGATTCGGCTGGTCCTCGTGCGTGCGCATCATCGTGATCTTGCCGCCGAGGTTGCGTTCGTAGAACCGAAATGCGGCTGCGCACGTCCCGGGATAATTGACGTAGATGTCGAGCTTCATGTGGCGGCTCCTGATCGTCAGTTGAGGGTCGTCGTGTCTACACCCTAACGACGAACAGGGCGGGGCGAAATCGACAGGCCCGGTTGCGCGCCGCGTCCGGGGAAAGAGCTGAGGGTTGTAGCGGTACGCTAGCGCGGCTCGCGAGGGTTGGCTAGCGGAAGGCTCGCAGGCCAGATTGAGTCGCTTGACCCCCAATCGTGGAGAATTCAGTGAGTGCCAAACGAGTGGCCACCTGGTATCGCTGGGACGACATGCAACGCGAAGAGCTGCACGAGAAGCTGTCGCGACGTCTGATCACCGGCGACCAGCTGATGCTCGCGCACGTCTACCTGAAGAAGGGCTGCGTCGTCCCGAAGCACTCCCACATGAACGAGCAGCTCACCTACATCCTGGAGGGTGCGCTGCGCTTCTTCGTGGGGGATGACGGCGCTCAGCAGATCGATGTGCGCGCCGGTGAGGTGCTGCATCTGCCGGGCAACGTGCCGCACGAGGCCCACGCGCTCGAGGATACGCTCGACGTGGACGTGTTCTATCCCCCCCGCGAGGACTGGCTCAAGAAGACGGACGCCTACCTCAGGAAATAGCGTAGGTGTTCACCACGATGCCGCTGGCGTTCCGGCGCGTTGGCGTCTCTGCTTCCCCGATCCTATCCGGACGTGCGATCCGTACCAAAAAAACGCGAGGCAGTCCGTTGAATGACAGTTGACGCTCCGCGCCACTGTTCTAGTTTCCACCACATGGCGCCCGCACTGATGACCGCCGACGAGCTGCGAGCGTGACGGAAGCGGGAGAGCTGAGCGGCGAGGAAGTGCTCCCAGGTTTCGCCTGCCGGCTCTCGAGCCTTCTGTAATTCGCCCGACCCCACCAGGAGACGACCTATGTCCAATGATCGCCGCGCCTTCCTTGGCACCGTCGCCGCACTCGGCGCTGGAGCAATGCTCCGCCTTCCCCAGAATCGTGCCTCTGACGCGTGGCTCGACCAGCTGAAGGGCAAACACCGTCAACTCTTCGATGCACCCGATCCGGATGGCGGGACGGTGCTGCGGCATGTGCGGAGCTACCTCGATGTGTGGCGCGACGCGTACGGCGTCCCGGAGCGGGACATCAGCGTCGTCGTCACGCTCTATGCGCGCACCACCCCGCTCGGTCTCCAGGATGTCATGTGGGACAAGTACAAACTCGGCGCGGCGCTCAACCTCACCGATGCAACGACCAATGCACCGCTCGCGCGCAATTACTTCGCCCATCCCCAAACCGGTGACCAGGTCGCCGACGGCACGCCGGAGAGCTCGATGGAGGCGCTGCAACGCCGGGGCGTCAAGTTCCTGCTCTGCAACAACGCACTACAGCGGTGGTCGGGGCGGCTCGAGAAGCAGGGCCTGGGCACCGCCGCGGAGATTCACGCTGACCTCACCGCGCACGCGTTGCCGGGCGTGGTCATCGTGCCGGCCGCGATCATCGCGATGACCAAGGCGCAGGAGCGCGGCTTCGCGTACGTCCGCTCATGAACCGGGCTCAGGGTGCGGCCGGGCTCTTCTTGCCGATCTCGTACTCCTGCGGAGGGTCCGCGCCGAGCAGGTTCCGTACGAAGTAGTCCCAGCGCCGCCGCATCATGTAGAGCCCATCGCGCCCGTAGCCGTGACGTGCGTTGGGCAGAATGAGTAGGTCGAAATCCTTGTTCGCTTTGATCAACGCATCGACCACGAGATAGGTGTTGTAGGGCGGGACATTGTCGTCCATCCCGCCGTGCGCCAGCAGCAGCTTGCCGCGCAGATTCGCGGCGTGCATCTGATTGGCGTCCGCGGCGTAGTTGTCGCTCTCCCCGTTACGGACCAGGAGCCCCTGGTATCGTTCGCCCCAGTCGTCCTCGTAGTTCCGGTTGTCGTGGTTGCCGGACTCCGAGATTCCGACCTTGAAGACGTCCGGATAGTTGAACATCGCGGCCGCTGTGGCGAACCCGCCACCCGAGTGCCCCCAGATCCCAACGCGTTCGCGATCGATCCACGGGTAGCGCGCGGCGAGCTGCTTGATCGCCGCAACTTGATCGGGGAGCGTGTTCTCTTCCATCTTGCCGTACGCCGCGTCGCGGAACGCCTTCGACCGCCCCCCCCTGGTTCCCATGCCGTCGATGACAACGACCACGAATCCCAGCTCCGCGAGCGCCTGATGATCGCCACGCGCGGGCGCGAAGCTGCGCGGCCCCACGCTCCCGCTCGGCATGGGATAGATGTAGTCCACGAGCGGGTACTTGGCGGTCGAGTCGACCCGCGACGGCGTGAACATCAGGCCGTAGAGGTCCGTCGTGCCGTCCCGCGCCTTCACCGTGACCGGAGTCGGGGGATGCCAGCCGGCGGCGACGAGGCGGGAGATGTCGGCGCGCTCCAGCGGGAGCGTCACGCGGCCGTTCCGGTCGCGCAGCACAGTCACCGGCGGCGTCACCGGCGTCGAGTAGGAATCGATGAACGACCCGCCATCCGGGGGGGGCGCCATCGCGACCTGGTGATCGGCATCTTCGGGTGTGAGCAGCGTCTGCACCTTCCCGTCGAAGCCGATGCGATAGAGGAAGCGGTAATAGGGGTCGCGGCCCTTTTCCATGCCCTGTCCGGTGAAGTAGATCGTGCGGGCCCGCTCGTCGACGTAGACGATGGACTCGACGTTGCCATCACTACTCGTAATGCGATTCTTAAGTCGCCCGGTAGTGAGATCGTACAGGTAGAGGTGAACCCAGCCGTCGCGCTCCGACCACCAGATCAGCTCGTTCGAGCGGGGCAGCAGGCGCCAGTTCTGCGCGATGCCGACCTCGCCGACCTGCGTCGCGGCGTGCTCCTCGAGCACCGTGCGCACCGCGCCGGTGCGTGCATCGGCCACGCGCACCCACGCCTGTTTGTGATCGCGCGAGCTCGAGACGAACGCTACGCCTGAGTTGTCGGGATACCAGAGCAGATCACAGATCCTGCCGCCGCAGGCGACGTGGTCGCTCACCATCGAGCGATGGGCGTCGGGCGGCATCTGGAGCCGTACCAGCTGCGGTGTCGGACCGCTCACATCGATCACCACGCGTTGAATCCGGAAGATCACGCTGTCGCCCGGAAGCGGGTATCGCCACGCTTCCAGCTCCGGGGCGCCGACTGACGTGCGCACGAGGTACATGCGACTCACCCCACGCCCGTCGTGCTGGAACGTGGCGATCTTGCGTGAATCGGGAGACCAGGTGACGACCGGCTCGTCGCTCTTGACCCAGCCGGCGTTGTTCGTCCCGTAGCCGAAATCCTCGACCCCGTCCGTCGTCAGCGCGGTCTCAGCGCCACTCGTCAGGTCCGTCATCCAGAGATTGTTACTGCGAATGAACACGGCCCTGGTACTGTCGGGCGACACGATCGAATTGGGCGGCGGTGCCCGGCGCGTGCTCTCGGCCGCTGTGCAGCGATAGGCGGTGAGATCGCAGCGCCAGCGTTTTCCGCTCTCGAAGATGAGCTGGCCATCAGGCGAGAGGTCAAAGGAGGAGAACGGCAGGCTATCGGCTGTCACACGGCGGCCCACGGCTGCCGATACAGCCTCCGCGAGCCGGGCGTGATCGAACGCGGCCGCTCGCGTCCGGCGCCGCGGATCCACCACCACGAACTGCCCCCCGGTGGGGGTCGAGACGCGGTAGGCGGCCCGTCCGTCCGGCAGCCAGATCGGGCGGCCGGGGATTCCACTCACCAGCCGGCCCACAGTGGGGCCGAGGGCGCGCTCGGCGCGGGCGTAATCATCTGGTGTCATCGCGCGTCGTGCCTGCGTCAGCGCGGCGGAAGGCAGCATGTTGCAGAGCAGCACGGCGGCGATTGCTACATGGTGAGGGCGCATCCGGAAAGACTGCTACGCCGCGACGCGAATGGCAACAAGGAGTTACGTTCCCGAAATGATTCGGCCCCTCATACTCCTTGCCGTGCTCGCCATACCGGCGGCGCTGCCGGCGCAAGCGGACTCCACGGCACCTGATGCCATTCCCCAACTCGTCGCGCGCCTCGACCTGGAGCGCTACAAGGCCACGATCAAGGGACTCACGCGCTTCGGCGACCGGCGCCAGGGAACCGATCGCAACCGTGCCGCCGTCGACTGGATCGAGGCGCAGCTCCGGAGCTACGGTTGCAGCGACGTCGCGCGTCTCAAGTACAACTATCAACCGCCCGCGCCGCGCGTCCGGACCGATAGCGCCGCGCCCGCCCGGGACACGACCCGCGCCTCGGGCGGCGGCCGCTATCGCGGCCTACGCGCCCGCACCGGCGTCAACGCCGATTCCCTCAAGCAGCCCGACGCGCGAGTGCGCACGCTCGACGCGCAGGCCAGCAGCCCGGGCGCGCGCGAAGAGGTGTACTGCACGAAGATCGGCGACACGCACCCGGACGAGATGTACATCGTCGGCGCTCACATGGATGGAATCGGCTGGGGTGAGGCGGCGAACGACGACGGCTCGGGTACCGCGCTCGTCATGGAGCTGGCCCGCGTCCTCTCGAGCCCGGTCGTTCGCACCGATCGCTCGATCCGCTTCATTCTTTGGAATAACGAAGAGTCGGGGCTCAACGGCTCGCGCGCCTACGTCGAGCAACGCCGCATGCTCCAGGGCACGAAGGACGAGCCCAAATGGCTCGGCATGATCCAGCACGACATGATGCTGTTCGACCACGGCATGCCGCGCGCCGACGGGACGCTTCCCCCAGACCAGCGGCCGGAAGCGGACGTGAACATCGAGTTCCAGGGGAGTGCGAAACTCGCGGCCGAGGCGCAGCAGCTCGCCTGGGTGTTCCAGCGCGCCAACGAGAAGTATGCGACCGATTACCCGGCGTCCGTCGGCTCGCACATGACGAACACCGACTCGGCGCCGTTCCAGGACTACGTGCCGGCGATCAGCCTGCGCGAAAACGAGCGCGGCACGCAGATCGGGGCAGGGTGGGACCCGAACTGGCACCAACCAACCGATTTGTACTCGACCTACAGCGACAAAGACTTCCGGCTTGGGCTGAACGCGGCGCAGACGACGCTCGCGGCGCTCGCCGGCCTGGTGGGGGCGACGACTAAGTAGTCAGGTTCGGCGTCGCGCCGCCTCGAAGCTCGCGGTCAACACGCCAAACATGAACCCGTCCCCTTTTGCGTCGGGATTCATGAATACGAAATAGAGGTCATGGGCTCCCGACGTCGACTGGAGCGGCACGCGTAGCGGGACCGGCGCCTCATCGGTGGTGGACCGAATCTGCTCGCTCTCCCCCAGCAACGTTCCCGTCGGAGCATCGAGACAGACTTCGATCTTCCCGCCCTTCGCCTGATACTGCGCCGGCGCCACCGCCAGGAACGTCACTGCTCCGACACCAGTCAGATCGATCTGCTTTAGAGCGACCGACGAGCTGGATCGATTCACGACCGTGATCGGAACCGGAACGCGCTCGTCAGTCTGCTTCGACACTCCCTCCGACATTTCACCGTTGGCCACGATGACAGTTGGCGACCGCAGCAGCAGCGCCTTCTCGGTCGTGATCGCCGGCATGCCGTTCGCCCCGCGGTCCGTGTACACGGCGCGCAGCTGGAGCACTCCCTGCGGCGCGTCACCCGATCCCGTGGGAGGCGTGTACGACCCCCGCACGGGCAAGGGCCGCGGGCGTGTCGTCGTGTCGGCGAGACTAATGATGTACGCCACCATCGCGGCTGCCTGCTCGGCGGTGAGTGCAGGATGCGCCGGCATGGCCACCTGGCCCCACACGCCGGATCCGCCTTCGCGAATCTTCTTCATGAGACGGGCGGTCGCGGTGCTGTCGTGCTGGTACTTGCGCGCGACGTCGACGTACGCCGGTCCGATCGATTTGCGATTCAGCTGATGGCAGGAGAGGCAGTCGTTGGCTTCGATCAGGCGCCGCCCTTGATCGATGGGACTTGCCGTGAGTCCGTCCTTCAGGTACTGCGCGCTCACATGCACGCGGCGCGCCGGGATGCGGCCGCTGCGTAGCGTGCCGTCCTCGCGATCGGTCACGCGCACCGCGTAGCGCACCGGCACACCCGGAAAGAAGAACGTGGTGTTACTGCCGACGACAGCGACGTCAACGCCTGGCGGCTGGTTGCCGGCGACAATTTCGATCGGGGCCGCGCTGGTCGACGCGCCATTGGCGTCGGTCACCGTCAGCGCGGCCGTGTAGGTCCCCGGTCGCCTGAATGTGAACGGCGGGTTCGGCTCCGTCAGCCGCTGCAGCACCGCACCATCTTTCCGCGTAATAACCCACTCGTAGCGCAGCGAATCCTCGTCGAGATCGACCGTGCCCGCTGACGACAGGGCGACACGCAGGGGGAGCGCGCCCTTCGGTTGATCGACCGCGGCTACGACGATCGGCTTGCGATTGCCGGCGTTGTATTCGACGCGCACCAGCCGCGCGTCATCATTGCCCTGGAACCACACCGTGCCGTACTCGAGGAGGTACAGGTCGCCGCTCGGCGCGAATTCCATCTCGATCGGCGCGCTGAACTTCGCGCTCGGCATGAATCGCTCGATGGACACGAGGTCGCCATTCTTGTCCATCGTGACGGCCATGATCCAATGCCGCATGAATTCATAGATGAACAGCTTGTCGTCGTAGTACGGCGGAAACGGTCTCGCCGCGTTGCGGAAATCTTCGCGGTAGAACACGGGACCGGCCTCGGCCGTGCGTCCACCGGTGCCGACGATGGGGAACTCGGGCGACGGCGCGTAGGGATACCAGATGTACGCGCCGCGCGCCGGCGGCAGTTGGTTGAGACCGGTGTTATTCGGGGAATTGTTGACCGGATGCGCCGGATCGAATTGCGGCCCGCCCTGGGTGGTGACCGAATCGATGACCGTCGTCTTATAGTAGGCTTGGTTGTTCCCCACGAAGTACGGCCACCCGTAGTTCCCGGGGCTGCGAGCCTGATTGATCTCATCGTACCCGCGCGGTCCGCGTCCGACCGAGTCGACGTCCGCGTCCGGACCGACCTCGCCCCAGTAAATGAAACCGGTGTGCGTATCTACCGAGATCCGATAGGGGTTGCGATGGCCCATCGTGTAGATCTCGGGCCGTGTCTTCGCCGTGCCTTTGGGAAAGAGGTTTCCCTCCGGGATGGTGTAGGTGCCGTCGGGCTCGGGATGGATGCGAATGATCTTGCCGCGCAAATCATTGGTGTTCGCCGACGATTTCTGCGCGTCCCAGGGCATCCGCCCCGGGCGCTCGTCGATCGGTGCGTACCCGCTGGCGAACGGATTCGAGTTGTCCCCGGTGGACAGGTAGAGATTGCCTGCGCGGTCGAAGGCTATCGAGCCCCCGGTGTGGCAGCACTGGAGGCGCTGCGTGGGGATTTCGAGCAGCACTCTCTTCGATGCGAGGTCAAGCGAGTCTCCGATCAGCGTGAAGCGCGCGAGGACGTTCTTCGCATCAGGGCCGGCCGGCGAGTAGTACATGTAGACCCAGCCGTTCGCCGCAAAGCTGGGATCGGCGGCGAGGCCGAGCAGGCCGTCTTCCGCCTGGCTGCTATCGGCATACTTGGTGCTGACTGGAATCGTGGCGATGCGGCGCGTGCGACCATCCGACGGCGTGTACAGGTTGACGTAACCGTGTCGCTCGATGAACAGCACGCGTTCGTCCGGCAGCACGGCGAGCTCTATCGGTTCATCGAGCTTCTCGGCGAGCACGACTCTCGTGAAGCGATTCTCTTCCGGCCGTGCGCGATTGAAGTCGACCGTCCCGGTTCCAATCGCGTAGCGCAGTCCGCCGAGCAGGTGTTGCAGGAAGAGCGGTTCGGTATATGTCGCTTCCGTGTGCCCCATGTTGGTGTACCACGCGCGTCCGCCCTCGAAATCGTGGTACCAGCTCATGGGGTGGTGATCGCCGTTCGTCCCACCCTCGTAGCTCTTCTCGTCGAT
>DASWEL010000014.1:0-8393 GCA_036394755.1 Gemmatimonadales bacterium | reverse complement strand
ACGCTCGCCGACCGCGACAACATCGGAGCCGACGACAACATTCAGATCCTGCTCGACACGTTCAACGATCGGCGCCGGGCACTGCTCTTTGCCGTCAACCCGCTGGGCGCGCAACAGGACGGCGTTCGCAGTGAGGGGATTGCCGGCGCCGCGGGCGGGGGGAATGCGGGCGGCCGCTTTGACGGCGTCGTCGATCTGAACCCGGATTACGTCTACGAATCGCAGGGCCGAGTCACCCCGAGTGGCTTCGAGGTCGAGGTCCGCATTCCGTTCAAGAGCCTGCGTTACCAGAGCGCCGCGGTTCAGGATTGGGGCATCCAGATCGTGCGGGTGACGCAGCATACCGCGTATGAGGACACGTGGACTCCGGCGGTGCGCGCCAACGCCAGCTTCCTCATTCAGTCCGGCTCGTTGAAAGGGTTGACCGGGATGCGGCGGGGGCTGGTGATGGACCTGAGTCCCGAGTTCACATCGCGCGTGGACGGCGCGCCTGGGGCATCCGCATACCGGTACGGGGTGGTCGACCCGCAGGTGGGGGCGAATCTGCGTTGGGGCGTCACGCAGAACCTCAGCCTGACGGGCACCGTGAATCCGGATTTCTCGCAGGTCGAGGCCGACGTCGGTCAGGTGACGGTGAATGAGCGGTTCGCGGTGTTCTTTCCCGAAAAGCGCCCGTTCTTTCTCGAGGGACTCGAGCAATTCGATACGCCCAACGCGCTGATCTACACCCGACGGATCAGCGCTCCCGTCGGCGGAGTAAAACTGACCGGGAAGGTCGGCGGAACCGGCGTCGCCTACATCGGCGCGATCGACGACAACAACCTGTCCGCCACGGGCGACCATCCGATCGTCAACCTGCTCCGGCTGCGGCGCGATCTTGGCACCAGCTCGACCGTGGGACTCGCCTACACCGACCGCATCGACGGCAACGCGTCGAACCGCGTGCTCGGCGTGGATGCCCGCATCATCTGGCTGAAGCGCTGGTTCACGTCGGTGCAGGTCGCCGGCTCGTGGACGCACGATACCGTGGGCTCGGGACTGCGCACCGGCATGTTGTGGGACGCCACACTCTACGATTTCACCGGGCGGTCCTACGGCAACCATGGCGAGTTCGTCGGCTTCAGCCGCGACTTTGCCGCGGCGAGCGGTTTCGTCAACCGCGTGAACGTCGTGGAAGGACGCATCTTCAATCGGTTTACGCGCTACGGGAAGCCGGGGGCGCTGCTCGAGAACGCCACCACCTACATCCTGATTCAGCCGACGTGGCGATACCAGGACTTCCTCAATCTGAGGAGCACCCTCGAGGGCAACATTACGCAGCAACTACAGTTGAACATTCGGGGCGGGTGGTTCGTCAGCGCGCTCTGGAGCAACTCTCATCAGCGATTCGACCCTCCGGACTACGCCGGTTACCAGGTCAACACCGGCGGCACGCCGGGGCCGTTCGCCGTTCCGCATGGCCTGTACAATCTGTGGGGCGGTATCGCCGCCCTCAGCACGCCGAACCGCACGCTGAAGATGGATCTCAGCCTCGGACGGGTCTCCGGTCCGATCTTCGCCGAAGCATCCGAAGGCCGCGCGCTCAATCTCTTCGTCGCGCTGGCCTTCAAGCCGACATCGTCCCTCCGCTTCGAGGGGCAATGGCCACATCAGGTGATCACGCGCGCGGCAGACGGCAGCTGGTTCTCGACGGCGAACATTCCCCGGCTCAAGGTCGAGTATCAGCTCACGCGCGACATCTTCTTTCGATATGTCGGACAGTATTTCGCTCAGGTGCGTGATACGCTGCGCGACCCTCGGACCGGCGACCAGCTGATCATCGACACCATCCCGCAGGGGCGCAGCACCAACACGGAGTTCCGCAACGATTTCCTGTTTTCCTACAAGCCGACGCCCGGGACGGTACTCTTCTTTGGCTACGGCTCGTCGCTCAGCGAGCCCGATCCGTTCAGCTTCCGACGTCTCTCACGCACCGGCGACGGCTTCTTCCTGAAAGCGAGCTACCTGTTCCGGATGTGATCAGCCTGGGAGCTCAGCTCCAGGAAGAGCGATTCGCGAAGCAGCGCCAGTACGTGCTCGCGAACACGCGCGCCCGCTGGGGGTTCGTCGGCTTCGGCATCGCACTGCTGATCGGCGTCAAGCTTGCCGGCATCGCGACGATTTCGCCGTGGTTCATTCTCGTCTTCGCCGCGACCTTCGCGGCCGCGAACGCCGGTGTGCGCCGCCTGGTCGAGCGCAGCGCCTTCGAGCCGTGGTACGCGCAGCTCAACCTCGTCGTCGGTTGCCTGCTGATTTCGGCGGTGCTGTTCGCGATGGGATCGAACGGTCATGTGCTGTATGGCGCGTACATGATCGCTCCGCTGCAGGCTGCGCTGTATCTCGAACGCCGTGAGGCGTGGGGCGCGCTCATCATCAATCTCGCCGCCTTTACGCTCGTCACCGCGTTGGCGCAGGTCGCCGGCCACGGATGGGCGTGGTCGCTCTACATCCAGGAGAGCCTCGTCCTGGTCTTCGTCTGCGTCGCGCTCGTGCCCATGCTGGTGCAGATCGTCGATCGCCTGCGGACCGCGCGCGGCGTGCTGGGCGAGATCGAGCGGGGCGATCTCACGCGCCAGATGGAGAGCGGTGCGGCGGACGCCGCCACCGACGAGCTCGGGTTTCTCGGCGTCAGCGTGAACCGCACGACCGCCGCCATCGCGGACGTCATTCGCGAGATCGGGCGCCAGGGCGGCGTGCTGGCGGCGATGGCGGGCGAGCTCGCCACGTCGGCGCGCGAGCTCCAGGCGGCCTCGCAGTCGATCTCGAGCACGACCCATCAGCTCTCGGAGGGAACCGAGCGCCAGCGCCAGCTCATCGGCTACGGGCGCCAGGATTCCGAGGCCGCCTCCGGCCTGGCGACGACGCTCCACGCGCGCGCCCAGGAGGCCGAGCGACAGATTACGGAGATCGCTCTGCAGGCGCACAAGCGTGGCGAGGAAGTCGCGCGCGCCAGCACGTTGCTCATGAACCTGATGGTCCACATGGACCATGCCTCCGAGGTGGCGGCCGTGCTCGACCGCGAATCCAAGGAGATCGGCAAGCTGGTCGACGGCATCACGCGCATCGCGAGCCAGACCGATCTGCTGGCGCTCAACGCCGCGATCGAAGCGGCGCGCGCGGGACAACACGGCCTCGGCTTCCGCGTTGTGGCCGGCGAAGTGCGCAAGCTGGCCGAGCAGAGCGGCCGATCAGCGGAGGAAGTCCGAACCAAGGTGCGTGCGACGCAGGACCAGATCAATCGCGTCGTGGATGCCATGCAGAAGGGCCGTGAGGCGGCGAAGGGCGTAGGCAGCGTGGCGAGCACCGTGCAAGGCGCGCTCGATGCCATCTTCGCCGATCTCAACTCCACGGTCCAGTTTGCGACGTCGTTCGCCGCCGAGACCGAGAATCAGACCAAGCGGATGCACGAGGTGTTACGGCGCATGGAAGAGGTCGCGGCCATCACGGATGGCGCCGCTGCCGGCGCCCGTCAGACGTCGGCAGCAACCGCCCAGCAAATCGCGTCCCTCGGCGAGCTTACGACGACGTCGCAGCATCTCTCCGATGCCGCGGCGACGCTGTCGCAGACGATTCGCCGCTTCCGGGTAAAGGGCAACGGCGGGTAGAAAAACGCGACGCTAGACCCCCACCGCGCGACGTAGGCGACGAGCTTGAGCGTTCGCGGCACGACGAATCTCCGCCGTGTCCGCTGTCTTCAGCACACCATCCCTCACTACAATCCGGCCGTCCACGATCACGTGACGCACATCCGCGGCGCGCGCGCTGTAGACGATGCGCGAGATGAGGTCGGCGTCGTCGGGCTGGGCGTGCGGACCGTCGAGATCGAGCACGATCAGGTCGGCGCACTTCCCCGCCTCGATCGATCCGATCTCCCCTTCGAGCCCCAGCGCCCGCGCGCCGCCGAGCGTGGCCAGCTCCAGCGCCTGAGTGGCCGTCAGCGCGTCCGGTCCGAGCCGTGGCTTCTGAATGAGGGCCGCCAGCCGCATCTCGGCAAAGGCGTCGAGCCGATTGTTGCACGGCGCCCCGTCCGCGCCGATCCCGACGCGGCAGCCCGCCGCCAGCATTTCGGGAATGGGGGCGATGCCGCTGCCGAGCTTCAGGTTCGAGCTCGGGCAATGGACCACATTGGTCCGCTGCCGCGCGAGCACGGCGATATCATCCTTATCGACCCAAACGCAATGCGCGAGCGCGGCGCGCGGCCCCGAGATGCCGACCGAATCGAGATAGGCGATCTCGTTGTGGCCCGTCTCGCGCCGCACCGTGTCCAGCTCGAGCGGCGTTTCCGCCGCATGCGTGTGAATCGTCGCGCCAGTCCGTTCCGCCAAATCACTCACTGCCCTGAGTAGCGGACCCGTGCAGCTCGGCGCGAAGCGTGGGGCGAAGCAGTAGCGCAGCCGTCCGCCGGCCGCGCCATGCCACTTCGCACAGAGGTCCGCACTCTCTGTGAGAGCTCTGTCCGTCGACTCGCGCAGCGCCGCGGGGTTCGCGGACGCGTCCATCAAGCACTTGCCTGCCGTCGCGCGGATGCCGATCGACTCGAGTGCCTCGAACGCGGCACCCGTGTGCCGGACCGTTTCCATGTCGAGGATCGCAGTCGTGCCGCCGAGCAGCAGCTCCGCGGCGCCCAGCATCGCGGAGGCGTGAATCGAGGCTTCGGTGTGTGCCGCTTCGAGCGGCCAGATGCGCTGCGCGAGCCAGGCTTCCAACGAGAGATCATCCGCAAGCCCGCGGAAGAGTGTTTGACAGAGATGGATGTGAGCCTGAATGAGCCCGGGAAGAACGACGAGTCCCTTGCAGTCGATGACGGCGGGTTTTGACGGCCCATCCGCCCGTCGGCCCATCGCCCCGACGCTTTTGATACGTCCGTCCTCTATGAGCACATCGGCATCGAGCACGCGACGGGTCGCGTCCATCGTCACCAAGCGGCCGCCGCGAAGCAGCAGCGCTTTACTCAAGGCAGCTTTAACAAATCGGCGGGGTCGAACGGGATTGCGCCGTACTGCGCTTGCCAATGCAGGTGCGGGCCGGTCACGCGGCCGGTCGCGCCGACGCGCCCGATGATCTGGCCGCGCTCGACCGTGTCACCCACCGCGACGAGCGCGCGGCTCAGGTGAAAATAGACGGTCATCAGACCCTCACCGTGATGTACGTACACCGAAATGCCGCCGTAGAAGAAATGCCCGACGAGCGCCACGACGCCGCGGTTCGAGGCCCGCACCGCTGCCCCTTTGCGGCCCGCGAGATCGAGCCCCGAATGCCGGCTGCGCCACACGCCGTTCACCTGGCGTCCGGAGCCGAAGGGGCTCGTGACGCGCGCGGTGCGCGGACGAATGAATGGCGCTTTCCACAGCTTCGGCACGTCGTGCGCGCGCTGGGCGGCGTCCCCCGACAACACGCGCTCGCGGTCGATGCGCGCCTGCAACGCGCTGTCGGGTGGAGGCGTGAATCGTTCGGCAGCCTGCACCGTCTCCGCTACTGCGCGCAGCTCCTCCACCGGCACGTAGTCCGTTTGTCCCACGACCGCTCCATCCCAGCGGATCGACAGCGTCTCGAGTTTGGTGCTGTCCGTGCTGTTCAGCGGCACGGCGGCGAGCGCCTTGCCATTTCGGAAGTGCAGCGGCTCACCCGCGACTTCACCCGTGATCGCGCCGGGCGCGGAGACCACGACGAGTGAGCCTTGGCGCGGCGTTGCCGGCTGCCAGCTGATGTCCTGCAGGAACAGCCTGGCGGCCAACAGGAGCAATGACGTCACGTCGCAATCCGCGGATACTTTGCGGTGCTGTCCGAGGCCGGCGGCAGATCGAAATACGCTTCGACCTCGTCGAGCAGCTCGTCGTCGCCGTAGACCCCCGCGAGAATTCGCTCAGCGGTGCCGGGCTCCACGAGCACGTAGCCGAACGGATAGTCCACGCCGGTCAACAGGATCATGCGACGCTGCCGGTTGGGAAGCGCGACGTAGATCGTGTCGGAATTGGTGGGCACGAGCGTGATGTTGTGGCGCGACAGCGTGGGGGCGATGCCCTCGGTCGTGTAATTGAGCTCGTCGAGCGCTTCGGCCTGGTCGGCGGCCGACAGCGTGTCCGCGCCCGCCAGCCAGAAGACCACCACCGTCGGGCCCGTGATGACGCGCGGCTTGCTGAGCGACGTGTCCGCGGCATCGCGCGGCGTCATGTCGGTGAAGCCGAGCGTGTCGGCATCGGATGTGCGAGTTGTAACGGCCGCGTTTTGCGGCCGGCAGGAAACGACGAGTATGATTGCGATGAGTATTGCCGCGCGCATGGCACACAATATACTTAGCCCATGACGGCTCCCTCCCATCCGCAGACTCCGCCACCTCCCCCGCCTCCGATTCCGGCAGTCAAGCGCCATCACTGGATCGTTCGGCTCACGCACTGGATGACGTTCGTGCTGCTGGCCGGGATGATCATGAGCGGGTTGCAGATCTACGGCGCCTACGCGCGCTTCGGCGAGCGCGACGGTCCGTCGTACGCACCGAATCCCTTTCAGGACCACGGATTTCCCAAGTGGAGCCGGCTCGGGGGCTGGCTCGCCGGCGGATTGAATTGGCACTTCACGCTGATGTGGCCCTTCATCATCGGCGGCTTGCTCTATCTCTCGTATCTCGCGGCAAGCGGCGAATGGCGGTCGCTGCTGTTCCGGCCGCGCGACATTCGCGGCGCGATCGAGATGCAGAAATACTACCTGCGGCTGCGGAAGGATCACCCGCCGCAAGGGAAGCACAATCCGCTTCAGAAGGCCGCTTACACGTTCATCATTCTACTCGGCGTGCTGTCGGTCCTCACGGGATTCGCGATCTACAAGCCCACGCAGCTCTCGTGGCTCACCGCGCTGTTCGGCGGCTTCCAGGCGGCGCGGTACTGGCACTTCTGGGCGGTGTGGATTTTCACCGGTTTTCTCATCGTGCACGTGCTGCTGGTGTTCATCGTGGACCCGGCGTCGCTGCGCGCGATGATCTCCGGCTGGTATCGTGGCCGGTTCCCCAGTCATGATTGATCGGCGCGCGTTGCTACGACTCGCCGCCGGCGCGGGTACGGCCTCGCTCGTCGCGGCGTGCGGATGGGACGGCGGCAATGCCGTTCGCCCGCTACTGCTCGACATCAGCCGCTTCAACGACTGGATGGGTGAGAAGGTTTTCTTTTCGAAGAACCGGCTCGCACGCGAGTATCCCATTGGCGAGCGAACCGCTCAGCTGCCGAGCTACTTCATCTCACCGACCATGCCGATGCTGGAGAATCCTGGCGCCTGGCGTTTGCAAGTCGGCGGACTCGTGCGCGAGCCGCAGTCGCTCTCGCTCGATCAGTTGCAAGCGATGCCGCGGACCAGCTATACCGTGAAGCACCACTGCGTGGAGGGATGGAGCGCGATCGCCACGTGGCACGGCGTCCCGTTATCGGCGGTCGCCGAGCGCTGCGGCATGCTGCCGCAGGCGCGCTACGTGCGCTTCGACTCGTTCGACTCCGGCTACTCGAACGGCTGGGATCTCGCGAGCGCGATGCATCCGCAGACGATCCTCGCCTACGGGCTCAACGACAATCCGCTCCCACCCACGCATGGCGCGCCGCTGCGGCTCTACTCGCCCACCAAGCTCGGGTACAAGATGACGAAGTATCTCGTATCGGTGACGTTCACCGCCGAACGGCCGGGCGGGTATTGGGAGGATCAGGGCTATCCGTGGTTTGGAGGCGTGTGATAATTGGCGCCCAGGGACGCCCAAACGGTTGGCTTGCCAGCCGTGACCTCTTAGCTTAGGGCCAACGCTGCCAGGCTGCGGCCGTCTCGGCACATGTCACCTTTAACCCTTTACGTCGGTGCGGGCGTCCTCGCCCTCCTCGCCCTTATCGCCCTGCGCGGCAAGCGCTGGGCCTACCTCGCATTCGTGCTGCTCGGGCTCCTCTATTTTCCCGCGCAAACCCATTTCCGCGTGCACGCCCCGAAATGCGAGCAGATCCTTCCCACGCTGCAGCTGCTCGTCCCCTTGCTGCACAACTACGCGTACATCGCGCTGTTCGCCGGCTTCTACTGGCTGTCGTGGGTACAGTTCGGAAGGTCTGACGCGCGCGGCGTCTGGGCACTCGTCGCGACGCTGCTCGTGGCAGCGCTCGTCGAGCTCGCCGAGGGCATGACGGGCGGTGGGCGTGGGCAGGTACATTGCCGCGTGCGGGATCTCGTACCGGACGCCGCAGGGGCCGTGGGCGCGGCGCTGCTGCTCGCAGTCTGGTCCCGGCTCCGGCGGAAACCTGCGTACGTCAGACTCGTCAGGCCTCGCGCAGCGGCCGCTCCACACCCGGCTGCCCCCACGACCCGTGCTGTCGTTCCACCTCGCGGTGTCGTTC
>DASWEL010000013.1:0-1748 GCA_036394755.1 Gemmatimonadales bacterium | reverse complement strand
TGCGTATCTCCCTACGGCGGAGCAGCGCCACCTGCTCGACTCGCTGTCGAACGAGCAGGTGCGCCACCTGCTCGATGAGATGAGCCCGGACGACCGCACGCATCTGCTCGAGGAAATGCCCGCCGAGGTCACGCGGGAGCTGCTCTTGCAGCTCGATCCCCAGGAGCTTCAGGCCGCGCGCCAGCTACTCGGCTACCCCGAAAACACTGCCGGCCGGTACATGACTCCCAAGTACGCCTGGATCTATCCCGACATGACCGCCGCCGCGGCGCTCGACAAGATCCGGCAGACCGGCAAAGGGAAGGAAACCCTCAATTGGATCTACGTCATCGATGCCGGTGGCAAGCTGGTCGAGGATGTCCGTCTCGCGAATTTGGTGCTCGCGCCCGCCGAGTCGAACGTCATGGCGATCGACGATCCCGAGTTGGTCTCGGTGCGGGCCACGGACGACCGTGACGGCGTCCTGAAGGCGTTCGAGAAATACGACCGTGCGGTGCTGCCCGTGACCGATGATCGCGGCTACATGCTGGGCATCATCACCGTGGACGACGTGCTCGACATCGCGGAGCAGCGTGCGACCGAAGACATCCAGAAGCTCGGCGGATCGGAGGCACTCGGCGCGTCGTACCTCGACGTGAGGTTCACCACGATGCTGCGCAAGCGCGGCGGCTGGCTGGCGGCGCTGTTTCTCGGCGAAATGCTTACGGCGACCGCGATGGGCTATTTCGAAGCGGAGATCGCGCGCGCCGTAGTGCTGGCGCTGTTCGTGCCGCTGATCATCAGCAGCGGCGGCAATTCCGGCTCGCAGGCGACGTCGTTGGTCATCCGCGCGCTCGCGTTGCGCGAGCTGCGGCTGCGGGACTGGTGGAAGGTGTGCGGCCGCGAAATCGCCGCCGGCCTGGTCCTGGGCGCGTTTCTGGGCGCCATCGGCTTCTTCCGGATCGTGCTATGGCAGCGCCTGCGCTTCGTCGACTACGGCCCGCACTACTTGCTGGTGGCGCTCACGGTGTGCGGGGCCCTGATCGGAGTCGTTGGCTTCGGCACCCTCACCGGCAGTATGCTGCCGTTCATTCTGCGCAAGCTCGGCTTCGACCCCGCCACCGCATCGGCGCCGTTCGTCGCCACGCTGGTAGATGTCACGGGTCTGTGCATCTACTTCGGCGTGGCGCTGTTGATTCTGCGCGGGACGTTGTTGTAGCGGTCGGGTCCTGCGAGCTCACAGAAGCCACTCGATCGGCAGCAGCGACAGCAGCGCCACGGCGAAGCGCCGCCAGACGCCGGTACCAGGCTCTTCTTCCCGTACGACCTCCCCGCCGTCGTGTCGATCGATCCAGTGCAGCCGACCGGTGTCGCCCAGACCAACCTGATAGGCGCGGGCCGGCACTTCGTGGGCGAACCGCTGGGCGAGCGCATCGGCCAACGCGGCACTGTCGATCACGAACCCCATTTCGGTGTTCAGCCGGGCCGAACGGGGATCGAAATTGAACGAACCGACGAACACCCGCGAACGGTCCACGGCGAACGTCTTGGCATGCAGGCTGGACCCTGAGGAGCCGGAGCCCGACCGCCCGGTCCAGCCCACACGTTTCTTGGAGCCTGACGATCCACGTTTGAGCTCGAACAGCGTAATACCCGCCGCGAGGAGCGCCTTGCGCCGCTTGGCGTAGCCGGCGTGTACCACCGCGACGTCGGTTGCCTCGAGCGCGTTGGTGAGCACGGCGACTTTCACACCCTGTCTCGCGATGACC
>DASWEL010000012.1:0-4758 GCA_036394755.1 Gemmatimonadales bacterium | reverse complement strand
AATCCATCGGTTGGATCGACTTGAATGCCGAAGCGCGTGCCGCGCGTGTGCCAGTCCAGCATGTCTTTCAGCGTGGGATAGATTTCCGCCTTGAAGCTGCGATCGCCGGTGTGCTTGAGATAAGCGTATACGGCGACGAAGAACCACAAACTGGCGTCCACCGTGTTGTACTCCGGCGTCTCGCCCGCGTCGGGAAAGCGGTTCGGCAGCATGCCCTCACTTACGAACCGCGCAAAGGTGCGCAGTACGCTGAGCGCGATTTCCTCGCGGCCCGTGGCCAAGGTCAGACCGGGGAGGGCGATCATGGTGTCGCGGCCCCAATCGCTGAACCAGGGATAACCCGCGATGACGGTCTTGCCGAGCGGCGTTCCGCGGGCATCGCGACGCTCCACCAAGAACTGGTCGGCGGCCAGTGCCAGCTGCTCGGCGGCGACATCGGCGCCCGCGAGGGAACCGCGCGGCGCAGCCGCGAAGCGTGCCAAGATTTCCTGTTGCCGCGCGCGCTCGGCGGCGAGTGCCTCGGCTGCCGGCATGGGAGCCCGGTGCTCGGCCGTGAGGATCACTGCTCGCGTTTGCCCGGGCGGCAAGTCGACTTCTACAATGGCCGGTCGAAACAAGTCCTCGATGTCGTCGAGCCCGCGGGCCGTCTCGTCGCGATGCCTGAAGTTCCAGTGCCATTGTGGTTGGATCTCGATGCGGGCGTCCGTGCACAGGATTCGATAGGGCTGGGCCCCGTCGTATGCGACGATTTGGACGCCGTCGTGAACGGGTTCGACGCGGAACGCGCGCTCGCCGCGCGGCTGCCAGTGATAGTCGCGGTAGGTGCAGAGCGGTTCGAGCTTCAGTCGTAGTTCTTTGGAGCCCCCGATTCGCGTGAACTGCACATAGGTGGTGTTCTCGCCGTGACGCATCCACAGACGCTGTTCCACGCGGGCATCGCCGATCTGCCACGTCCAGACGGGAACGAGACCCTCGAGCCGGAAGGACTCGAGATGGCGGAATCCGCGAGGCGCAATGGTGCCATCGGCGAATTCATTGGCCGCGAGCGGTATCTGAGAGTCGCCGTAGAGCACCGTGGCGTCGAGCTTCGACACCAACGCCACACGCTCCACCGGCGGCCGCAGCGAGGCGAACAAGAGGCCGTGGTAGCGGCGTGTGTTCATCAGGTTCACCGAGCTCGAGGCAAAACCGCCGATGCCGTTGGTCACGAGCCATTCGCGCTCGGCGCCGGACATTCCGTGCAGCGCATCGCGGCCGAGAGTCAGAGTGTTCATGGGCGGACTCCTTCGACGAGCAAGTTGATTCGATAGAGCCGGTCGCTGGCGCACAGGTACAACGTTCGCCCGTCCTCACCACCCCAGGCGATGTTGTGCACGGATCGCGGTGCCGTGATCGTTCCGAGCAGATGGCCTTGCGGCGAATAAATGCGCACGCCGTCAGGCGCGGTGACGTAGAGATTGCCGTCACGGTCCACCTTCATGCCGTCGAGTGCGTCGTCTCCCGGTAATTCCTGGGTCATGTCGGCGAACACCTCGCTCTTGCCGACGCTGCCGTCTCGGTTGACGGGGAAACGCAACACGACTTTGTGGTGCGCATCCCAGTTGTCCACATAGAGATATTTCTCGTCCGGGGAAAATGCGATGCCGTTCGGACCGCGCAGTTCCTGAGTCAGCAGCGTCACGCGGCCGCGAGCCGCACGGTACACGCCGCTGAAGGGTAGCTCCTTGCGCGGGTCGTCGAAGAATGCCGGCAGCCCGAAGGGCGGATCCGTGAAATACACGGCGCCGTCGGATTTATAGACCAGGTCGTTGGGGCTGTTGAGGCGCTTGCCGTCGTAGTGATCCGCGAGCACCTTGACGGAGCCGTCGGCTTCCAGCCTCACCACGCGGCGATTTCCGTGCTGATTAAGCGTCAACCGACCGTCCCGATCCAGCGTGAGACCGTTGGAGCCGGGCTGGCCGTACTCGGCGCTATCCGCCCCGTCGTAACCGCTGTGTTCGCGGAAGACGCTGAGCAGTTCCGTCTTCGGGTCATAAGCATAAATCCGATTGGCGTTCGGATCGCTGAACAGCAGTTGCCGGGTCTTGGCCAGCCAGATCGGACCTTCGGTGAATTTGAAATCCTGCGCGAGCTTGAAGAGTTTGGCGTTGGCCGGAACGATGCGATCGATCCCGGGTTCCACGCGCTTGATCTGTACGTTGACTTCCTGGGCCGGTACCGTCATGGGTTCGCCGGATCTCGAATCGTCGTAGAATTGCAGACGCGCCAGCCTCATCCAGATGAAGTTCGTCGGCGGATCCGACAGTGGCCCGTTGACGCCGAAGATGGCGATATGGATGATTTGTCCGGCCTTCACGTTGCGCGCGAGGGTCAGGCGGTTGACGGCGTTCCAGCCGCCGATCACGGAGCCGCCGCTCTGCGCCACCTGCCGCGGTAGTTCACCGTCCACCCACACTTCGGCGTAGTCATCTATGGAGGTTTCGAATTCGAGGCGCGACCCTTGCGTATCGAAGTCGCCGATCCGTGCGGGCACTTTGATGGCGATCCGGTACCAATTGAACGACAAGCGTCCGTTGCCGCGGCGCGCGGCGAGGTCCGTCGCCGCGAGCGAGGTCCACCCGGAATCATCGAAGTCTTTCACCCCCGCGTGCGGTACATAGTCCCACGTGGGCTGGAAGTTGCCCGTGGGTTGACCGTTGGCGTCCGGGCCGCGATGGCGGGTCGGCACCAGCTGGACATCCGCATAGCGCCAGGTGGCGTCAACCACTCCCGTGCCGTCGGTCGTCGTCAGATCGACGCTGGCGCGCGGCGCTTCGGCGGCCTCACCGCGCAAGGCGAGTGTTGAGACGATCCCGAAAAGTGCTACGCCCAAAAGTGTGAATGCACGCATGTGGCATTACCCGTTATGCGTCGACTTGATGACGTAGTACCTGAACGGCGTGCTCACCTGCTTGAACCAATGCGGGATGCCGCGTGGAATGGTGACGACGTCGCCTTGCTCGATGGTGCGCACCTCGCCTCCCTCGATCTTCGATCCGCGTATTTCCGTGGCAGACAAGGCATGCGGGTCGCTGACCTTGCCGCCCACGATCAGCTCCGCGCGGCCTTTGAGGACGTAGAAGATATCCGTATCGTTGACGTGAACTTCCGCCTCGCCGGGACCGGCGCGATGACTGGCATTGACCCGAAAATCGGCATCGCTCAGCAGCGTGGCGTCGGTCGCGAAACCGGCCTCCACGGTCGCCCGCGGAATGACGGTTACCTGCGCCGCGCGATGGACCTGATTCTTGGCGAATTCGGCCGCCGCCGCGCTCGCGATTTCATCGTCCTGCGCTGCACTCGACGCGCCGCTCACGCCGATGGCACCGATCACGTGCCCGTCGAGCTCGATGGGCACACCGCCCATGAGGGGCGTAAACGCCGCTATCTCCGGCAGTGCCAACATGGTGTATCGACCCTTGTTGACGAGATCTTCGAAGACCCGTGTGGGCTTGCCGAACAATACCGCGGTACGCGCCTTGCCGATCGAGATATTCGCGGCGTTCTGAAACGTCTCATCGAGACGTTCCACGTAGAGCAGCGTGCCGCCCGAGTCCACCATCGCCACCGCGGCGCCCGGAGCCTGATGTTCGCGGGCGTAGTGAATCGCAAAGCTCGCGACCGCCTTCGCTCCGTCCAGAGTAAGCGTGGGTCGATTGGCGACGTCCGCTGCCTGGGCGAGCGCGGATGACAGGCCGGTAGCGGCGACGAGCAGGGATAGGGTGATGGTTCGCAACATAAAGAATCTCTCCGTGTGTGCGGCCGCCATTAGGTCGCGTAGTGCTGACGAGAATGCTGAGCGGCCAAGCTCAAATAAGCGCTATGACTCGGGTCTTGTGCAGGGTTCGATTTCTTGCCGATTCGGTTCAAGGTGTCGGCCACCCGCTGCGGGGTGCCAAGATCGCTCCAGCCGCAGGCGGGCACTGTGAGCACGCGCAGCCGAGACTCCTGGCCCTGGACTACATCGCGGGAAAAATCCAGGGTCGGGAGCTGCGGATACAGTGCGCGCGCTGCGTTCGCATCCAATGAGTCGTCGCCGTCCTGCTCCACCGCCCGACTCATGTCCGCGACCAAGCTCGGGTGGCGAGCGGTGTAGAGGCCGAGGAGGGCGCGTGCGGACGCGGCTAAAATGAATACATTCCAGAGAGCCCCGTCCCGCACAAGGTCCCGGGCGACGTCGACCGAGGGCTTCTCGACGAATTGCCGCACTGTGGCCGCCGCCGTGGCGGCGCGATCGTGCGGCACGATGTAGCCCAGTTCCGGATCGATCTCATCGGGCACCAAGCCGAGCAGGAACACGTGTTGATGATCGATGCGCGCCAGGCGCGCTGCTTGCTGCAGCCCGCGCGCCAGCACGCCTTCCTTGCGCACGAAATGATCCGAGGGCAGCACCACAATCGCGGCATTCGGATCGCGTCGTACGATGTGCAGCAGGGGAAGCAAAAGACCCGGTGCGGTGCCTTTGTTCTCCGGCTGAACGATGACATTTTCAGGTTCCGCAGACCAGAGCGGCGCCTCCCACCAGCGTCGGTGTTGAGCCGCGACCACGGTCACCACGTGCCGGCGCTGCGCAACGGATTCCGCACGCCACAAGGTCTCCTCCAACAAGGACGCGCCGCCTTGCAGCGAACAGAACTGTTTGGGGACGTAGAGTCCGCCGGGGGTGGTGGTCAGACCGCGCAGCCGGCTGCCTTCGCCGGCGGCAAGTATCAGCGCCCA
>DASWEL010000011.1:0-8546 GCA_036394755.1 Gemmatimonadales bacterium | reverse complement strand
TACTGGCGGAAGGCAACCACGACGTCGTGTTGTGTGAGCGCGGCGTGCGAAGCTTCGACACCGCGACGCGCAATCTCTTCGATCTGACCGCCATTCCGGTCGTCCACAAGCTGTCGCATTTGCCGATCATCGCGGACCCATCGCACGGCACCGGTCTGCGCGACAAGGTGATCCCGATGGCGCGGGCGGCGATCGCCGCAGGCGCCGACGGAATCATGGTGGAAGTCCATCCGAATCCCGAAGAAGCGCTGTCGGACGGCGCGCAGTCGCTCTTTCCGGATCAGTTTGCGCAGTTGATGCGCGAGGTGCGGATAATCGCGGAGGCGATTGGGCGGCGGGTGGCTGAACCGGCAGCGGTGGGGGCGTGATCGGCGGATTGGCGGATTGGCGGATCGTCGGATTGATCGTGCCAATGTTGATCCTTCCATCCGCCCATCCGGCAATCCGCCCATCCGCCCAGGATCCGCTGGCCATTCTTGACCGGGCGAGCCAATCCTTCGATACGGTGCGTACGCTCGCGGCCGACTTCGTGCAAATCGTCGACAACCCGATGCTCGGCGATCCGGACACGACGCGCGGCCGGCTCTACCAGCGGCGCCCGAACTATTTTGCGATGCGCTTCAGCGACCCCAAGAACGATCGCATCGTCGCCGACGGCCGTCGCCTCTGGCTCTACACACCGAGCACGACACCCGGACAGGTGATTCGCACGACGATCCCGGGCACGGGAACCACGGGCCCCAATCTCATCGGGCAATTCGTCGAGCATCCGCGCGAGCGGTACAGCGCGCGCTACGTGCGCGCCGATTCGCTGCCGGATGGACCGGTGGATGTGGTCGCGCTGACACCGCGCGTGAAGGATCTGCCGTACGAAGCGGCGACGGTGTGGATTGCGAAGCAGGATGGCTTGGTGCGCCGGATCGAGATCGTCGAGAATACCGGCCAGCACCGGACGATTACGCTCCAGCATCTCGCGGTGAACGGGACGATCCCAACGCGGGAGTTTAGATTCTCCCCGACGGCCGGAGTACGGGTGGTCGATCAGTAGCCAGCGCCTCGGCGACTTTCTCCGCAGTCTCATCATCCATCCCCTGCTTCTGCGCCAGCTCGAGCGCCGCGCGCCCGAGGGCTCGGTACAGCGTGGCATCATCGACCGCCAGCGATTCCAGATGACGCACGATCGTCGCGGTATCCGCGCGCACGACGGGGCCGGTGAGGGCCTCACGGGGCTCGTGCCGGCTCAGATTCTCGAATGTCCCTTCGACCAGTGGCCGCAGCGCCGCCCAGGCGTCGGCATCCGAGAGCCCCGCATGCCGCAGCAGGCGCTGCGCGATCGCCTCGACGACGACGAGATAGTTCGACGCGAAAACCGCGCCCGCGTGATAGATCGCCTTGGACTTGGTGGCGATCCGGAACGGGCGCATGCCGAGGTCCTGCGCGATCCGCTCGCCGGCCTCTACCGCGCGCGGCATTCCCTCGACGGCGGCCCAGGCGCCCTTGAGACGGGCCGGTGCCAACTCCGGTTCGACGATGGTTTGCAGGGGATGAAATGAGCCCAGTGCCGCACGGGTCATGACGAGGGAACCGAGTGCCTCCTGTCCCTGGACACCCGAGAGATGCAGGACGACGTGGCGGTCGGTGATGGCGCGAGCCGCGGCCAGGGACGTGGCGAGCGGAGTGATCGCGTCGTCGCGGACGGCGAGAATCACGACCTCGACGTCGCCGATCCAGGCGGGCGCGTTGCCGCCCGTCGTCAACGTCAGAGGTGCCGGTACGCTTTTCTTGTTTCGCCCGTGAAGGCGGACGGAGTATCCCGCCTGGGCCAGAGCTAGAGCCAGTCCGACTCCCGCGCGACCGGGCCCGATGAGCCCGATCGCGCGGGAAGACTGTCGACTCACCGATTGCGTTCTGGTGATGGCCGCTGCGTGTTGGCGAGTGTCAGCAGATCCTGCGGCGACTTGGCGCGATCGGCCAACGCGAGGGCCCGCTTGATCTGTTCGTCGTCCGCGATCCGGCGGCGGAACTCCGCGGAGCGCCCGAAGACGTAGCGCGCCGCCTCGTACCCCAGCTCCTGCGTGATCAACGTCCGCCCACCCGCGATCACGGAATCCGGCAGCTCAGCGCCCTTGGCACGCATGCGGCGCACGATCTCGTCCACCATCCCTTGCGTCACCGTGAAATTCGGCGAGGGCAGCCGGTTGCTTTCCTTCAGCTCGATCGCGTACACCGTCAGCGCGTCGCGGAACAACGGCGCCTTTTCGCCCAGCGCCTTGACGAACGCCCGCTCGGCCGTCGTGAACGTGTCGGCGACGACGTAGATGTCGGGACGGATCCCGCCACCCCCGTAGATCGTCCGGCCGGCATCCGTATGGAAGACCGCTGTCGAATCGATCTTCGTGTCCTGTCCGCGCTGCGCCGCGATGACCTGCGCCTCCTGCTCCGCCTCGTTGCGCGTGACACGTTGAATCGTCCGGCCGCTGGGTGTGAACCAGCGCGCAGTCGTCAGCTTGAGACCCGTTTCGGGCGTGAGGCGCCAGAAGGACTGGACCAGGCCTTTCCCGAACGTCGGCGTCCCGATCAGCACGGCGCGATCGTGATCCTGCAGCGCGCCGGCGATGATCTCCGCCGCGCTCGCCGAGCCGCCGTTCACGATGACGACGATCGGAAGGCGCGGCCACTGTTGCGGCTTGGTGTCGCTGAACTCATGCGATGAACCGGGCGCGCGCCCGCGCGTCTCCACGATCGCCTTACCGGGATCGAGGAAGAGATCGGACACCGCGACGCCCTGATCCAGCAGCCCGCCGGGGTTGCCGCGGAGATCGAAGATGAGCGATTTCATCCCCTGCTTCAGCAGGGTATCGATCGCCACGCTGACGTCACGGGTCGAGCTCTCGCTGACCGGGCTGAGCGCGATGTACCCGACGCGATCGTCGAGCATCATCGTGATCCGCGGATCGACCGAGCGGATGTGAATCGTCGCCCGCGTCAGCTTGTAGATGATCGGCTTGTCGACGCCGGTGCGCCGGATCGTCAGCTCCGCCGGCGTCCCCGCCGGCCCGCGCAGCTCCTTCACCGCCTGATCCTGCTTCCACCCTTCCGTCGGGCGTCCGTCGAGCTGGACGATGCGATCACCGGTCTGTACGCCGGCGCGCTCGGCGGGCGTGTCGGGCAACGGCGCCACGACGGTGATCCACCCGTCGCGCACGTCGATCTGAATGCCCAACCCCGAGTAATTGCCGGTCGTGGCTTCGGAGAGCTGCCGGAAGTCCTCGGGCTTCAAGAAAACCGAGTAGGGATCGTGGAGCTGGTCGAGCATGCCGTCGATCGCCATCTGGTACAGCTGGCGCTCGTCGAGCGAGTCGACGTAATAGTCGGCGACGTGCGCCAGCACGTCATCGAACAACCGCGCCTGCTGATAGACCGATCCAGCCGGCTCTGTTTCGCGTTGCAGAAACCAGCCGCCCGACACTACTGCGGCGGAGACGACGGCGGCAACCACTAGTCCCTTATGGCGAATCATCAAGAACTCCTCAGTGAAAGCGCTCCCGTTGCCGCGGCGACTTCCCGCCAGGCGGCGTCCTGGACGGCCTTCTTTGCCAGACTGGCATCAATATGAACAATCCCGGGCCCGGATGCGCTGCGATAGGCCTCACGGACCCGTGTGTGAAACGTGTCATCTTCCCGCTCGATACGGTCCCGCACCTTCCCGGCGTTCCGCTGGCGCTCGCGCCCCACCGTCACGGGGACGTCGAGGATCAGCGTGAGGTCCGGCGTCAGGGCTCCTGTAGCGACCCTGAGAGCCGCCTCCACGTCAGCCCGCGGCAGCCCGCGGCCCGCGACCTGGTACGCGATGGTCGACAGCCCGAACCGGTCCGCGATGACCACCTGACCGCTCGCCAGGGCCGGCCGGATCACCCGTTCCACCAGGTCGGCGCGCGCCGCCAGAAACAGGAACAGCTCGGCGCCAAACGCCCGGTCGTGGCGCGATTTCAGCGCCAGTTTCCGCGCCGCCTCGGCGATCGGCGTCCCGCCCGGTTCTCGGACTGGCACCACGGGCCGGTGCTCCGCCTGGAGGCGCGCGACGAGCCACTTTACAAGCGTGGACTTCCCCGCCCCCTCCGGGCCTTCGATCACCACGAAGAACCCCGCGTCCCGAACCCCCACGACCCAGTCCCTAGCCAAGGGTGATGATGGGACTCGCGGCGCCCTTCTTGATGCCCTCGTAAATCCGGGCATTAATCCGGGTCATGAGCTTCTCGAAATTCGCCTGGGCCGCGACCATTTGCTGGTACACCGAGTTCGCCTGCACGCTCTGGAGCGCGCGATCGTACTGCTCGACCTGCTCCTTGGACGGTTCTTGCCCCTGCTGCGCGACGCGCTCGATCTCCTGCGCGAGCCGCTCCGCCTCCGCGAGCACCTTTTGGACTGCTTGATCCTCACGCAGCGCTTCCGTCGCGCGACGCAACGCCTTGTACTCGTCGGTCTGGCCGAGTAGCCGTCCCAGTTCTTCTGCCTTCTCCTCGAGCACTAAGCCTCCTTGGCCAGCGCATAGCGCGGGCGGCCGAACAGGTCGGCGTGAATTGCAACGTCCCATCCATATTCGCGGCCCAGCAATCGAATAGCATCGGCCCGCCGTTCGTCGATTTCGACGGCGAGCAGCCCGCCCGGCTCAAGGACAGCTGCGGCCCCGGCCAAGAGGCTGCGCGTCGCGTCGAGACCGTCGCTCCCACTCTCGAGCGCCTCCCGCGGCTCGAACTGCGCGACTGAGGGGTCGAGCTCGGCGTACTCCGCGGCCGTGAGATAGGGCGGATTCGACACGATCGCGTGATAGCGCTCCCCTTGGTCCACGAGCGGAGCAAGCAGCTTCCCCTCGCGAATCTCGACGGGTGTCCGGGCGGCAACTCGTTGCACATTCTCACGCGCGAGCGCCGCGGCGGCCGCGGACCGCTCGACGCCGACCACTTTGTCGAACTGGCCTTCCACCGCCAACGCGAGCGCGATGCAACCGCACCCCGTGCCGACGTCGGCGACGAGACCGGTGGAGCATCGCGCGAGGACGAGATCGACGAGACCTTCGGTCTCCGGTCGCGGAATGAGCGCGCGGCGATCGATCTTGAGATCTAACGTTCGAAAGCCGACGGACCCCGCCACGTACGCGAACGGTACGCCACGTTTGCGCTGCTCGACCGCGTTCCAGAAGCGTTCGACGACATCGGGCAAGGCTTCGCTGTCCCGTTTGAGCCAGACCTCCGCCGACTTCATGCCGGAGACTGCGGCCCACAGCGCGGTGGGTTCGCCGTCCCCAAGCGAGCCCTCTCCGGTTGCGCGGGCCAGCTCGTCCGTGATTCGCCGCAGGACGCGGACTTCAGGCACTCAGCCGCTCCTTCTCCTGCGCCTGCTTCACGGCGGCAATCAGATCGTCGAGCTTCCCATCCAACACTTGATCCACGCTGTGCGTCGTGAAATGGATGCGATGATCGGTCACGCGGTTCTGCGGAAAGTTGTACGTGCGGACTTTTTGCGAGCGGTCACCGGTGCCCACCTGCGCCCGCCGTTCGCGCGACCGCTCCGCCTCCTGCTCGGCCACCCTGCGGTCCAGGAGTCGCGAGCGCAGGATCTCCATCGCCTTGATCTTGTTTTGCAGCTGGGACTTCTGATCCTGGCACTTCACCTCGAGGCCGGTCGGCAGGTGCGTCACGCGGACGGCGCTATCGGTGGTGTTGACACTCTGGCCACCGGGGCCACCCGAGCGAAACACGTCGATGCGCAGATCCTTGTCCTCGATCTTGACGTCGACTTCTTCTGCTTCCGGCAAGACGGCGACGGTCGCGGCGGAGGTATGGATGCGGCCCTGCTGCTCGGTGACGGGGACGCGCTGCACCCGGTGCACACCAGACTCGTAGCGCAGCGTCCCGTACGCTTTGGGACCTCGGGCCGCGAACACCGCTTCCTTGAGCCCGCCGAGCGTTCCCGCGGAGAGCGAGAGGATGTCCACCTTCCATCCCCGCCGCTCGCTGAAGCGCGTGTACATCCGGAAGAGATCGGCAGCGAACAGCGCGGCTTCATCTCCTCCGGTGCCGGCCCGGATTTCTACGATGGCATCGCGATCGTCGAACGGATCGCTGGGGGTCAGCAGCTCTGCGAGCTCCGCCTCGAGCCGGTCGATCTCGGGCCGGAGACGATCGACGTCGGCGCGGGCGAGCTGGGAGAGCTCGGGGTCTTTGTCGGCGAGGACTTCCTGGGCCTGACCCAGCTCGGCCTCGAGACGCTCGATCCGTTGGTGGGTCTGCCGGATTTCGTCGAGCTGCGCGTGTTCGCGGCCGAGCTGCTTGAGTTTGGCCGGACTCCGCGCAGTGGCGGGGTCGGCCAGTTCCCGGGCGACCTCCTCCGCCCGCGCGAGCGCTTGGCGGAGTCGGGTCTCCACGGGATCAGCTCGCCTTGGTGGCGTACTTCTGGCGGAACCGCTCCACGCGGCCGGCCGTGTCAAGCAGCTTCTGCTTGCCCGTAAAGAACGGGTGGCAGCTGGCGCAGACTTCGACGTGAATCACAGGCGTGGTCGAGCGCGTGACAAACGTGTTGCCGCACGCGCATTGGACGGTTGCCCGCTGGTATTTGGGGTGAATCCCGGGTTTCACTGCACACATCCTTGCCTGAATTGTCGGACGGAACGAAGTGCGGAAATATAATCAGGGCACCAACTTGGCTGCAAGGCTTGCGCTTTGCTTCGATTGACACCGCCAGACACGCAGCGTAAGCTGTTCGCGTGTCTGCCGCTGACGTGCTGCAAAAGGTTCCGCTGTTCAGCCAGCTCTCCGCCGCCGACCTGCAGCGCGTGGTGGACGTGGCTCGCGACCGCGCTTACCCCAAGAACTCCGTCATCCTGTTCGAGGACGATCCCGGCGACGCGCTCTACGTCGTCGCCAAGGGTCAGGTGAAAGTCGTACTCATCGGCGAGGATGGGCGCGAAGTCATTCTCTCGGTGCTGGGCGAGGGAGAGTTCTTCGGCGAGATGGCGCTGATCGACGACGAGCCACGGTCGGCGCACGTCATCGCGATGGAAGATTCGACGCTCTACGTGCTGCGCCGCGAAGATTTCCAAGGCATCCTCGAACACTCACCGGGCATCGGGCTCGCGTTGCTGCGCGAGCTCTCGCGGCGGCTCCGCCGCGTGGATGAAAAAGTCGGCAGCCTCGTCCTGCTCGACGTGCACGGACGCGTCGCCCAGCTGTTACTGGACCTTGCCGATGAAACGGACGGCCAGAAGATCACGCGCCGTCTCACCCACCACACCATCGCCCAGATGATCGGCTCCTCGCGCGAGACGGTGTCGCGCACGATGCGCGAGCTGGTCGATAAGGGAATGATTGACGTAAGTCGCAAGGACATTGTGATCAAAGACCGGGGCTCACTGGAGCAAGCGGCGGGCCGGTCGTGACTCGCGTCACGGCTCTACGTCACTAATTGCCAGTAACTTAGGCCGAGTATCGGCGTGCCGACCCGCATGACGTACACGGTGAGCTTCTGGGGAACCCGGGGGAGTATTCCTACTCCCGGGCCCGCGACGGCGCGCTACGGTGGCAACACGCCGTGCGTCGCCGTCGAAGGCCGCGAAGGCCAGCTGGTCGTCCTCGATGCCGGCACCGGAATCCGGGCGTTGGGCCTCGATCTGGTCGCCAAACAAAACGGCGCCGCCAAAGTCGAGATTCTGCTGTCCCACGCGCACTGGGATCACATTCAGGGACTACCGCACTTCAAGCCGTTTTTCGCGCCGGGCAACACCGTGCGCATTTGGGGATCGCGTCAGGGGACCGCGTCGCTGGAAGCGATCCTGCGTCAACAGATGGATCCGGCGGTGTTCCCGGTTCCGCTCGACGCGCTGTCGGCGTCGCTGACGGTGCAGCAGGTGGACTCGGACGAGTTCTCGATCGGCGAGTTCCGGGTGCGGACGGTGAAGTTGCGCCATCCGGGCACCACGTTGGGATTCCGCCTCACGCCCGCGAAAGGGTCGGGCGGGCCGAGTATGGCGTACGTGACGGACAACGAGCTGGGCCCCGGTGGACAATACGACGTCCCGGCGAGCTGGCGGCGTGACTTCGTGGCGTTCTTGAAGGGTGTCGACCTGCTGATTCACGACGCCATGTATACGCCGAAGGAGCTGGAACAGCACCGCGGCTGGGGTCATTCAACGTATGAAGAGGCAGTGACGCTCGCCCACGATGCCGGTGTCAAGACGCTCGTGCTGTTTCACCACGAGCCCGAGCACGGCGACCAGGAAATGGATGGACTCGTGGCCGCGGCGCGCAAGTTCGCCAAGACGCGCGGCGGCTCGCTCGAGGTAGACGCAGCACAAGAAGGAATGAAGGTGACCCTGTGACCCGAGGAGTAGCTATGCGCGCGCGTGCAGTCATGACGGTGTTGAGTCTGGTTCCGGTGCCCCTGGGGGCGCAGCAACGCAACCAGGATACCCGCCCCGGCATCGCCGTCCTCCCTTTCAACAACGGCGGCTCCTACGGTCAGGGCAAGGAGGATTTCGACGCCCTCGAGCG
>DASWEL010000010.1:0-3315 GCA_036394755.1 Gemmatimonadales bacterium | reverse complement strand
GATCGACCACCTCCTCGGGGGCGCGCGTCCGGCCGGCCACGCCGTCGAAGCCACGAGCCACCACGCCGTCGCCGCAGCCGTCGCGCAGGGCCGCGCCGACTTCGGTGTCGCCATCGACGTCGTCGCGCGCGATCGCTCTCTGGGGTTCCTTCCGGTCAGCGAGGAGCGCTTCGACTTCGTGCTCGCGAGCGCCCGCCGTGATCGCCCTGCAGTGCGTGCGTTCGTCGCCGAGCTCGCGCGGCCCGAGACGCGCGCCGCGCTTCGCGAACGAGGCCTCCTCGCGTGAGCGCGGCGGCCGGTCACGAGACCCTACAAATTATAGGAGCTACGGCGCGCCGCCCGCGGAACCTCGTCCCGCCCCCTGGCATCCAAGTTGCGTCTGACTCGACGCGGAGGGTACGGCAATTGGTGGTCATGCAGGTCTCGGCGACGACGGGCGCCGATGCGTGGCGATCAACGTGAGCTCGCGTCGCGACCGCCGCGCAGGGTGGCCGGAATCGACCTCCCTGGAATCCGCTCTTGGGTATACCAAATGAAGGGGATTGACCCGTCGCGCAGGTGCTATAGACGTCCCTCTGTCGAGTAAAGTTCCCTCGAGTCAGGCGGACGCGGGGCGCGGGCCGCAGGGGGCGACGGAGTTCGGCTCTGCTCGGGTCGGGGGTGGAGCGGCCGCGCCGGACTGAGCACGAGGAGGTGCCATAGTGACCAACCCTCACGCCTTCCGCCCGCGCGCCATCTCACCATGAAAGACAGCTCGGTACGCGTTCCACGCGCCGCACTCTTTCCCAGAGGAGAGCCCTATGGAGCCCACCAATGATGGCGCGAATGTTCGCGGAGGAGCACCGAGTAAGAGCGACCAACCAATCCGGTTCGCCGGCTCAGTGCTTGGTGCACAACGGCACGTGTGCGCCTTCTTCAACAACCCCGACGAGGAGTATCGAGTGCTGCTACCGTTCATCAAGGAGGGATTCGACTGCGGCCAAAAGGCCTTCCACATCGTAGACCCGAAGCTCCGTGAGGAACACCTGCGCCGATTGGCGTCGGCCGGCATCGATGTGGCAGCCGCAGAACAGGGCGGGCAATTCGAACTGCGCAACTGGGCTGATGCATATCTGCGAGATGGCCACTTCGATCAGGACCGGATGCTGGCTCTGATCCAAGAGGTGCTGGAGCACGGCCGACAGCAGGGATTCCCGCTGACACGCCTCGTCGCCCACATGGAATGGGCCCTCGAAGACCGCCCAGGTGTTGATGATCTCGTGGAGTACGAGACGCGGCTGAACTATGTACTGCCGCGGTATAGGGACCCGGTCATATGAACGTACGATCTCGCCAAGTTTGGCGGGCAGATCGTCGTGGACATCATGCGGACCCATCCGATGATCATCATCGGCGGAGTCCTCCAGGAGAACCCGTTCTTCGTCCCGCCAGATGAGTTCTTGCGGGAGCTACGCGAACGCCGCGCCACGCCGAACGTCTAAGGGCGGTCAGGTATCGGGCGATGGAACGGATATGGAACAAACACCCCGGGAGATCACGCGACTCAAGGCCTGTATCAATGACTTGATCAGCGTTCTCGCCCTTCCCGCGATCTGGAGCGGCCACGAGGCGTCCCTGATCGCGAGTACGCTGCTCGACACGCTCCTCGGTATGCTACGCCTGGATTTCGCTTATCTTCGGTTGAAGTCGACTATCGGCGACGCACCAATCGAGATGGTCCGGGTGGCTCAACCGCGAACCGTGGCTCCGCACGCGCAGGAGGTTGGTCGAGCCCTCGCCCCCTGGCTGGCGACCGATGCACCGACCTCGCCTTTCGTGGTGCCAAATCCTGTCGGCCAAGGAGAGCTGTCTATCGCACCCCTACGGCTCGGGCTTCAGGACGAAGTCGGGGTCTTGGTAGCCGGCGCTCAGCGTCCCAATTTTCCGTCGGACGTCGAACGGGTCCTACTGCGAGTAGCAGCAAATCAAGCGTGGATTGGGTTGCAACAGGCTCGACGCACGACGGACCAGAATCGGGCCGCACACGACCTCGAGCAACGAGTCGTTGAACGGACCCGACAGCTTACGGCCGTCAACGAAGAGCTGCAAAGGGGACTGGCGGAGCGCAAGCGGGCGGAAGAGGAATTGCGACGGAGTGAGGCCTATTTGGCCGAAGCCCAGAGATTGAGCCACACGGGCTCTTTCGGCTGGGATGTTGTCGGCGGCGCGATCTACTGGTCAGAGGAAACGTTTCGAATCTTTGGATATGAGGAGGGGACTGAGTCCACCGTAGAGCGCATACTCCAACGAACCCATCCGGACGACCGCATACTCGTCCAACGAGTAATAGACCGTGCACAGCGCGATAGGAAGGAGTTCGACTTTGAGCATCGGTTACTGATGCCTGATGGTTCAGTCAAGTACCTCCACGTCGTAGCACATCCTTTGAAAACGAATGAAGCTGGTAAGCGCGAACTCGTTGGTGCGGTGATGGACATCACCGCGCGCCAACGCGCCGAGGACACGCTGCGGGAGAGCGAGGAGCAATGGAAGGCTGTCTTCGAGAACAACCCGACCATGTACTTCATGGTGGATGCGGCTGGTACCGTCTTGTCCGTGAACCCCTTTGGCGCGGAGCAACTCGGCTACACCGTCGATGAATTGGTCGGTCATGCAGTATGGACTGTGTTTTACGAGGCCGATCGAGAGGCCGTCCGGAGGAATGTCGCCATCTGTCGGGAGCAACTCGGCCGGACGATGAGCTGGGAATGCCGCAACGTGCGCAAGGACGGCACGGTGCTCTGGGTCCGGCAAACGGCTAAAGCCATGCTCATCAAGAAGCGTCCCGTCGTCTTGATCGTGTGTGAGGACATCACCGATCGCAAGCGGGCAGAGTATTTGACGGGGCAGGTGTTCGAACGCTCGCCCGATGACGTATTCATCATAGCAAGAGACTACCGGTATCAACGGGTCAACCCGGTCTACGAGCAGCATTGGAGGAAGCCGGCAGAGAAGATCGTCGGGATGCACGTCGCGGACCTTCTCGGGATGGAGTCCTTCGAGCAGATGAGGCCGCATT
Organism: Gemmatimonadales bacterium; assembly: GCA_036394755.1. Lineage (GTDB taxonomy): Bacteria > Gemmatimonadota > Gemmatimonadetes > Gemmatimonadales > GWC2-71-9 > 20CM-2-65-7. The sequence continues at coordinate 257 of DASWEL010000010.1, read as the reverse complement.
TGGAGCGATGCTTCGAGGGAGAGGAAGTCAACAGAGCCGGGTGGTTGACCATCGGTCGCGGCCGCCGCTACGTGGTGGTGAGCTGCTCGCCTCTACGGCCATACTCGGAGCGAGTTGAGGCCGCGCTCGTCATCAGCCGCGACCTCACCGAGCACATGCTCGCCTCGGAAGCGTTGCGCGAGGCCCAGGCAGCGCTCGCGCACGTGACGCGCGTGACGACGCTCGGGGAGGTGACCGCTTCCATCGCCCACGAGCTG
>DASWEL010000009.1:0-29862 GCA_036394755.1 Gemmatimonadales bacterium | reverse complement strand
TGATCGGCTCGAGCAGAATCGGATGCGCCTGCCGCGCGGCTTCTTTTACCGCCATCGAGCCGGCGATCTTGAACGCCATTTCGCTCGAGTCGACGTCGTGGAACGAGCCGTCCACCAGCTCGACCTTTACGTCCACCATGGGATAGCCGGCCAGCACGCCGTTCTCCAGCGCCTCTTTCACACCCTGCTCGACGGGGCCGATGTATTCCTTGGGGATCGAGCCGCCGACGATGTTGTCCTCGAACACGAAGCCCGTCCCGGGCTCCCCGGGCTCGAGGTTGATGACGACGTGGCCGTACTGGCCGCGCCCACCCGACTGCCGGATGAACTTGCCTTCGATGTCCTCGACGCGTTTGCGGACCGTTTCGCGGTAGGCCACCTGCGGGCGGCCCACGTTGGCGTCGACCTTGAACTCCCGCCGCATCCGCTCGACGATGATCTCGAGGTGCAGCTCGCCCATGCCGCTGATGATCGTCTGCGCGGTCTCGGGGTCGGAATGCACCCGGAACGTCGGATCTTCTTCCGATAGCTTGGCCAGGGCGATGCCCAGCTTATCCTGGCCCGCCTTGGTCTTCGGCTCGATCGCGACGGAGATGACGGGGTTCGGGAAGCGCATCGCCTCGAGAATGATCGGATGGGCCTCGTCGCACAGCGTGTCGCCGGTGCGCGTGTCCTTGAGCCCGATGGCGGCGGCGATGTCGCCGGCGCGCACGTCCTCGACCTCCTCGCGCTTGTTGGCGTGCATCTGCAGCAGCCGCCCGATGCGCTCCCTGCGATCTTTGCTGCTGTTGTAGACGTACGAGCCAGCGGCAAGCACGCCACTGTACACGCGGAAGAACGTCAGTTTCCCGACGTAGGGATCGGTCATGATCTTGAACGCGAGGGCCGCGAACGGCGCGTCATCGGTGGCCGGGCGCTCGGCGTGCGTCGCGTCGTGGTGCGGCAGATGCCCCTTGATCGGCGGGATGTCCGTCGGTGCCGGCAAGTAGTCCACCACAGCATCGAGCAGCGCCTGGACACCTTTGTTCTTGAACGCCGCGCCGCAGATCACGGGGACGATGGTGCCGGAGACGGTGGCTTTGCGAATGACGGTGCGGATTTCTTCTTCGGTCAGCTTGTGGTCTTCGAGATACTTGTGCAGGATGGCGTCGTCGGACTCGACGCAGGCCTCGATCATCTCGTGTCGCAGCTGCGCGACTTGGCTCTTCATCGATTCCGGCACCGGTCCCTCGACGTACTTCTTGCCAAGGGTGTCGTCGTCGTAGACGATCTCGATCTCGCGCACGAGGTCGATGAGTCCCGTGAACAGCTCGCCCGAGCCGAGGGGCAGCTGGATCGGCACGGCCTTCGTGCCCAGCCGGTCGCGGACCATCTTGAGGCACATGTCGAAGTCGGCGCCGACGCGGTCCATCTTGTTGACGAAGATGATCCGCGGCACGCCGTAGCGGTCCGCCTGGCGCCACACCGTCTCGGTCTGCGGCTCGACGCCGCCGACCGCATCCAACACCGTCACTGCCCCGTCCAATACGCGCAAGCTGCGCTCGACTTCGACGGTGAAGTCCACGTGCCCCGGGGTGTCGATGATGTTGATGCGGTACTGCTGATTCAGGCGGGTCCAGAAGGCGGTCGTCGCGGCCGAGGTGATCGTGATGCCTCGCTCCTGCTCCTGCTCCATCCAGTCCATCGTGGCCGTACCTTCGTGCACCTCACCCAGCTTGTAGGTGCGGCCCGTGTAATAGAGGATACGCTCGGTCGTAGTCGTTTTCCCGGCATCGATGTGGGCCATGATGCCGATATTCCGAATCTTGTCGAGCGGTGTCGTGCGTGGCATTGCTTTCCTTTATTCAGCAAAAACGCGGGGCGACCAGGACGCCCCACTCGTGTGCCGGGGGGGCCGGTCTCGCTCCGCAGTCATCGGGAGGCTTTCCGCCCCCTCGACGCAGGATCCCTTAAGGCAGGGTCCCGAAGTTGTTTGTTTAGGGCCCACGCCCGGGCGTTAGCCCGGGCGTTAAATCACCACCGGTAATGCGCGAAGGCGCGGTTCGCCTCCGCCATCCGGTGCGTGTCTTCCTTCTTCTTTATCGTCTCGCCTTCGCCCTTCGACGCCAGGATCAGCTCGGCGGCGAGGCGCTCGGCCATCGTCTTCTCTTTGCGCGCGCGGCTGTACTGGATGATCCAGCGCATCCCCAGCGCCGTGCGTCGCTCGGGCCGCACTTCGACCGGCACCTGATATGTCGCGCCGCCGACACGCCGGGACTTCACTTCCAGCGCCGGCTTCACGTTCGAGAGCGCCTGCTTGAACACGTTCACGCCGGGTTGCCCGGTGCGCTGCTCGATCATGTCCATCGCCTGATAGAAGATCCGCTCCGACAACGACTTCTTGCCGCACACCATCAGGTTGTTCAGAAACTTCGAGACCGTCTGGCTGTCGTAGCGCGGGTCAGGCGGCACCGGGCGCTTGATCGCCGATTTGCGCCGGCTCACTTCCCGGCCTCCTTGGGACGCTTCGCGCCGTACTTGGAGCGCGACTGCTTGCGCTCATTCACGCCCGCGGCGTCCAGGGTGCCGCGGATGATATGGTAACGGACGCCCGGCAAGTCTTTCACACGGCCACCGCGAATCATGACGATGGAGTGTTCCTGTAAATTATGCCCTTCACCCGGGATGTATGCCGTGACTTCGAAACCATTCGTCAGACGGACGCGGGCCACTTTGCGCAGCGCGGAGTTCGGCTTCTTCGGCGTCGTCGTGTAGACGCGCGTGCACACGCCCCGCTTTTGCGGGTTGCCACGCAGGTGCGGCGCCTTTTCTTTCTTCTCCACGTCGCGGCGGCCGTGCCGGACGAGCTGGTTGATGGTCGGCAAATACCCCTCGCAAATGAATCCTGAAAAACCTGCTCCGAAGCCCGCGAAACTAAACGCATTGTTTGAGTTAGGTCAAGGCCCGAGCCTTGCTTGCGACCCCTCGTACCCAGGGGCATTTTCAGCGCCCTCGTCATTAACCCCGTCCGTAGGAGGATGCGTGCGCAAGGCAATCGTCGTCAGCGCAGTTTCGCTCATGGCACTCCTGTCGATCCCGGACGTGTCGGCCGCTCAGGCTCTCGGGCGGACGATCGCCGGTGTCGTCACGCGAGCCCTCGGAGGACGTCCGGTTCAGGGCGTCACCGTCACCGTAACCGGAAGCCCGCAGCTCGCCCAGTCGGATGACTCTGGGCGGTACGCGATCCTGGCGCCTGATGGCGATGTGCGCCTCAGCTTCCGCGCCATTGGTTTCAGTCGCAAAGACGTGCTCGTCCCGGCGACACAGACGAACATGGACGTGGCCCTGAACGAAGACGTGTTCGAGCTCGAGGCCGTCGTCGTGACCGGCCAGGCGACCACGTTGGAGCGACGCAACGCGACGACCGCGACGGCGCGGGTTTCAGGTGAAGACGTCACGAAGGTGACCGCGCCCACCATCGAGAGCTCGCTGACCGGCCGAGTCGCCGGCGTCAACCTTCAGAGCAACAGCGGTGCCCCTGGCGGCGGGATTCAGATGCAGATCCGGGGAAACAATACGATTCTCGGCGCCTACGACCCGCTCTACGTCATCGATGGCGTGATCTACTCAAACGTACGGATCGCCGGCGGTCGTGGAGATATCGACGACGCCGCGTTTCTCGTGGCCGAGGACGATCCAGTAAACCGGGTTGCAGATATCAACCCGAGCGACGTCGCCAGTATCGAGATCCTCAAGAGCGCCGCCGCGACGTCCATTTACGGCTCCAAGGCAGCCAACGGTGTCGTGGTGATCACGACGAACCGCGGCCAGCAGGGCCGCCCGCAGGTGACGCTCACGAGCCGGTTGGGCTCTTTCTCGCTCGCGAACAGCCTGCAAAGCCGCCGCTTCACGAGCGTGGCGGAGGCGAAGGCGCGCTTCACGAGCGCCACCGCCGGGGCTGCGATCGATTCGATTGCCGCGGCCCATGGCGGTACGTTGCCCTACTACGATCTGTACGACCAGGTGTGGCACAGCCGTAGCCCCTCATACGAGCTCATCGGTGACGTCCGCGGCGGCAGTGGAACCACGCGCTACTACGTCTCGGGGACCTGGAAGAAGGACCAGGGGATCGAAGACAACACCGGCTTCGGCCGCCAGGGGCTCCGCGTCAACGTCGACCAGGGACTCGGAACGAAATTCGACGTGCACGTGAGCAGCGTGTTCAACCGCGCGTTCCATGCGCGCGGCTGGGACAACAACTGCAATAATTTCGCGTGCGGCGGCTACTTCCTGGCGTACGAGCCGAGCTTTATCGACCTGCGTCCACGGCCCGACGGTACGTTCCACGATCCGATTCCAGGCCTCGAGAAACAGGCGAATGCGATTCAAACCAGCACACTCGCCCAGAACCACACCGAAACGAACCGCTTCACCGGTGGCGTGACGGTCGACTTCGCCGCCCTGAGCACGGAGCGCTCCAGTCTGAAATTCGTCGGCGCGGTCGGGGCCGACATTTTTCAGCAGCAGGACAATCTGTGGAGTCCGAATGATCTGTTTTACGAACGGCCCCAGACACTTCCGGGCGAGGCGATCCAGAATAACGGCGTGGGCCGCAACGTTAACTGGAACCTGAACGGCATTTTCCAGCAACAATTAGGGCCGGCGAATACCACGACGTCTGCTGGTTTGCAGTTCGAAGAGCGACAGCTCGGCACCAGCCGAGCGCGTACGGAGAACCTCGTGCCCGGTCAGCAAAACATCAATCAGGGCACGCACACGACGGTCACGGAGAACTTCACGAAGGAGCGGACGCTCGCCTTGTACTTCAACGAGCAGGCGCTCTTGTCGCGCGACCGCATCATTCTGACCGCCGGTGTCCGTGCCGAGCGGAGCAGCGTCAACGGTGCGATCGACAGGTACTACATCTTCCCGCGGTTCTCGGGGGCCTACCGGTTCCAGAACCTGATCGGCGAGGGCAGCGAGCTGAAGCTGCGTGCGTCGTATGGTGAGACGGGCAATCAGCCGCTGTTCGGCCAGAAGTTCACGCTGCTGGACACTCCGCAGTTAGGCGGTCTGAACGGATTCACCGTGGCTGGTGCGGCAGGCACGTCGAACATCGCGCCCGAGCGGCTGAAGGAGTGGGAGGGTGGCGTCGACGCCAGCTTCCTGAACGGCCGCGGTACGCTGGAAGCCACGTACTACCACCGCCACACGACGAACCTGCTGCTGCAGCGGGTCCCCGCTCCATCGTCGGGGTTCGCGACGCAAATCTTCAATGGCGGGGAGATTCAGAACAAGGGCTTCGAAGTGGTCGCGGGCTACGCGCCGGTCCAGCGCGGCGATCTCACGCTGCTGCTGCGGAGCACGTTCACCGCCAATCGGAGCAAGGTTCTTCACCTCCCCGTGCCGGGATTCCGGCCTCCCTTGTCGGGCTTCGGCGGTCTGGGTGTGACGTTCATCCAGGAAGGGCAATCGCTGAGCCAGATCAAGGCGTTCGCGTACGATGCGTCTGGCAACCCGACGGCCACGATCGTCAAGGTCGGTGACGCGAGTCCCGATTATCGGATTGGCTTCACCAGCGATCTGACATGGAAGTCATTCTCGTTCGGGACGGTATGGGACTACCAGCACGGCGGGGACATCATCAACCTCACGAGCTTCCTGTATGTCGATTCGCAGCTGTCGCCCGACTACGGGACCCCGGCCTACACCAAGAAGCTGAACGCCTACAATGACGGCGTCATGACGCCGTTCATCGAGGACGCAACCTTCTTGAAACTGCGTGAAGTCTCGCTTGGCTGGCTGCTACCGCAGCGGGTTACCAGTGCACTCGGCTTGGGCGTGCGCGACGTGCGGCTGGGTGTGAGTGCCCGCAACCTGAAGACATGGAGCAACTATTCCGGACTCGATCCCGAGGTGGCGAACCTCGGTGACGCTGCGATCCGGAACAACCTGGACGTGACACCGTATCCGCCCAGCCGCAGCTTCTTCTTCACCCTGGCCGTGGGGTTCTGACCATGACCATTACATCGACTCTCAACTCACATCGCCTGCTCAGGGTCGCGGCACTGAGCGCGGCGCTCGTCGCGACGGGCTGCAACTTCGACATTGTCAACCAGAATGCCCCGCGAGAGGATCAGCTGACCGGTAATCCGAGCAAGCTGATCCTTGCGCGGGCGGCGACTGGTATCTTCGCGGGTAACTTCAACGACGTGGGCGGCGACATCCAGATCTACACGATCTATGGTCGCGAAGGCTACAACCTGCTCGGCAACGACCCGCGCGAAACGGGCGAAGCGATCAGCGGTCCGCAGGATCCTGGCGGCCGCGCGGGCGGCAACTGGTTCACGAAGTACCAGGCGATCCGTACCATAAATACCTACCTCCGCGCCGTGAACAACACCACCAACCTGACGGCCCAGGAGAAGGCGGCATCCGTCGGGTTCGCGCAGACGATGAAGGCGGCCATGTTTCTCCGTCTGGCGGTTCGGTCCGGCACGTACGGGCTCCCGATCGACGTGGATCGGCCCATCGACGCCGATCCGGCGCCCTTTGTGTCGCAGGACGCCGCGTTCGCGTACGTCTCGGCCTTGTTCGATTCGGCGAAAACCAATCTTCAGGCGGCGGGCTCGGCGTTCCCGTTCCCGGCGGCTCCTGGGTTCGACAGTCTCGGCACACCGGTGTTGTTCGTGAAGTTCAACCGTGCACTCAAGGCTCGGGCAGAGGTGTTCCGGGCAACGTTCCTGGCGTGCGCGACGTGCTGGACCACCGCGCAGACAGCGCTGAGCGAATCGTTCCTCACCAGGGCCGGTTTGCCGGGGTCACTGTCACTTGGCGCGTACTATGGGTACTCCGATGCAGCGAACGAGCCGCAAAATCCGATAACCGAGAACCTCGATGCCGAGCGTTACTTCGTGGATCCCTCTCTGGCCGCACTCGTGCAGAATCAGCCTGGCGGCGCACCGGATGCGCGTTGGAGCTCCAAAACCCGAGTGGTGCCGCCTCACGAAACGGGCAACCCGCCGGTGTCGAGCAACATCAAGCCGGTGATGTACAACGACAACTCGGGCGGCACATCGGTCGCCGATCTCGGCGCGGATATTCCGATCATCAAGAACGAGGAGCTGCTGCTGCTCAGCGCCGAGGTCAACCTTGGGCTGAACAACAAGCTGGCAGCCATCGCAGATATCGACAGCGTGCGGATTCGCTCGGGTGGGCTCGCGCCCACGACGCTGACGATTGCCAGCACCGATTCCGCGTTCGTCACCGAGATTCTGTACAATCGGCTCATGTCGCTGCTGTGGGAGCAGGGGGTACGCTGGATCGACGCGCGCCGCTATGGGCGCCTCGCCAGTCTGCCGCTCCTTCGGCCCGGTGACCATGTGTTTCCAAGCTTGATCGTGCCTGCCGGCGAGTGCGATGCGAGGGGGTTGGACACGCCGTGCACGCCACCGGTGACTCCGTAAGACGGACGGTCTGACGGTCGGACGGTCGGACTGCCTAAGAAAAAAACAGCGCCCGGGAGAAGATCCCGGGCGCTGTTTGTTTTGACTGTCAGACCGTCCGACCGTCCTCCTACTCCGCCTCCACTTCCTCCGGGAACGGACTGGGCGCCGCCTATCGCGCGGGACTCCAGCTCGCCCAGCCGTCGCTGTTCGTGCCCATCGTGCTGAGGCGGACCTCACCGGTACCGTCCGCGTTGATAATGAACAACTGGACCCCCTGGACGACGCGGTCGAATACCAATTGTCGACTATCGGGTGACCACCGTGGGAGGTCCTCTTGCTCCGGCGCCGTGGTCAGCCGTACCGGATTCGAGCCATCGGCGTTCCTCACGTAGATATCAAGCGTGCCGGAGCTCGCGAAGGCGAGACGAGTTCCATCGGGAGACCACGAGGGATACTCGGCTCCCTCGTCGTTCGGCAGCGGCGTGAATCCCGTGCCGTCGGCATTTATGACGTGAAGCTTGCCGCTTCGCGAAAACGCGATCCGACTGCCATCGGGTGACCACGCAGGGCCATCATCGTACGTGTAATTCCCCGTCTCGGGTGAGACCTGACGGATACCGGTGCCGTCGGTGTTGATGACAAAGATTCGACCATAGGGCCCGTATGGCCCGTTATTTTCACTCCGAAATGCGATCCGGGAACCATCGGGCGACCACGCTGGTGACCCATCGAAGGATGATCGCTGGATGAGCAAGGATGACCCAGTCCCGTCCGCTTTCATCACATAGATGCCCCACGCTCCGCTCACCATGCCAGCGAAAGCGATACGCTTTCCGTCGGGCGAAATCGCGGGTGCCGCTTTGGGCTGCTGATTCGTCGTGACTCGCCGTCGACCGGTGCCGTCCGGATGCACGACGGCGAGTGTCGGCAGGCCGGATTCCTCAGTGGTAAAGATGATGACGTTGCGCAGGATCGTCTTCACCTTGACTGAGGCGCTTCCGCTAACGTTCTCGAACGTCGCGCGGATCGTCACGCTTCCATCCCGAACGCCCGTTACAAGGCCTGACACGGATATGGTCGCGACCGCGGTATCGCTGGAGGACCACGCCACCGCGGGCGCCCGCAAGACGTTGCCGCTGGACATGCGAACGGTTGCCGCGACCTGGAGCCTATCGCCCTGTCCGAGTGAGTCAGGGACCGCGACCACGTTGACGGCGGCCACAGTTTCGCCGTTCGTGCCAGTGCTGTCTTTGCCGCAGGCGATAGAAAACATGAGGAAGGGGACCAGCCCAACGACACGCCGCTTCATGCCGTGCTCCGGCTCGGAGATGCCAATTGTACCCGCGAGACTGTCGACCGGCAATCTCACCGCCCCAAAAGTCATAACCGGCTAAAGCAAAGCGGCGCTGGGACATCCCCAGCGCCGCTCCGTTTTCGACCGTTCGTTACTCCGCTTCCACTTCCTCCGGGAACGGACTCGGTGCCGGGCCAGGGCCCGGTGCGACACCGGCCTCGACCGGCGGCGTCGGAGGCGTGAAGCCCTCCGGCGGCTCGATCTCGATGTCGTGATACCGGTAAATGCCGGTACCCGCCGGAATCAAGTGCCCGATGATGATGTTTTCCTTTAACCCGAGCAGATCGTCCTTGGCCCCACGGATCGCCGCATCGGTCAGCACGCGGGTCGTTTCCTGGAACGACGCCGCCGAGATGAACGACTGCGTCGTCAAGCTCGCCTTCGTGATGCCGAGGAGCAGCGGCTCGCGGGTCGAAGGCTTGCCGCCCTTCTTCACCGCGCGCTCGTTGATCTCGCTGAACACGAGCTTGTCCACGTTCTCGCCTTCCAGGAACTCGGTGTCGCCCGGCTCGACGACTTTCACCTTCTGCAGCATCTGGCGCACGATCACGCCGATGTGCTTGTCGTTGATCTTCACACCCTGCAGCCGGTACACCTCCTGCACTTCGTTGAGCAGATATTCCTGCACGGCGCGCGGGCCCTTGATCCGCAGGATGTCGTGCGGATTCACCGGACCTTCGGTGAGACGGTCGCCCGCCCGCACCCGGTCGCCTTCGTGCACGCGCAAGTGCTTGCCCGCGGGCACCTCGTACAGCTGCGCCTCGCCCTCCTCCGGATGCACCCAGATCTCGCGCTTGCCGCGCTTGATCTCGCCGAACCGCACCACGCCGTCCACCTCGGAGATCGTGGCGGGATCCTTCGGCCGGCGCGCCTCGAACAGCTCGGCGACGCGCGGCAGGCCGCCCGTGATGTCGCGCGTCTTGTACGCCTCACGCGACACCTTGGCGAGCACCTGGCCCGCATACACTTCCTGGCCATCCTCGATCATCAGCTGCGCGCCCTCGGGAATCACGAAGTCGCGGAGCCGCTTCTCTTTGTCGCCCTTCTTCTGGACGACCTCGATGTGCGGGTGGAGCTTCTTCTCCCGGTCTTCGATGATCACGCGCTGGCGCCGGCCGGTGATTTCGTCCAGCTCCTCGCGTACCGTCTCGTCATCGACGATGTCCACGAACCGCACCAGACCCCCCACGTCCGTCATGATCGGGTTGGTGTACGGATCCCACGTGAACAGGACGCCGTCCTTCGCCACCTGCTGGCCGTCGTCGACCATCAGCGTGGCGCCGAGCGGCACCTGGAACCGCGAGTGCACCGCCAGCTTGCTGGCAGCCGTACCGGACGTGCCACCGTGGGGCGCCGCCTTGAGGATCAGCTCGCCCTCGTAGCTCGTGACGACCTGGTGGCCTTCCGGCGTCTTCACAAACGTCAGTCGGTCGCCGTGCTCGATCACGCCTTCGACCTTGGTCTTCCGCACCGTCTGCTCGGCGATACGTGCCGCCGTGCCGCCGATATGGAAAGTCCGCAAGGTCAGCTGCGTGCCCGGCTCGCCGATCGACTGCGCGGCCAGAATCCCCACCGCCTCGCCGAGGTCCACCATGTCCATCGTGGCAAGGTTGCGGCCGTAGCACATCCGGCAGACGCCGCGCTTGGCCTCGCACGTGAGGACCGAGCGAATCTTCACCGTCTCGATGCCCGCATCCTCGATGGCCTGCGAGGTCTCTTCGATGACGAGCTTGCCCGCCTCGACCAGCACCCTGGGGCGGCCGTCTTCATCGAGCTCGTGTGGATCCATGACCTCTTCGAGTGCCACGCAGCCGACGATGCGCTCGCGCAGCGGCTCGATGATGTCTTCACCTTCCTTCAGCGCCGACATCTCGAGGCCGAGAATCGTGCCGCAATCTTCTTCGGTGATCGTTACGTCCTGCGCGACGTCGACCAAGCGGCGTGTCAGATAACCCGCGTCGGCCGTCTTGAGCGCCGTATCGGCGAGACCCTTGCGCGCGCCGTGCGTCGAGATGAAGTACTCGAGCACCGACAGCCCTTCGCGGAAGTTTGACTTGATCGGGCTCTCGATGATTTCGCCGATGCCGCCCGTCAGCTTCTTCTGCGGCTTCGCCATCAGCCCGCGCATACCGGCGAGCTGCCGGATCTGATCGCGCGAGCCCCGGCTCCCGGAGTCGAACATCATGAACACCGGGTTGAAGCCGCCCTTGGACTTCCGCATCGTCGCGACCATCGCCTCGGCGATGTCGTTGTTCGCGTGCGTCCAGGCGTCGATCACCTTGTTGTAGCGCTCCCCGAACGTGATCTGGCCGGTCGAATACGCGCGCTGGAACCGTTCGACGCGCGCTTCCGCGTCGTGCAACAGCGGCGACTTCTCTCCGGGAATCTCGAGGTCGGCTACGCCGATCGAGACGCCGCCGATAGTAGCGTAGCGGAACCCGAACTCCTTCAGCTGGTCGAGGAACTGCACCGTCGGGGCGAGCCCCGCGCGTCGATAGCTCTCGAACACCAGCTCCGAGAGATCCTTCTTCCGCATCACCTTGTTCTGGAAGCCCATATCCCGCAGCAATCCCACGGGGACGATGCTGTTGAAGATCACGCGTCCCGCCGTCGTGGCGACCCAGCGACCCGGCAGATCCGGGCGCTCGTGCCACATCTGCACCGGCGAGTGGAACTCGAGCCGCTTGACGGCGAGCCCCATCTCCAGCTCGGCCATCGAGCCGATGCGAGGAGCCGTCTTGAGCTGCTCCTCGAAGTCCGCCGGCTCCTTGGTCAGGAAGTGGCACCCCAGCACCATGTCCTGGCTGGGCTCCGCCACCGGCCGGCCGTCGGACGGCTTCAGGATGTTGTTCGACGAAATCATCAGGAGCCGCGATTCGAGCTGCGCCTCGAACGACAGCGGCACGTGGACCGCCATCTGGTCGCCGTCGAAGTCGGCGTTGAACGCCGCGCAGACGAGCGGGTGAATCCGGATCGCCTTGCCCTCGACGAGCACCGGCTCGAACGCCTGAATGCCCAGGCGGTGCAGCGTGGGCGCGCGGTTCAGCAGTACGGGATGGTCCTCGATGATCTCCTCGAGGATCTCGTACACTTCCGGCGACTCCTTCTCCACGATCTTCTTCGCCCGCTTCACCGTCTCGGCGATGCCCTTCTCCACCAGCTTGTGGATGATGAAGGGCTTGAACAGTTCGACCGCCATCGCCTTGGGCAGACCGCACTGATGCAGCTTCAACTCTGGTCCGACCACGATCACCGAACGGCCCGAGTAGTCCACGCGCTTGCCGAGCAGGTTCTGGCGGAACCGGCCCTGCTTGCCCTTCAGCATGTCGGACAGCGACTTGAGGGGCCGCTTGCCGCGACCGCGGATCGCCTTGGAGCGGCGGCCGTTGTCGAACAGCGCGTCCACCGCCTCCTGCAGCATGCGCTTTTCGTTGCGCAAGATGACTTCCGGCGCCCGGTGCAGAATCAGCTTCTGGAGCCGGTTGTTCCGGTTGATCACCCGGCGGTACAGATCGTTCAAGTCCGACGTGGCGAAGCGCCCGCCGTCGAGCGGCACGAGCGGCCGCAGGTCGGGCGGAATCACCGGCACCACGTCGAGAATCATCCAGCGCGGATCGTTGCGCTGCTCGCCGGCATTGCCGGAGTTGCGCATCGCGTCCACGATCTTCAGCCGCTTCAGCATCTGCTTCTTGCGATGCTGGCTCGTCTCGTTCGCGACCGTGTCGCGCAATTCGTCGGCGAGCTTGTCGACGTTGATGCGCTCGAGCAGCAATCGGATCGCGGGAGAACCGATGTCCGCCCTGAACGCCGTGTCGCCCTCGGTCTTGGCCTTGTTGCGCAGCTCGAGGAAGCGGTCTTCGTCCAGCAGCTCGCGCTCCTGGACTTCCTGTTCACCCGGCTCGATCACGACGTAGTTCGTGTAGTAGATCACGCGCTCGAGATCGCGCAGCGTCATATCGAGGAGGTTACCCATCGGCGACGGCAGTGTCTTGAAGAACCAGATGTGCGCCACCGGCACCGCGAGCTCGATGTGGCCCATGCGCTCGCGGCGCACTTTGGACAGCGTCACCTCGACGCCGCAACGGTCGCAGATCACGCCGCGATAGCGGATCCGCTTGTACTTGCCGCAGTGGCACTCCCAGTCCTTCACCGGTCCGAAGATGCGCTCGCAGAAGAGCCCATCACGTTCCGGCTTGAACGAGCGGTAGTTGATGGTCTCGGGTTTCGTGACTTCACCCCACGACCACCACGTGCGCTGGCCCTGCAGCTCCAGGCGCTCGCGCTCCTTGGAGTCCTTGGGGCCCCGGATCTCCTCGGGAGAGGCGATCCGGATCTGGATATAGTCAAAGCTCGAGCTCTTGGGCTCGTGGCCGCTTCGGAAATCGATCACTATTCCTCCACGTCTTCAGTAGTGCCGAGCGTCACCTTCAATCCGAGGGCCTGAAGCTCCTTCACCAGCACGTTGAAGGACTCCGGAATCCCGGGCTTCGGCAGGTTCTGCCCCTTCACGATCGCCTCGTACACGCGGCTGCGTCCGTTCACGTCGTCCGACTTGACGGTCAGGATCTCCTGCAGCGTGTGCGCGGCGCCGTATGCTTCCAACGCCCACACTTCCATTTCGCCGAACCGCTGGCCGCCGAACTGCGCCTTACCGGCGAGCGGCTGCTGCGTCACCAGCGAGTACGGGCCAATGGAACGGGCGTGGATCTTGTCGTCCACGAGGTGCGACAGCTTCATCATGTAGATCGAGCCGACCGTCACGTCGGACTCGAACAGCTCACCCGTGCGGCCGTCGCGCAGCCGGCACTTGCCGACCGGCGACAGTCCTGCGGCGACGAGCAGCTCGTCGGCCGCGGCGTCGACATCGGCCTCGGACTTGGCGCCGAACAGCGCCGCGAGCGCGGGACGTCCCATCGCCTCGAGCACGTCCGCGGGCTTATCCTTCGCCAGGACCTTCTCGATCTCCTTCAGTCCGCTCTTGAGCGACGCCCGTTGCGCGGCCGACAGGTTCGCCGCGTCCGCCGCCTCGAGCTTCGCGGTATGCACTTCCTGTTCGATCCGGTGCTGCGCCAGCTCACGCTCCGCCAGCTCTTTCCCGGCGAACTTCAGGAAGTCCACCATCTGGTGATGCAGCTCGCGCGTCTCTGCCGAGACGCTGCGCCCGCCGAGCAGCGCGACGCCGGCCGTGCCGATGTCGGGACGATCGCCGTTGCTGGATGGCAGCCGCCGCAGATCCGACACGATCTTCAAGACGCGATCGGAATCGAGCGCCGGCGGGCGGACGTCCAGCCGCAGACTGGCTGCGGCCCACGTCAGACCCGCTAGCCGCAATAGCACGCCGATTTCCGTTTCGTTGGCGCCCTGGAAGACGGGCGTCTTGGCGTCGAAGCCCAGCAGGTTCGCCGCCCAGCCGAGGTGCGTCTCGAGGATCTGGCCGACATTCATACGGCTCGGCACGCCCAGCGGGTTGAGCACGATGTCCACCGGCGTCCCGTTGGGGAGGAACGGCATATCCTCCTCCGGCACGATCCGCGCGATGATGCCCTTGTTACCGTGACGTCCCGCCATCTTGTCGCCGACCGAGATCTTGCGCTTCTCGGCGACGTAGACCTTCACGAGCTGGATGACGCCCGGCGGCAGCTCGTCCGGCTGCAGGATCTTGTCGATCTGGTCTTCGGACTTCTCTTCGATCTTGGCGCGCTCGGCGCTGGCCGCATCGAGCACCGCCCGGACCTTCTCGTTCACCGACTTGTTGGCGACACGCAGCGTCTTCAGGTCGACATCGACGAAGTTGAGCTCGCTCAGCTGCTGCTTGGAGAGCTTGGTGCCGGCCGGCAGATACTCTTCGACCGTGCCCGCCTTCAGCATGAGACCGACTTCCTGATTCGCAAGCAGCTCGGCGAGCTCCGCGAACATCGCCTCGGAGATGCGGGCCTTCTCTTCCGCCTCGAGCCGGCGCACTTCGCCGATGCGCTCGCCGCGGTCCTTCTCGACGACCTGGTCTTCGATGCGCGAGAAGATCTTGACGTCGATGACGACGCCTTCCATCCCCGGCGGCACCTTGAGCGACGAGTCCTTCACGTCCTTCGCCTTCTCGCCGAAGATCGCGGTGAGCAGCTTCTCTTCGGGCGAGAGCTCCGTCTCGCCTTTCGGCGTGATCTTGCCGACCAGGATGTCGCCGGCCTTCACATGGGCGCCGATGCGCACGATGCCCCGCTCGTCGAGGTCCACCAGCGACTCCTCGGCGACGTTCGGGATTTCGCGTGTGATTTCCTCACGGCCGCGCTTGGTGTCGCGGACGTGCAGCTCGAGCTCCTGGATGTGGATCGACGAATAGACGTCGTCCTTCACGAGGCGCTCGGAAAGCACGATCGCGTCTTCGAAGTTGTGGCCGTACCAGGGCATGAACGCCACGGTGACGTTGGCGCCGAGCGCGAGATCCCCACGCTCCGTCCCCGCGCCGTCCGCGACGATCTGCCCCGCCTTCACCTTCTGGCCCATGTGCACGAGCGGCCGCTGGTTGATGGCGGTGTCCTGGTTCGTCCGCCAGAACTTCTTCAGGCGGAAGCGGTCGTGCTGCTTGAGGCGCGCCAGCGGATGATCGCCGTTCCCGTCGCCTGGCCCCGAGTCGTCGTCGCCGGCGTCGATGATGATCTCATCGGCCGTGACGCGGGTGACCACGCCGCCGCGGCGGGCGATGACGACCGCCCCGGAGTCGCGCGCCACTTTCTCCTCGAGCCCCGTGCCCACCAGCGGCGCCTGCGGGAAGAGGAGCGGCACCGACTGCCGCTGCATGTTCGAGCCCATCAACGCGCGGTTCGCGTCGTCGTGCTCCAGGAACGGAATCAGGGCCGCGGCGATCGACACGAGCTGCTCGGGCGCCACGTCCATGAAGTCGATCTTGTTGGGCGGCAGCAGCGGGTAATCGTCCCGCTTGCGGCACAGCACCAGCTCGTCGGCGAACCGGCCGTCCGGCGTGAGGTGCGCGTTGGCCTGCGCCACCGCGTAGTCCTCTTCCTCGGAGGCCGACAGCCAGCGCGTCTCGTCCGTGACCTTGCCGTCCTTCACGACACGGTACGGCGTCTCGATGAAGCCGAGATCGTTGACGCGTGCGTAGCACGAGAGGCTCGTGATCAGGCCGATGTTCGGACCTTCCGGCGTCTCGATCGGGCACATCCGGCCATACTGGCTGTAGTGCACGTCGCGCACCTCGAAGCCCGCGCGCTCGCGCGTGAGCCCGCCCGGACCGAGCGCCGACAGCCGGCGCTTGTGCGTCAGCTCGGCGAGCGGATTGGTCTGATCCATGAATTGCGACAGCTGCGAGCTGCCGAAGAACGCCTGGATGACGGCGCTCACGGTGCGCGCATTGACCAGATCGTCGAGCGTGATCCGCTCGGGATCGTTGTTGATGCTCATCCGCTCCTTGATGAGCCGCGCCATGCGCGACAGGCCGACCGAGAACTGATTGGCAATCAGCTCGCCGACCGAGCGCACCCGGCGGTTGCCGAGGTGGTCGATGTCGTCGGTGTAGCCGCGGCCTTCGGAGAGCTCGATCAGGTAGCGGATGATCGCGACGAAGTCGTCCTCGGTGAGGACGGTGTTGTCCTTCGCCACGTTCACCTTGAGCCGCTGATTGATCTTGTAGCGGCCGACCCGCCCCAGGTCATACCGCTTGGGGTGGAAGAACAGCCGCTTCAGCGCCTCGCGCGCCGTCTCGAGATTCGGCGCCTCGCCGGGACGCAGCAGCGTGTAGATCTGCGCCAGCGCCTCCGCTTCGGAGTGCGTCGGATCCTTCGCGAGCGTGTTCTTGATCAGCGGTGACTCGCTCCGGCCCGGAGGCAGGAGCACGTCCACCTTCGTCACGCCGGCCTTGAGCAGTTTCTTCCGCAGCGTGTCGGACAAGTCGCGACCGGCCTCGCCGACGACTTCGCCGTCGGCATCGGCGACGTCGAACGCCAGCACGTACTTGCTCGGCGTCTGCTGCGTGGTCGTCGGCTGCGCGTCCTCGCGCAGGTCGAGCGACGTGTAGCCCGCGAACACTTTCACCGACGTGATGCCGGCGCGGCGGAACGCGTTGAAGCGCTCCAGCACCAGCTCGTCGCCCACGCGTGCCAGCGGCTCGCCCTTCTTGTTCTCGGGATCAGGCACGTCGGCCGCCAGCAGCGTGCCGAGCACCTCGCGCTTCTGCGCGCGGCCCTCGAGCTTGCCGGTGATGTCGATGTCCTTCACCGCGTAGAACAGCTTCAGGATGTCGGCGTTGGTGCCGTAGCCGAAGGCGCGCAGCAGCGCGGTCGCCGGGAATTTCTTCTTCTTGTCGATGTGGACGTAGATCACGTCGTGAATGTCGACCGTGAACTCGACCCACGAGCCCCGGAACGGGATGATGCGCGCGGAGAAGAGGCGCTGCCCGTTGGGGTGGATGCTCTCCTCGAACACCACGCCGGGCGAGCGGTGCAGCTGCGACACGATGACGCGCTCCGCGCCGTTGATGACGAACGTGCCGAGCGGCGTGAGGATCGGGAGCTCACCGAGATAGACTTCCTTCTCGATGATGTTCTTGGGGCGCTTGGTCTTCGTGACCTCGCCCACCTCCTCCATCACGACGAGCTGCAGCGTCGCCTTGAGCGGCACCGAGTACGTCATGTCGCGCTCGATGCACTCTTCGACCGTGTACTTCGGCTCCCCGAGCCCGTACTTCACGAACTCGAGCGAGTAGTTGCCGTTGACGTCCTGGATCGGGAAGAGGTCCTTGAAGACCCGTTCCAGCCCGACGTCGGCGCGCGCGCCATCCTTGCCGTCCGGCTGCAGGAGCGACTGGAAGGCGCGCGTCTGAATGTCGAGGAGATGGGGCATCGGCATGCCCGTCTCCAGTTTTGCGAACGAAAGAACCGGTAACTCTTTAGTGGTCATTCGAACCCTCAAGTAACGCAAAAGGCCCCGCCCCCCCCGTACCCGGCTGCAGTGCGGGAGAGGATCCTAGGGCTCGGAAAAGCGAGCAGGTTGTAGTTAATCCGCGCATGTCGTAGAACCGAAGCGAGACTCGGGCAATGCTCTGGACCCCCGTGGCCCAGAGCCTACTCGAGGCTACTTCAGTTCGACGACGGCGCCCTGCGCTTCGAGCTTCTTTTTGATTTCCTCGGCTTCCTGCTTGTTCACGCCCTCTTTGACCGTTCCCGGCGCGCCTTCGACGAGATCCTTCGCCTCCTTCAACCCGAGGCTGGTGATCGCCCGAATCTCCTTGATCACCTGGATCTTCTTCTCGCCGCCCGACTTCAGCACGACCGTGAACTCCGTCTGCTCCTCGGCCACCGGCGCTGCGGCGGCGCCAGCGCCGGCCGCGCCACCCGCGGGTGCCGCCGCCGGCGCGGCGATCGTGACGCCGAACTTCTCCTTGAAGGCGTCGATCAACTCCGCCAGCTCGAACACCGACATGTTGCCGATGGCTTCGAGGATGTCGTCCTTACTCATCGTTTGGGTCGCCATTACTGTTCTCCTGCCCGTTTAGTTTTTAGCGCCTCGAGGGCACCCACCATTGAATACAGAAGTCCGTTCAGCACTCCCAAGAATCCCGCCATGGGCGCCTGCAGCGCTCCACCCAGCTGCGCCAAGAGCTGCGTCTTCGACGGCAGCGCGGCCAGCGATTTTACCTGCGCCTGCGTGATCGGTTTGCCTTCGACCAGCCCGACCTTGACCCTAGGCTTCTCGAATTCCTTGGCGAAATCGGTCAGCACCTTCGCCGCGCCGACCGGATCCGTGCCCGCCAGCACCAGCGCCGTCGGACCGGCGAGGAACGCTTCGAGTCCGCCGTCCTTCAGCTGCTGCTCGCTCAGCGCGCGACGCGCCAGCGTGTTCTTGACCACCACGTACTCGACGCCGACCGCGCGGAGGCGGCGGCGCAGATCCGTGATGTGGGCCACGTTGAGACCCGTGAAATCGGTGACGTAGATCGTCGACGACTTGGCGACCTGGGTCGCCAACGTCGTGACCATCTCCCGTTTCTGCGCTTTGGTGCGGTTCATACGTGATACCCCGCCGTATCGACCCGCACGCCCGGTCCCATCGTGCTCGAGACCGTCACCGAACGGATGTAATGACCCTTCGCGGCCGACGGCTTCGCCTTGACGATCGCATCCATGAAGGCCTGCAGATTGTCGGCGAGCTGCTGGGCCGCGAACGATTTCTTGCCGATTGGCGCGTGCACGATGCCGCTCTTGTCCACGCGGAACTCGATCTTGCCCGCCTTCAGCTCCTTTACCGCTTTGGTCACGTCCATCGTGACGGTGCCCGCCTTCGGGTTCGGCATCAGCCCGCGCGGCCCGAGGATCTTTCCGAGCGCGCCCAGCTGCCCCATCACGTCGGGCGTGGCCACGATGACATCGGTGTCCATCCAGCCTTCCTTGATCTTCTGCACGTACTCGACGCCCACAAAGTCGGCGCCCGCCGCTTCGGCCTCTTTGATCTTCTCGCCCTGCGCGATCACCAGCACGCGAACCGTTTTCCCCGTGCCGTGGGGCATGGAAACGGTGCCACGCACGATCTGGTCGGCGTGCTTGGGATCGACGCCCAGGCGCACCGCGACATCCACCGACTCGTCGAATTTCGCATAGGCCGTCTGCTTCACCTGCTCCACGGCGACGGCGGGCGCGTACAGCTTGCGCGGCTCGATGGTGCCGACGGCAGCCCGGTATTTCTTGCCGTGCGTGCGCATCAGCCCTCCACCACCAGACCCATGGAACGCGCCGTACCCGCGATCATGTTGATCGCGCCTTCGAGATCGGTCGCATTCAGGTCCTGCATCTTCAGCTCGGCGATCTTCTTGAGCTGGGCACGCGTCACCTTGCCGACCTTCTCCCGGTTGGAGGTCGCCGAGCCCTTTTCGATGCCCGCTTCCTTCTTGAGCAAGACCGCTGCAGGCGGCGTCTTGGTCACAAACGTGAAGGTGCGGTCCTTGTAGATCGTCACGACGACGGGCGTGACCATGCCGGCGGCGCTTCCGGTTTTCGCGTTGAACTGCTTCACGAATT
Organism: Gemmatimonadales bacterium; assembly: GCA_036394755.1. Taxonomy (GTDB): domain Bacteria; phylum Gemmatimonadota; class Gemmatimonadetes; order Gemmatimonadales; family GWC2-71-9; genus 20CM-2-65-7. The sequence goes on along the minus strand of DASWEL010000009.1, from coordinate 10,057 downwards.
CCATGATGTTGACGCCGTGGGGGCCGAGCGCCGTGCCCACCGGGGGAGCAGGCGTCGCCTGCCCGGCCGGCACCTGCAACTTCACGACTGCGGTAATTGGCTTGGCCATCGTATTCCTTTATTAGCGTCCGTCAGCCACGGACTCCCACGTGCCCAGTGGTGTGGGGAAGGCTAGTGAGCCTTCAGCTGCAAATAATCGAGCTCGACCGACGTCGGCCGACCGAACAGCGCTACCGAGACGCGGACCTTGCCCTTGTCCGGCAGCACCTCCTGCACCGTCCCGCTGAAATCCGAGAACGGCCCTTCCGTGATCTCCACGACCTGGCCGACGAGGAACGGAATCGCTTCCGTCGGCTCTTCTTCCTTGATCGCCTCTTCGACGCCGAGCAGCCGGTTGACCTCGTCCGGGCGCAACGGCATCGGCAGGCGTCCGGTTCCCACGAACTTGATCACGCCCTGAATGCCGTTGATCGTGTGGATGGTCTCCTGATTCAGGTCCATCTCCACGAGCACGTAGCCCGGGTAGATCTTCCGCTCGACGTTCACCTTCTTGCCGTTCTTGATCTCCACGACTTCCTGCGTGGGGACCAGGGCCTGGCGGATCGGCTTCTCCGCCTCGGGCCGGGTATCCTCGCTGATCCGGCGCGCGATCAAATTGCGCACCTTGTTCTCGTGCCCTGCGGTCGTCTGAATCGCGTACCAGCGCAGGTCAGGCATTAGAACAGTCTCGCCACCAGTTTCACGAACACGAACTGGAAGAACGAGTCCATCAACCCGATCGCGATGCCCAGCACCGTGACGAAAATGACGATCACGGTTGTTGCCTTTTTCAGCTCATCGAAGGTCGGCCACGTGACTTTGCGCAGCTCGTTGCGCACCTCGCGCAGGAACTGAATGAAACGAGCGATGCGACCACGCGGACGCACGTCGGGGCTTCCCCCGCCGCCCGTCATGACCTCCGTTGCCATTACTTCGATTCCTTGTGCGCCTGCTGCTTATTGCATCGCGGGCAGAACTTCTTCCACTCCGCCCGCTCGGGATGCTTCCGCCGGTTCTTCGTGGTGAAGTAATTCCGGCTTTTGCAGACGGTGCACTCCATGATGATGTTTTCGCGCATCTATAGTCCTCAGTGATCTGTCATCGGTCGTCAGTACAGACAACTGACGACCGACGGCCGATGACTATTTCAAGATCTTGGTAACGACACCCGCTCCTACAGTTCGCCCACCCTCGCGGATGGCAAACCGGAGCTGCTCTTCCATCGCGATCGGCGTGATCAGCTCGATCGTCATCTTCGTGTTGTCCCCCGGCATCACCATCTCGACCCCGGCCGGCAACTCGACGCTGCCGGTGACGTCCGTCGTCCGGAAGTAAAACTGCGGCCGATACCCCTTGAAGAACGGCGTATGCCGGCCACCCTCTTCCTTCGTCAGGACGTAGACTTCCGCCTCGAACTGCGTGTGCGGCTTGATCGTGCCCGGCTTCGCCAACACCATCCCGCGCTCGATCTGGTCCTTCTCGATGCCTCTGAGGAGAAGACCGACGTTGTCCCCCGCCTGGCCATCGTCCAACAGCTTGCGGAACATCTCGACGCCCGTCACCACCGTCTTCTTGTCGGTTCCGAAACCCACCAACTCCACTTCCTCACCGACCTTGATCTTGCCGCGATCGATTCTTCCGGTCGCGACCGTCCCGCGGCCCGTGATCGAGAACACGTCCTCGACCGGCATCAGGAAGGGCTTGTCGACCTCCCGCTTCGGCACCGGGATGCTCTTGTCGAGGGCCGAAAGCAGCTCCTCGATCTTCCCCGCCCACTGCTTGTCCCCTTCGATCGCCTTCAGCGCGGCGCCCCGGATGACCGGGACGTCATCGCCCGGGAACTGATACTTGCTGAGGAGCTCCCGCACTTCGAGCTCGACCAGGTCCAAGAGCTCGGCATCGTCCACCAAATCACACTTATTGAGGAAGACCACCACGGCCGGCACGTTCACCTGCCGGGCCAACAGGATATGCTCGCGCGTCTGCGGCATCGGGCCATCGACCGCGCTGACGACGAGGATCGCCCCGTCCATCTGCGCCGCGCCCGTGATCATGTTCTTCACATAGTCCGCATGCCCCGGGCAGTCGACGTGCGCGTAGTGCCGCTCGGGCGTCGAGTACTCCACGTGGCTCGTCGCGATCGTCAGAATCTTGGTCGCATCGCGCCGGCCCTGGCTCTCGCTCGCCTTCGCCACCTGATCGTAGCTCACGTAGGTCCCGAGGCCCTTGTCGGCCGAGACCTTCGTCAGCGCCGCGGTCAGCGTCGTCTTGCCATGGTCCACGTGGCCAATCGTGCCCACGTTCACGTGCGGCTTCGTACGTTCAAATTTGGCTTTTGCCATTGCTCTCGTATTCCTTGGTGAGTGTTCGCTTCTATAACAATTCGTCGTTCCCAGAGCTCGCGACCGGGATTGAACCGGTGACCTCGTCCTTACCAAGGACGCGCTCTACCGACTGAGCTACGCGAGCGTTTTGCCCAGAGCGGGCGACGGGGCTCGAACCCGTGACCCTCAGCTTGGAAGGCTGATGCTCTACCAACTGAGCTACGCCCGCGTGCGCCCGCGCGCCGCGCGCTACAAAGTGGTGGGGGAAGGATTCGAACCTTCGTAGCGCTAAGCGCGGCAGATTTACAGTCTGCTCCCTTTGGCCGCTCGGGCACCCCACCGCGCCCTCGCCTTCGACACTTCCCCTGACAACAGACCCCGCGTGTCGCTGGCGCGGGGTTGTTGGATCCTCAAACTCGGGTTTGAGCTGACGAAGGGACTCGAACCCTTAACCTGCTGATTACAAATCAGCTGCTCTACCAGTTGAGCTACGTCAGCTGGTCAAGGCTGAATCCGACAGACTCGTATCTTAGACGGGCTTCGCAACTATGGCAAGGGATGGACTTCGAACGACTTAGGCCTCGTCAGACGACTCGCCACTTGGTTCCGGTCGGCGTGTCTTCGATCTCGATGCCCTTGGCCTTGAGCTCGGCCCGGATCGCGTCGGCGGCCTTGAAATCCTTGGACTTACGGGCCTGCGCCCGGGCGGCAATGCGCTCCTCCGCCCAGCGCACGAGCGCGGCGTCCGGCGCCCGCGTGGTCGGGAGCACGTCCAGGACGCCGGCGACCCGCTCGAATGCCGCCAGCGCACGCGCGGTTCCGGCCGGGGCGACCGGTTTGTCGAGCTCGCGATTGGCGGCCCGGACGAAGTCGAACAGCGCGGCAACCGCGCGCGGCGCGTTGAGATCGTCGTTCAGCGCGGTCGCGACATCAGCTTCGAGTTTCTCGGCGAGCGCCGCGACTTCCCCGTCCCCCGTCCCTCGTCCCCCGTCCCGCTTGAGTCGCTCGTGAAACTCTCCGAGCCGGCGCACGCCCTCCTTCGCCGCCTCAAGGGCTTCGTCCGTGAAGTCGACCGGTTGCCGATAGTGCGTTTGAAAAAAGAGCAGCCGCACCGCGGCGGCATCGACACCCTGTTCGCGCAGATCACGTGCGGTGAGAAAGTTTCCGTGACGCTTCGACATCTTCGTGCCGCGGACGTTGAGAAACTCGCCGTGCACCCAATGCCGGGCGAACGGCTGGCCCGTCGCGCCCTCGGACTGCGCGATTTCATTTTCGTGATGCGGGAAAATCAGATCGATCCCGCCGGCGTGGATATCGAGCGTCTGCACGCCGCAGCAGTTGGCAATCTCCGCAAGGGACATCGCGGAGCATTCGAGATGCCACCCGGGTCGCCCCCGCCCGAACGGCGCATCCCATGCGGCGCCGACCGATTCGTCTTCGGCGTCGGCTTTTTTCCATAACGCGAAGTCGCTCGGGTCACCCTTCGCATATTCGTCGCTCGCCACGCGCGCACCAACCTTGATTTCGCGCTTATCGAGCTGCGAGAGCCGGCCATAGCTCGGGAATTTGTTGATCGCGAAGTAGACCGAGCCGTCCTCTCCTTTGTATGCGACGCCCCGCTCGAGGAGCTTTGAGACGAGCGCGATCATCTGCGGCATGTACTTCGTGGCCGCGGGATAGACGTGAGCCGGCTTGATGCGCAGGTAATCGCGATCTTCGAAGAACGCCTGCGTAAATGGCGCCGTGTGCTCCGTCAGCCGCTTCCCGGCCGCACGCGCCGCCCTGATCGTGCGGTCGTCCACGTCCGTGAGATTCATGATCTGAAAGACGTCGTAGCCCGAGTACTCCAGCCAGCGGCGCAGCAGGTCCTCGAACAGGAACGTGCGGAAATTGCCGATGTGCGCGTAGTTCCAGACGGTCGGGCCGCAGGTGTACAGCGTGACGCGCGGCGGTGCGAGCGGCTGGAGCGGCTCGACGCGACGGGTGAGCGTATTGAAGAGCGAAACGGGCGCCGTCATTGACGGCGAAACGTACTAGTGGGCGTCGTGGGTTTCCAGCACGATCTCCTCGAGTGATTTCACCCGCACACGGGAGGCCCGCACGGGCAGGCGATGCGCCCGGCACAACGCCAGCGCCGCTTCGACGGTCCTTCCCGTCAGGGGCGCCTCCAGCCCGGCCGCGGTGATCCGGAATCCGGGAGGCGGTTCCGCAGGTGGGGCGTCCAGAATTACCTCGAGGATGCGCTCGCCGAGGAGTGTCGCGAGAGGACCGGCGCGCACGATACGGCCGTCGCGCAGCACCAGCACGCGCGCCGCCAGCCGTTCCAGCGCGGCGGGGTCGCGGGACGTGATCAGCACGGCGACGCCCTCGGCCGCGAGCCGCGCGATCCGGCCACGCAGATCGCGACGCGCAAAGGCGTCGAGTCCGGACAGCGTCTCGTCGAGCAGGAGCACGCGGCGTCCACCCAATGCGGCCTGTGCGAAGCTCAACCGCTGGAGATCCGCCCGCCCGAGCGCGTCCGCGCGCAGGTCTGTGGCCGCGGTCAACCCACCGATCTCGAGCGCTTCGCGGACCAGCCCCCGTGAGGCTCGCTCGCTACTGGCCGCGCAGTGCAGGCGCGCGTAATACGTCAAGACTTCCTGCACGGTGAGCGCGCGCGGAAATGCGGGGCTGTCGGCCGCGTACCCGACGAGCCGACGTGCCGCGGGATCCGTGACGCGCATCCCCCACACGCGCACCTCGCCCGTTCTCGACCTCACCGCGCCCGCCGCTACGCGGAGCAGCCTGGTCTTGCCCGCCCCCGCCGGCCCGACCAAACCCGCAATCTCGCCCGGCAGAAGGGCGATCGACACGGGGCCGAGGCTGCGCTCGGTGACATCGCTGAGCGTGAGCGCGAAGTCAGTCATCTTTGACGTCGCGCGATCACCGCGCTTGCGAGGAGAATGCCGAGCCCAGTCCATGCCAGGGCGTGGAGCACCGCGCTCACATCGCCCGTTGCGATATCGCGGTAGTGCCAGAGTGCAGGTCCGAGCTCCATCGCGCTGGCCGCGGCCAGGCGCGCCATGCCGGGGCGTGCGAGGTCGACCAGGCGCTCAGGCGGGATCGTCCCGGCCACCGCCATAAAGAGGAAGAGCGCCAGGGCCGCGCCGCGGCCGAGCGAGAGCACCACGGCCAACGCAAAGCTGCCGACCGCGGCCGTCGCGACGATCCCCGCGAGAACCACGTCGGTCCGCCAACCAATCGCGGTCACGCACACCATTACGAGCACTGACGCCGGGAGCACGATCGCCAGCCAGCGCCCGGTCGCGATCGCGAGCGGCGTGGTGGGATGGGTGAGTGCGGTCGTCAGCGCCGCACGATCAGTGTCGTCGCCAACGATCGCTGCAGCGCCGAGGATCGATCCGAGGGCGCCGGCTTGTAGGGTGACGGTGAGTGCGTCGAAGGCATGCGCGTTGAGCCAGACGAGGGTCGTGCCCAGAGCCACGAGCGAAACGCCGAGCCTGGTCCGGGCGAGTCTCGGAAACGCGAGCAGGAATTCGGCGTGGACGCAGTGCAGGAATCGCATTGCGGCACGATAGGAGGGCAAGGAGCGGCGTGTGGTATCGATTCATCGCCGCTCAAATCAAATCGTTGCGCGCGCTCCGATGATCGCGTCGACGAGGACGTCGGAATCAAACCGCACAGGATCCGTCGCCGGCAGCCCCGTCTCTTCGGCCGCCTTTGCGACCGCTTCGCGCGCCGCCGCCTCGTCCATGTCGTAGGTATTGAGACAGATCCCGATCACCTTCGTCGGATGGACCGGCTGCGCCGCGCGTTCGTAGATGTCGATCATCTCCACGTACGACGGGATCTTCACCCATGGCTCGCGGCCGTGATAATCGCCGATGTAATCGCGCGTCACCTGATGACAGAGAATCAGCGCGTCGGGACAGGAGCCGTGGAGCAGGCCGAGCGTGACGCCCGAGTATCCGGGGTGGATCAAGCTGCCCTGCCCTTCGACCAGTACGATCTCGTTGTCCTTGGCGCCCTGCAGGACGAGCTGCTCCGCGGCGCCGGCGATGAAGTCGGCGACCACCGCGTCCACCGCGATCCCCCACCCTTCGATGAAGATGCCCGTCTGCCCCGTCGCGACGAAGCTCGTCCGGTGCCCGCGTTTGACGAGCGCGTCTCGCAATTGCAGCTGCGCCGTCATCTTGCCGACGTTGCAATCGGATCCCACGGCCAGCACGACGAGGGCGTCGACCTCGGCGGCACGGCCGTCCGCGATCGGGAGATGGGGCGGCGGCCGGCGTGCATCGAGAATGCGGACGCCACGAGCTTTGGCGAGCGGACCGAGCTCAGGATCGTCGCCGACGAAGGTGTGCAGCCCGCTCCAGATCTCGAGCTTCTTCTCGATCGCGGTGCGGAGCCAACCCTTCCATTCGTCGGGCAGCCGGCCGCCCGCCGGGGCGATCCCGATCAGTACCGCGGTCGCGCCCTTCCCCTGCGCGAGACCACGCTCGAAGTCACCGACGACGGGAATCTTGCCGCCGAATCCGAGCACCTCCTGCGCCGTCTTCCCCGCCTGCTTGCGGTCGAGCACCGCGACGATGCGCTCGGGGAAATAGCGGATGCAGGAGTTCGCCGTCTTCGAGGTGAGGGGACCGAACTCACCGTCCGCGATGATCAGGAAACGATGCTGCGGCGTCGTCATTTCTTGACTGCGACTTGCCGGCGCTCTACTCCCGACCACGCGCCGCTGGTGCGGAGGACGGCGGGTTTGAAGCGACTCGGCTCACCGTAGATCTCACCGTGCAGGATGTGCCGGATCAGGACCATCGTGACGCACAGGACGGGCACGGCGACGATCAGGCCGATCGCCCCCAGCAGCGTGCCCATGATCAGCACGCTCGAGATCGTCAGCACGGGGGGCAGATCGACTTTGCGCTGCATGATGCGCGGCACAACGACGTTCGCCTCGAACACGTGCACGAGTACGCCCAACAGTAGAACGAGCAGGACCGTCAACCAGTCCCCGGACGCGACCATAAACAGTGCGGGCAGGATCGTGGAGATGAGCGTGCCGAAGAACGGTACGATCGCCACCAGACCGGTGAAGATCCCGAATGCCAGCCAGTAGGGCACGCCGAGGATCCACAGGCCGATCGCCGTTAACATCGCCAGGACCGACATCGCGATGAGCTGCCCGACGACCCAGGCCCGGAGGGTTGCCGCCGCATCATCGAACACGTGGACGGCGATGCTCCGGTGGCGCGGCGCAAACAGCGAGATGAGCCCGTCGCGGTACAGGGCCGGCTGGCGGGCGAGGTAGAGCGCCATCACCACCACGCTCGCGCCTTCGATGAACAGCATGCCGCCGCCGCGCACGTAGCCGAATATCGAGCCACTCAGGAATCTCGTGGCATCGCTGACGAGACCGGACACGACTCCCGACGACGGATTCGCCAACTCGGTCTGGTCGAGCACGGGATACTGGCTGGCCCAGCGCGCGAGCACGTTCTGAATGTTCGTGAGCGTTTGCGGCAGGCCGCCGATCAGCGCGCGCGTTTGTTCGACGACAGGCGGGGCCAGGAGTGCAGCGATCGTCGCGACACCCGCGATGGTCGCCACGACGGTCAGTGTCAGCCCGAGCCAGCGCCGCATTCCGAAGCGGCGCTCCAGCCAGTCGGTGACCGCCGAGAGATAGACGGCGAGCAGGATCGCGAGAAAGACGAGCAGGAGAACATCGATGACTTTGAGAATGAACAGGACGACGAGGGCCGCAACAAAGAGCGCCACAAACGTGGCGCTCGACAGCCTATTAGAGGAAGAAGCCTCGGAACCGTTCAGCTCTTCTGCTCCGCGTCGTCATCCTCGAGCAGCTCGGCATCCTTCGAGCCCTTGCCCAATGCCCGAGCCTGTTCCTGCGTGCCGCCGGGCAACAGTCCCATCTTGCGCTTGAGCGCGACCAGCTGCTCGTCCGCGTTGGCCTTCACCTCGATGCCCTGGAACTGCTTGATAAGGGAGTCGCCCGAGAGATCGTCGTTCACCTCGGCCGCCGCGATCAGCTTGCGCTCCTCATGCTCGATTTGCTCGGCCATCCGCTCGAACGTCTCGAATGCGCTCTTGTCGGAGATCGCGCCCATCGTTTCCTGAATCCGCTTGTGCGCCTCCGCCCGTTTCTGGCGCGCGATCAGGATGTTCTTCTTGCGCTTCGCCTCCTCGATCTTGTCGTTGAGCTGGCGCAGCGACGCCTTGAGCCGGTCGGTCTCCTCGCGATGCTTGACCCACGTCTCCTGCAGCTGCACGGCACCTTGTACGTGCTCGTTGTAGCGCAGCAGCGCCTGCTTGGCGAGATCGTCTCGTCCTTCCTGCACGGCGAGGACGGCGCGCTTCTCCCAGTCCTCGGAAAGCTTCTTTTCCTGCTCCGCCTGCGCGGAGAGCCGTTTCTCATCGGCGATGGCGGCGGCGACCTGCTGCTTGGCCTTTGCCAGCTGGTTGCGCATGTCGACGATGAGCTGCTCGAGAACCTTTTGCGGGTTCTCGGCGCGCGAGATCAGGTCGTTGATGTTCGACCGGATCAGCGTGGACAGACGATCGATGATCCCCATCTAGGCTCCTGGCAATGAGCGCTCGCGCTTTTGCGCAAGCAGCCGCTCCGCAAAATCCAGCCGCTCGGCCATCTCGGCTATTTGTCCCTGCATATCGACGACGCGCTGCTCAAGCTCGGCAACGTGATCCGCGTCGGCGAGACCTTCGGTGGGTGTGTCGGTCCACTCCCCGCCGAACCCCTTCCAACGCTTCTTCCGATGAATCCCGGCGCGAATCCGCTCAGCCATCGCTTTCGCCAAATCCGACTTGAAGAAAGCGTAGAGCACCACACCTGTGACTACCATTCCGCCTATCATCCCGATCAGCGGAATCAGCTGATTCGGGTCGAACGGAATCACCGGAGTCGGCGGCGGCGTAGGGCCTTGAAGAATCACGTGCTCTCCTACGCCGCTCGTCCGCGGCCCGTTTCAGCGGGCAACGTCACGACCGCGGCTTTGCCAACTGCTCGCCGGCCTTCTGTTGGCCGAGCAGCCGTTCGGTAAAATCTACTCGCTCCGCCAGTTCCGCCACCTCCCGGCGCAACTCCGCGACGCTTTCGACCAACTCCGCCTGATCTTCGGGGGTTCCGCCGGCTGCCGAGCCGCCCTTCAGTCGCTCGGCATACGCCTTCCCGACCGGCGATAGCGAGATCATCCAGGCAAAGAAGCCACCCACGGCCACGATCGGGATCAGCAGCGCAAGAACGCCTTCCATCACCCACCCCTTGGCTTGGCGAGGAGCCGTTCCGCGAAATCCATCCGCTCGGCCAACTCCGCCACTTCCTCGCGCACTTGCCGGAGCTCGTTCAAGACCTCGTCACGCTCGGCGGGCTCCATGCCGGGCTTGCGGTGCTCGCCGGCGATCCGCTTCGCGACCGCGGCGGCGACCGGCCGCAGGACCCAGAATGTGCCGCCGAAAAACATGAAGGCGGCGATTGCTTCGGGCCCAGTCATCGCTCGATCTTCTTCGCCAGTAACCGCTCCGTAAAGTCGACGCGCTCGCTCAGATCGCCGATCTCCCGACGCGCCTGTTGAATCTCGGCGAGAATGTCCTCTCGGAGGATCTGCAGTTCCTCGCGGACACCTGCTTCAACTCCCCGGGGGCGAACGCGTTCGGCGAGCGCT